>NZ_JACUUA010000018.1 GCF_014859565.1 Marinospirillum sp. | reverse complement strand
AACAAAGAACCAAATGTAGGCTTCACGCATCACCAAGGCTGAGTAAAGAATCAGCGTAGGAAAGAGAGCAAGCACCCAACCTGCCTTGATGGCAGTGCGTACACCCCATATCTCCTTGGCTAATAGGGTGCCCAACACAACCGTACCCATACCAAACAGCAAGCTGACTGATTGAGCCATTAACAAGCTGCGATCAGTTGCTGCGTACAAAACAGAGAGTATCCAGCTGATAAAGTAACTGTCAGGGCCTGCAAACTGCTGAATGGCTTCTGCAACACCTCCCTGTGCCCACTCCCAAGCAACAATCTCAAACGTACGCGCATCGGCAGTGCTGTCTGGCAGGGGTGCGATATAGGCATTAAAAATAGATGCGACAGCACGAATCAGAAAAGCACTAAACAGAATAACTGAAAGAAATGACCAGCGCTGAGCGCATAGTAAAGTTAGTGCAGCAACAAGTGCCAAACCCAGTAGACCTAGAAACTCAGACATTACAAATCATTCCACACGAGATGGTAGGATTTAACCATTTTGACTAGAAAAAATTTTTTTGCACGCGATTTACTGCGGATTCAGTTCTTCTAGACCAAACATCGGAAATATAAAACAAAAGATATGTGTAACAAATTTAAACCTATTTAGAATCTCTGAAAATATCAGCCCATTCACGCATCCGCGAATCCCAAGAAAATACAGTAACATCAAACTCTGGCAGCACAATGGAGTCAATAAAGTTAATTATTTCAAAAGCAGCCAACTTTGGCTCAGAAAAATCAACCAAAAGGCCACAACCATATCTCTCAACTTCATCACTATAACCAACAAGGTCATTTTGAGTAATCACAGGCTTTTTATGAGAAATATAATCATACAGTTTTAACGGGCTGCCAGGACTAACACGTACATCTTTTACTGGCAGTATACAAGCATCAGCAGCACAAATAATCTTTGCACACCCAACATCATCTAGCGGAGTTATATTTTTTATAATCTTGTCAGGATCTAATTCAACAGGTACTTTACCACCGGCGCAAACAATTTTAACATTTGAACAAATTCTATTTAATTCACGCTGCAATTCAACCAAATAATCCACCCCATGCCAGTAGCTAGCAGAGCCAGTAAAAGCAATATAGTTTACATTATCGGAAAACCCAAACTGTTTACGGCAAGAATACTTCTCATACTCCACCAAATCGTCTACAGAAAATCCATTATAAACAAAATAATTACCAGTCTTCCATCCATACTTAGATTCATACCACGCCTTAAGTAGTGGGTGATTGAAGATTCTTTTATCACTATTCTTATCAAGAAAGTGTGATAGGTGTGAAGCAACATAGATAGCCAATTTAACCAATTTAGGCTTATCAAGATACTGCAACTCATCTTTTGGATCAGAATGTATTTCGCGTACTGATTTAATTCTCAAGACCTTACACAACACAAGACTAAAAAACCCGGCATAACCCCTACTTACAAAAACATCAGGCCTTTTTTTTAAAATAAAATAAAAAGCCTTAAAATCTAAAAGCACGACATTAAAACCTTTATTAAACCTGCTATTGGCGCTTAAACAATCAAGTTGCTCGACGCATTTTGATAAAGCTCTTAATTTTTGGCGAGTTGCACGATCTTTACCTGAATACCTAGAAAGATCAAAGTCACACAGATAAAGAACTCTCATTACCTCTCATCCTTCTTTAAACTTAAAACCAACAACAACTGCTCTAGCGTTTGAACTAACTTAAGAAAAAACAAAACAAAAAAAGATACTAATGATTCAAAAAAACTGACCCTACCGATCCTGTATGCTCTTATAGCGCGCGAAGGATTTACAAAGAAGCCTTTAGCCAATATATCTAGTATTGACAGCCTATTTACACGCAAAAGGCCAGCAGCAACTCTTCTTTTCTTCTTGATTAAATCTTTAATACTGTCACGAGCAGGGTGGTAAACAATAGCATCTTTAGCATAAACAACTTTTATACCCATTGCCTCTGCTCTACCAGCCCATTCATTATCACCACCTGACATTAAATTAGAGTCAAAAAGGCCAACGATATCAAAGTTTTTTTTCCATGTAATCATGTTTGCAGTTATTGCCCCACCATAAGAAGCTGTAAGCTCTTGATCAAATGAAAAAGCTTTCTCATAAATCTCAGAAATACTGTGCCTTTTGGATTTAAAAAAAAGCTCAACACGCCCAGCAAGTCTTTCTGCACCTTCTTCTAAATGTTTAACTGAGTTTATAATCCAGTCTTTATCAGGTATACAATCGGAGTCAGTAAAAGCAACAATCTCACCTCTTGCTATGGCTAGACCAGCGTTTCTAGCGGCATAAGAACCTGGACTGCTTTCTGAGATAAGTTGAAAGTTTTCAGTAAGGTTTAGCTCAGATGCTGCATCATCAGGATCATTATTTACTATGATCACTTCAAATGTCTCTGCTGGATAAGTTTGACTTTTAAGTGCTTCAATACAAAGCGCCAATCTATCCCAATCGTGATACGTTGGAATAATTACTGAAACCATTTTTTTATTTGCCACACTTGACCTCGTAATCATTTTTTAAACGTGCAGCTTGATACAAACGTGCCATCGCCGTGTTTTTATCGACCACCCCTTTTGTTAAAGGATACGCCGCATCCTCACAGGTATATTCAAACTGCCTATTTAACCAGGTCTGTGCGCGTTCTTTATCATTACACAAAACTTCCATCGCGAAAGCGATTTCAATGCCCGACACATTATAAAAATAGCCAAACTCTGAATTCACAAGCTCAGATTGAAAATCAGATGATTCAACCACATCAGTGATTTTGGCGATTAAGTCTGATGACCAAATTGCTTCACTAGGAAAAATATCCTTTAGCATGGCATAAGCATATAAATTAAAACCATGATAACCAACAGACTTAGAATACAAATCAGCCAACCGGCGTTTTAAAACTAATCGACCTTTAACTTGACCCGCAAAACGACGTAAACCCAATGACAAATAATCAAACACCGACCCCATCGGCGAACCATGAAAAACTACGCCGTTAGGATACAGCATGACTTTACTTGCGACTTTTCTTAAAAAAGATAACGCTTGCTCTTGCGCAACAGGTGTTTTATCCAATTGAGCCGCAACAGCAGCAAACCAAAGCTGGTGATTAAAGGTACCATCGAATGACAATTCAGCACCATCAATTTCAACGCGGTGCCAAATACCAATTTTTTCATTGAACTTATGCAACAAAAAAACCTCTTCGGCCAGTTTATAACAATCTGGCCTGTCAAACACCTTAGCTGCTTTAATTAAAGCCTCCATTACCCAAGCCTGGCCGACTAAACCGTTACAGTGATCCTTACCTTCCTTATCACGGCAATAAAACGTTGCACTCGCCGGACGCGCCTCTACACTAAACAAATAATCGATTGCACGCACCGCTGCAGACTTAATCAATTCACTTGGCTCACGCGCATAAATACTTGCAAGTAAAAACAAAGCATGAGCGGTATTTCGTGTGGGTTTTTCAGGATCAATATAAGGGCCGTTATGACCTGCTGGAAAAGCGCCTATACTGGATTGTGATGTCAGATAAGAACCCGCAAAACCATGTAGGATTTCTTCAAGTTTTGACACTTTTTGATCCTCTTATTTTATCTAAAACCTTAACAACCCTTAATGTTGATTGATCATCACTATAACCATGCACCATATTTTTTAAAATATCTCTCTTATCTGAATACTCATCTTTTCCAGTGGCAACACTCTTCAATTCTGAGATAAAACAATTGAGACTTGTTACTACAGGGCCCGGGAGGTATTTAAAATAATCATATAGAAAACCATTATCACTTGAGAAATCATCAAAGTCATAGGGCACAAAAATAATTGGGCGATTTAATAACAAATAATCATGATATAAGGCTGAATAGTCGCAAATCAATGCATTTACAAAGGGAAGCAAAGCATTAACATCTGGGAACAAATCATGTCTAGAAATTTTGATATATGCAGAAGATAAATCTAAATAATTTAAAAAATTATTTAGATTCTTATATTGTAAGTCACCAGCATGTGGTCGCATCAGAAGTAAGATTTTGTTTTCTTCAAGAAATCCTATTAGTCTTTTGACTTCAAAATCTTTAAACGGAAAAAACTCAACCGGATCGCGCCCGTGTCGCCACGTTGGCGCATATAGAATCACATGTCTATAATCAATATCAGAAGTAAAATCCTTAAAATAAATCCTGTCTCTAGCTTCAGGGTCAAACAATTTATCATTTCGTGGGTAGCCAGTAACAATATGTTTTTCTCTTCCGACCCGCAAACACTCTTCTTGTATATCAGAAATAAACTCCGAAGTAGAAATTACATATTGAACAAGTTTCGACTCTCTATTCCTTTCCAGCTCCTCTAATCGTGTTATTTTATGCCCTAGCCGAGCAAAACGTACACGTTTAGGTGAACGACCATGCCTTAGAGAAATTAGCATCATTCTATCTGGGATAGAAAATGGATCAATCGAAATATCTCTTAGACTATTTGTAAACAAAGCGAGCGGCGCTGATAGAACATAGAACAAACCTTTCAAGCTAAAAGTATAAGCAACAGGGAGTCCTCTTTCCTTCAAGGTACTAAAAACTTCCCGGCTTGCAGTCATCCAAACAGGGGCTAAATCAGGCCTATTTTCCAATAGCCACTCATAAACGTATTTACTATTGTCACCATAAAAACGCCCATTCATAGAGCCAAATAAAATACGTTTATCGTTAAGTGGAACTAGGCATGATAATATATTCACAATAGCTAGTGATGTTTTTTTAACAATCTTCAACCTGTAAAGTCGAAGCAATAACTTATAACCAATATAGCCAAATTTATACATTTAATATCCTTCTGTAAATAATATCAGAAACTTCAACAACCTTCATATCAATCGAAATCTCAACTATACAAACGTGCTTAGCAATCGATGACCATTCTTCAAGAGCCAATAAATATGCCTCCTGTCTAGCTTTCACCGACTCTAAGTTTTTATATTGTCCGTTTGAACGCATATTGCAAACTTCACTAGAGGGATTTAGCATAAATATAAAATCGATCGTATTAAATTTACGCTTATATAACCAACACAATGCTTTTAGCAGGGATAAATCAAGATCAAAAAACTTTGCTTTTTTATTAAGAAGGCGCTCATTTTTTAATACCAATCTATCAATAGGATGGCGGTCATATATCTGCAATACACCATCCTTTTTAATAAACTTATTAGCATTTTCTAAAAACTCCATTGGATAATACATAAAAAAGCGGGGAATAAAAGATGGGAAAAATGGAATTTTTCTTGTAGCCTTCCACAGCCAAAGAAAAAAACTTGTCAATTTATAATTAAAATTTCGTTTTCCTCCATAAATAACAATAGAGTTATTTATTTTCTTGGAAAGCTCTAAACACACACTTGTTTTACCTGACCCATCTGGTCCAACAATAGCTACTTGCATATTTCATCCATACGTTCAACAATCTCATCGAAATCATTTTCAACTGGATTTTTCGGCACAACCGCTTTAAAACACATTGATGTACAAAATGCTTTATCCAGAGAAACTTTATCGTTATTTAGAAGCTGAAAAAATTCTTTTTTCCATGAAGCATGTGAATTTAACAACAAATCTCTAGCTGCACATAGTTTTAGTAAATCTGTGTCCCATTCATAATTATTTATTGAGTCAATTGCCATCAAAACTGAACTAACTTCTTGTGGTTGAATGCTTGGCTCTTCTACACTCTCACGATATAAAATGAAAGTAAAATTCAAATTAGCCCTGCTAGCAACAACTATATCAGGTAGAAGTTTTTGGACATGAAAGTGTCTTGCTTTTACTTTAAACACTCTATACAGAACTTTTCTTAACAGATTAGCGCCACTAAACCTCCATTCAACAAGACTTATAGCCTTGGTCAATCGATATTTTACTCTTATTATTAATGTCATGAAATCTGGAAAGTAATGATAATTACTGTCTTTTAGTACAACATACCTCGGGTAAGAATATATGCTTCCTCTACTAGAAACCCATACTCGGTCATCAGCAAGATATTCATAACCTGATTTTAGAAGCTTAATTGTTAGTGCTGTCTTCCCCATACCCTTCCATGCTGGTATGAGTACTCCTTTTCCATTTTTAGACACAGCAGCAGCATGAACTAGAGAGATATCAAAGCGACCCAACCTAAACCTCATAATTGAGTCAATAATCATGCTTGCCTGCATTTTTGGGAAATTCTCTGAAAACTGAATTTTACTTATTTTACTAAGTGAATCGCCCCCATCCATATAAACAAATTCATCCCCAATAAACCAAAAAAACTCTCCACAATCAGTAATCTTATAGCTAACATTCTTGTCTTTAACAACCTTGCAAAATGTTTTATTTAGTGTAAACGAGCTGTCACATATTATCTTAAAGTCCACACATAATTTAAAATCTACAGAGGACTTGAAGTATTCATACTGAAATACCAGATAGTTATAGAGACAACCTTTACCTTGTAATGAAAAATTAAAAAAATTAAAAAAATTAAAAAAATTAAAAATCATAGCGCCTCGCCATTTTTATTTAAAATTTTTATATTTGAGCGAAGAACTATAAGTTTAAAACAATACAAAATTGCACGGCTAAAGTTAAAGTTAAAAAACTCCTTTAATGATGCTTTCATGTATGCAGTGGAAAGCTGATTCGCAATATATGGTTTATACTCATCACGGGCCTCCAGAAACAATCCTTCGTACATTGTTATTCTTAATCGATTTATTTTAAACCAATCCCTGCGTACAAAGTTTAACGACCTTGCCATTTTACTAGGCTTATAACGTAATCCAGGGTTAAAAGTTATTCCTCCTGGGTTTTTCCTATGAACAGCCATTGACTTGTCGTTTATGTAATAGATTCGGCCATTCATTCTCAGGTAGTGTAGTGAAAGTATATGTCCCCCCGCCAAAACTTTACCCCAATGTGGAATATTATTCATTATCGATGTTTTTGCAAATAAGCTTACCATTGCTATATACCGTTTTACACTAATGAATTCATTGAACTCAGGATCAATTAAAGGTTCACAAAAAAATCTCTCTTCACTCTCAACTCCTTCAAATTTCACCTCAATTCTATGTGCGCAAGCCGAATATTCAGGATTAAATTCCATAAAATCATATTGTTTCTGAAGCTTTTTTTTATACGTCCAGTAATCATCGCCCTCACATACTGCAATATATTGCCCTTTTGCACGTGGATAGTTAAAAGTTGGACTGATTAACGCGCCCTTTGAATACTGGTTCTCCACCTGGTAAATCGGCTTGATCAGTTTTGGGTATTTCGCTTCATACTCTCGAATGATATCTGCAGTACGATCGGTCGACGCATCATCATGGATCAGGATTTCGAATGGAAAATCGGTTTCTTGAATCAGGAATCCTTCAAGTGCGTCTTCGATATAGGGTTCGTGGTTGTAGGTGATACAGCAAATGCTCACTACTGGCTTATCTGGATTACCTTTCCAGGTAGCCATGATTTCATCTTCACTTCTTAGGTTTCTCATGCTTGCCCTAAATTATTTTAACTTTATTATTAAGAACGGTTATCTGGAAAAACTCTTACTTTATTGAGCCGTTTTCTTACTTTACTCCACAACATCAGCAGTCCTTCTGCACGTATAATCATGCTTGCTAACACATATATTCCAGTACCAACCATTCCGCTAAATAACAGTGTGGCGGCAGGGTGTATTTGCAGGATCTCCGCTACCCAAAATGCTGACAAGCCCGCCAGAATAGCTGCAGCTATGGGCTTTGTAACATCTGTTACTTGTTCACGTAGTGAATATTCTACAAGCTTTGCTGAAAAGTAAGTATTAGGTACCAGTGCAAGGAATGTGGCGAGCACCTGAGAAACCACGATACCTATTACACCGTAAGGTATTGCTAAAAATAGCAGGGTGAGGTTAACACTTTTTTTGAGTAAGCCAACTTTAAGTACCAAATCAGCGCGGCCTTTAACTTTTAGCAGATTCAAGTTCAGTGCATGAAGGGGGTATAACATACCTACAACACAGAGTAATTGCAGATAAGGTACAGCACTCTGCCATCTAGCATCAAAAGCCAGGCCGATCAGTGTTGGTGACAAGCCTGCCAGTAGCATCATGATGGGGGCAATCAGGAACATCATCAGTTGCATGATTTGTCGATATTTGTATTTGAGCGTAGGGTTATCATCCTGTAGCGTGGAAAGTGCAGGAAAGGTTGCTTGCTGAACAGCACCGGTTAACTGCTTTGAAATCAGATTGCTAACCTTTTTGGCAAAATAATAAAGACCTGTCAGCTCGGCACTAAAAAATCGACCAATCACGAGAATGTAGGAATTCTGATAAAGCACCGAAAGAATCCCCTCAGCCAATAGGTTCCGGCCAAAGGCGAATAGTCGCGTGAAAGATTCTGTTGAAAACTGCCAACTTGGCCTCCAGCTACTACCGACCCAAAGAATAAAAGCTGAAACTGCCGCCTGACTGAGCATCTGCACCACCAGACTCCACACCCCCCAACCATGGTAAGCTGCCGTCACAGCGAGCACACCAGACACCAAGGTTGCAAGAGTGTTGGCTTTCATCTGAGTTTTAAAGTCCATTTTGCGGCTGAGCACGGCGGTTTGTACAACCCTGGCCGCATTGATAAAAACTACCAACCCCATTATCTGAACCAGCGCAGCCAACTCGGGTTGATTATAAAATGCTGCAATATAAGGGGCACTGGCGAAAATTGCAGCATACGCCACTAGGCTAAGCCCCAGATTACTGTAGAACACCGTGCTCAGATCCGCACCTGATACCTCTTTACTGCGTATCAATGCTGCTCCCAACCCAGAGTTGATGAACGCATTCGCCAGTTCAAACACCACCATTGCCATAGCCACCAGACCAAAGGCTTCGGGTGCCAGCAGACGCGCGAGGAACAGCATGAAGATGGTACTGGCGCCACGTGTGAGGAACATACTGGCCAGGTTCCACAAGACTCCAACACCGATTTTGCGGTTCATCGACTTCATTCAGCGTAGCACCGCATCAGGTTTTGTTCTCCCAAGGGAATTCTTCAAACGGCGAATCCACACCCAGAAAATTTACGAATTTCTGGTACGCGCCTTTTGCGGCAATATTAATCACCAGCAAATCATCCGGACGGTCTTTAAAGTAATCAATAACTTCCTGATTATATTGCTTGTAGTGGGTAACCATAATCTCTTTATTGTAGGGGTCATTGTCAGGTGTGCCGTGCACCCGAACAACGTTGTACATAAAGCCCGGCTGCACATAGGTTGCGCTTTTCAGGTCTTCAGCAGACGGTATTCTTCCATCCTTACCAAATTTCTTGGCGTGAAAGCGGGTGATCGACCGGTACCACTGCTCTTCATCATCACGGATTGTGAGTATAAACTTGCTGCCAGGGTAGGCTTTATCCAGATTCTTATAGGTTTCCGGGTAGCTGAATGGTACATCCTGAAAGACCTGGGCAGTTTTGCAGTAATCAATGATGGGCTGGAAGTTTCCTTCAAAGTAATGCTCGCTGGTGAGAATCTCTGCGTTGCGCTGGTTTCCTATCGGATAGCCTAAATCTTCAAAAGCACGCTTCAGCGAGGTCGTCCCTGTCTTGTTTCGGCCTATACAGAAATACTTAACTTTGCCAGAGGCTTTACGCTGGTTACGCAGCTCTGTTGCCTTCTGGCGAACACGATTTTTAATTTTTCCTAACACGATTTTGCTTATTCCTTGCCCGTTGTGACTGCTTCATAAACCCGCTCTGCATCTGCCTGCGAATACTCCTCTAACCGCCAACGATTGGTATTGGCGAAACTCGTCTCCCCAGTATATTTCGGCACCTGATCAGCACTTACCCCACCCTGATCTATCATCCGGCAGGAGATTTCATTGTAGTAGTATTCTGGCCGCTGACAGAAGTCTTCGTACTGAACAACCAGTTTCTTGTGGTTTGGCAATTCGGCAATGCCGCGCTCTACTGAATTGTTAATGGCAGCAATCTGGCCAGCAACGGATTCCAGCGGGCTCAGATCTTTGAGATGGGGGTATTCTTTAATCTTGAAAGAATACCAGGTGTTTATATCGCCGTACTGACGTTTTCGAGCTTCCAGTGCTGACTGAATATTGAAGATCGGGTCGCGCCGAACCCAGATAAACAGGGGCTTATCGAACTGTTCTGCCAGCTCTGGAATGTTCTGGTTCATGATCATGGCTTTCATAGCGAAGGGTTTTTCGAAAATATTCGCCAGTGCATTCAGTTCATCCCGTAAACCTGCCAGGTTGGCTTTTTGTTTTAGTTCGTCCGCTGGCATGTAATCCAGTTCATCGAAGGGCAAGAAGCGTCGCCAAAAATACCAAAATTCATTCGGGGCCAATGCACCTTTGGTTTTACCGTTATCGGAGCTGAAGCTGATGTCCGAGTTGAAGTCGAGAATTTCGTTACGAAAGTTGTAACGTGGGTCCGTCAATAATTGCTGAATTTTTGCACCTACCAGAGGCGCTCCAAAGAAACGAGACAGCAGATTGGTTGGGTAGGCGACAAGGCCGGTGTTGGCAAGCCACTGAGTAAACAGTGTAGTTCCAGAGCGGAGTGGGCCTACTATAAAAATTTTTGAATATTGCTCTATTCTATTGTCAAGATATTTTTCATTGGCTGTAGCAAGATTTTCATTTAACTCTGCTAACAGTATTTCCAAATCTGATACACGTGAAAAATTCTTTACCCTTGACTCTAGCTCAGCCATGTAAATTCTCACTTCAATAAATTATTTACATCAAAACCACATTTATAGCTAAGACAACTCATAGCGACCCAATAAATATCTTACCTCTTCCGGAGAACAGTTCATCAGCATATCAATAATTGATAAATTGGGAACAAACATGTTAACACCCTGCGAGTATTCCATCGGTAACGTGTCAACAAACTTCAAATCAATCCCTTTCTCGGCAAAATCTTGCTTAGCATACAGTTTACGGCCTCCCGGTGTATTAAGGTAACAATCAGCTTCGAGCTGATGACACAGCGCAATCAGACGATCACGGGCAGAGACAGAGCGGTCGTAGTCAAGTTCACTGGTTTTCTTGAACTGTTTTTCTATACCAAGATAGGAAAAAAGGTCCTCAAAACTTTTTTGGCATACTGTTGCGATTGATCGATCTTTAAGTTCCATAACCCCCTGAATTACTGGAAAGACATCGTTAAAATAAGGCGCTTTGGTGTAACTATGGTCAATAGTTTTCAGTACCTTGGCTACATCATTCGAAAACTCAAGGTCAGAAAACTTTTTATTTAATGATGCGCCTGGTACGGAAACAGTAAACCTAATAACACCATTAGGCGATAAAATATTGTTTCTATTAACAAAGCCTCTTTTTATATAAGCCACATCGTCATAGATCAGAAAAAGATCAGCAGCATAAATCAGCTGAAAATAGCCGATGTAAGGGAATAGGTATGGCTGCATTATTGCTAGCTTCATGCCTCCAGCTCCGCCGTAATAAAATTAATAATCTTTTGTTGGTCGGCCTGGGAAAGCTGATCAAAAATTGGCAGGCAGAGTATCCGGCTGGCAATGTCTTTCGATATAGGCTGATCTGCCTCTGCTCCCAAAGATTCCACGGATTCCAATGATGGATAGAAATACCGCCTTGCCAGTACGCCGTTTTCCTTTAGCATGGCCGCTACTTGCACAGCCTTTTCTTCGCTTTCGAACACCACCGGGAAGTAAGCGTAGTTATAATCCAGTTTTTCTGGCTTGACTTGCAGTTGCAAGACCTGACTTAGGGACTGTTCGTAGCGGTGCCATACCTCGGAACGAGCCTTTAAGTTAGCTTCCATTTCATCCAATACAGACAACCCCATCGCGGCTTGTAGTTCATTCAACTTGGCATTGATACCCAGACACTCAATCGTTTCTGGTCCAGTAATGCCAAAGTTGATCATTTTCTTCGCCCGCTCCAGATCTTCTTTGCGCTTGAAGATAATCGCTCCGCCTTCTACGGTGTGAAAAAGCTTGGTGGCGTGGAAGCTGAGGGTGGCGGCATCGCCGTGTTTAAGCAGGCTTTCGCCTTTATACTTCACACCGAAGGCGTGGGAGGCATCGTAGATGACTTTTAATTTGTGCTTTTGGGCAATAGCGTCGATGGTTTCTACTTCACAGGCGTTGCCAAAAACATGCACCGGTAGGATAGCCCGAGTATTCGGGCTAATGGCGGCTTCAATATTGGCTGGGTCTAAACACCAGGTATCTGGGTCGATATCAGCAAAAACAGGCTGCACGCCTTCCCACTTCAGTGAGCTAGCGGTGGCAATAAAAGTAAAAGGTGTTGTTATGGCTTCAGCGGGGGCTTGTTTGACTGGCTCGGTGATACCTAAAACCTTATAGGCAATTTGCAGTGCCAGGGTGCCATTAGTGACTAATAGCAAGTTTTCCACACCCAAATAGTCTTCTAGGCGTTGGGTAAGCTCTTGTACTAGCGGCCCGTTGTTGGTCAGCCAATTGCGCTCGTAAATGCCATCGATGTATTGATCAAGCTTTTCTCTGCTGGGCAGGTAAGGTCTGGTGACCGGAATAATCGGCTGGCTCATGCTTCTTTCACCAGGCCCAGCAGGTATTGGCCATAACCATTTTTGCTTAATGCCTTGCCCTGCTGCTCCAGCGCCCCATTGCTGAGCCAGCCATTGCGCCAGGCGATTTCTTCCAGACAGGCAATCTTGTAACCCTGGCGTTTTTCAATGGTTTCAACAAACTGGGCCGCTTCCAGCAGGCTTTCATGAGTGCCGGTATCCAGCCAGGCAAACCCTCTACCTAACAGCTCCACGTTCAGATCACCGCGCTGAAGGTAGGCTTGGTTGACGCTGGTGATTTCCAGCTCACCGCGATGAGAAGGTTGTACCTGCTTGGCAATTTCCACCACATCGTTATCATAGAAATAGAGTCCGGTTACGGCGTAGTGAGATTTAGGGTGTTCGGGTTTTTCTTCAATGGAGATCGCTTTGTTGTTGTCATCAAAGGCGACGACGCCAAAGCGTTCCGGGTCTTTGACTTGATATCCAAATACGGTAGCACCGGAAGTGCGGGCAGCTGCTTGTTTCAACTTGGGTGAAAAACCCTGACCATAAAAAATATTGTCACCCAGCACCAGGCAAACACTGTCCTTGCCAATGAAGTCTTCACCGATGATGAATGCCTGAGCCAGTCCATCTGGACTAGGCTGCTGCGCATAACTGAGCTGTATACCGAAGTTGCTGCCATCACCCAGCAGCTTTTCAAAGTTGGGGCGATCTTCCGGTGTAGAGATGATCAGAATGTCACGAATACCCGCCAGCATCAGCACAGACAGCGGATAATAGATCATCGGCTTGTCATAAATCGGCAGCAACTGCTTTGACACACCCTTGGTGATGGGATACAAACGGGTGCCGGAACCACCGGCGAGGATAATGCCTTTCATGTATTACACCTTGAATATTGTGTGTGCCTAAACACCCATTTCCGTCTGTAAGCGTTGCTTGAAGTGGGAAGCCCATTCGCTGGCAGCCGTGACGTTATCGGGGTTGATCTGTTCCAGAATGGCAAAGGAGTGATCACCCTTGCTGTAGCTGCCCTTACGGGTCGACTGGGCTGCTTGCTTCAAGCCGTGATAGACTTGCTGCTTACTCACTTTTTCAAGCCCTTGGCTAACACTGGGTAACTTATCTGCTTTGAAACCGGCACCATAATAGGCTTGCAAAGCCGGAATATCGGCCAGAAACCAGTTTTCCATGCACTCGACCATCAGGTGACAGGATTCAGGTGTGGCTTGGGCGGGCATTGTCCAGCTATCCCCTTCACGCGACTGCACGTGCAACCAGGCATTGAACTCGTGCGCCTTGACTACGGGTGCCTCACTGTCGACCAGCAAGAGTGCGTTTTTACCTTGTGCGACGGCAGTACAAAATTGCTCGTAAGCATTGCGTCTGCTGCCGCAGGCTACCAGTTTTGGCATTTTGCCTTTAAAACCCATTTTTTCGATGAATTTGTTGAACGCTTTGCGGCAACGTGCCTTCAACTGGGGAGCATCACCACCCCCCTCTATATATAGGGTTACCATCGTGTGCCTCCCAGCTCGCCACTTGTCCATAATTGCCCCAGGCGATATTTCTGCAGCCAGGGCTGTAATTCTTCCTTATTCAGTCGATTTATTCGGGTACCGTTTTCGATATCACGTTCACATACCAGAATACTTTCAGGCTGACTTGTCATGGCATCAACCAGCACATCCGAATGGGTTGTTACTATCAACTGGGTTCTTTCTGAGGCTTCAATCAGCAGGTCTGCAATCACCGGCAGTATGTCAGGGTGCAAGCCCAGTTCAGGCTCTTCAATGCAGATAAGCGGTTGCGGCTGGGGATG
The DNA here is from genome assembly GCF_014859565.1 of Marinospirillum sp. The sequence continues at coordinate 21,652 of NZ_JACUUA010000018.1, read as the reverse complement.
GCAGAGTATTGCCAGCAAGCACAGGTAGCGCAGCGTTCCATCTGACAGCCGGGTTGCCGGTATCATGTTGCGCCCTTCCTGGAAGAATACCTGCACTGTGCCGCCTTCTATCTGAACATCGAAGTCGTCTATGCCTTCGTAGAGGTTGCTTAACGCTTCCAGGAGTTTCTGTTTGGCTGCCGGATCACGTCGCAGTCTGTTCAACACCAGGCCGAGGTTGCTGGCATCCGGCAGCAAGTGTTCGTTGGGCAAGTCCGCTTTTTGCGGGATACGTGGCTTGGTAAACCGGCCAAAACTCCACTCTCGATACAGCCCGATTTTACCTAGTGCTTTGCCCAGATAGGTAATTTCCGGGTATTGTTCGGGGTCTTTGCGCTGGGCCAGAATGGAGCGGTTGAACTCGATGTCTTCACGCCGTAGCTCGCGGTTATTACCCTTTACATTGAGCGTTGGCCGTCCTTGATTAAAATGGTAGTAAAAATAGGGGTTGGCGTGTCCTTCTGTCGGGGTTTCGTTTTCAACACGTTCATCTTCTATAGTGAAGCGCTGGTATTCTTCGATAAATTCCAGGCTGTAACGCAGTGGCTGCGGACCGTTCGGGTTATCGAGCACTGCGTCAAGGCGTGCACGGGCTTGCTTACCTTGTAGCCCTCCCTTCCACAACCAGTCACGTATGCCGCCTCCATCACTTAAAAAAGTACTGAAATCAGTAGGTGCAGCACGCAACAAGTCTATGGCTTCAATAAAATTTGATTTGCCGGAGCCATTCGGGCCGATCAGTATATTCAGGTTACCCAGCTCAACGGCTTTAGATTCTGTGCCAAAGCTGAGCAAGCCGTTGAGGTGTAAGGCTTTCAGAAACATGGCTAATCCTGTTTTGTTGTTAGATCAGTGCGCCTAAACGCTCACGCTTGTAGGTGCCATCCTGTACACGCCGACACCATTCCAGGTTGTCAAGATACCAGCTCACGGTTTTTCGTATTCCCGATTCAAAGGTTTCTTGCGGTTGCCAACCCAGTTCACGCTGGATTTTGCTGGCATCAATAGCGTAGCGACGGTCATGTCCGGGGCGGTCTTGTACGTGCGTGATCAGATCTCGGTATTGGGTTGCAGCCGGGGCCAGTTCCTGCAGGATATCGCAAATGGTGTGTACCACGTCGATGTTCTGCTTTTCGTTATGGCCGCCGATGTTATAGGTTTCACCAATCTTACCTTCTGTCACAACCTTGTAGAGTGCGCGGGCATGATCCTCTACATAGAGCCAGTCACGAATCTGATCGCCTTTACCATAAACCGGCAGCGTTTTACCTTCCAAAGCATTGAGGATCATCAAGGGCACTAGCTTTTCTGGAAAGTGGTAAGGCCCGTAGTTGTTAGAGCAGTTGGTAACAAGGGTTGGCAAGCCATAGGTTCTGCGCCAGGCACGTACCAGATGGTCTGAACTGGCTTTACTGGCGGAGTAAGGGCTGCTGGGGGTGTAGGCCGTGGTTTCTGTAAACAGCTTTTGAGTGGCCTCTTCATTTTCATCGGGATGAGGCAGGTCGCCGTAGACTTCATCAGTAGAAATATGATGAAAGCGAAAAGTTTGTTGTCGAGTGTCATCCAAGCCTTGCCAGTAATTGCGGGCGACTTCTAATAGGGTATAGGTGCCGACGATGTTGGTTTCAATAAAAGCAGCGGGGCCATCTATCGAGCGATCGACATGGCTTTCAGCCGCCAGGTGCATGATGGCATCCGGCTGGTGTTCGGCAAAAACACGTTCCAGTTCAGCACGGTTGCAGATATCAACTTGCACAAAGGCATAGCGATCTGAGTCACTCACCTGGCTGAGGTTTTCCAGGTTGCCTGCGTAAGTCAGTTTATCAACATTCACTACGCTATCTTGGGTGCTGTGGATGATGTGGCGGATAACAGCAGAACCAATAAAACCTGCGCCGCCAGTGATGAGGAGTTTCATAATTTAATTACCTTATAGCTTTAATAATTATTTCTACTAAAGCTTCGGGTGATTGTTCGTTGGTATTAACGATCACTTCCGGTTTTTCTGGTTTCTCGTAAACACTATCCACACCGGTGAAATCCTTGATTTCACCCTTTCTGGCTTTTTTGTACAGGCCTTTCGGATCCCGCTCCTCACAGACCTCCAGCGGAGCATCCACATGCACTTCAATAAACTCGCCTTCAGCAAACAAGGCACGTGCTGCATCCCGGTCTTTCCGGAAAGGTGAAATGAAAGCAGTGATCACCAGCAATCCTGCCTCAGTCATTAACCTGGCAACCTCAGCCACTCGGCGGATATTTTCCGAACGATCAGCATCCGTCATGCCCAGATCCTTACACAGGCCGTGGCGCACATTATCACCATCCAGCAGCATGGTGTGGTAGCCCTGCTTGTAGAGGGCTTGTTCCAGGGCATTGGCGAGGGTGGACTTGCCTGAACCGGACAGGCCGGTCAGCCAGATGCAACGGGGTATTTGGCTCTTTTGGGTGGCTCTCAGGGCTGGAGTAATGGTGGTGTGATTCCAGACCACTTCCGACTTGCTATCGTGCTGCTTGAACTCATAAGGCCCGGTATCTGCCTTGCGCACAATCATACCAGCGGCAAGCGTCGCATTACTCAGCCGGTCAATCACAATAAAGCCACCTGTGGCGGGGCGTGTATCGTAACTGTCAATCACCACCGGCGCGGTAACCTCGATCCGGCACAGACCGATGGCATTCAACGGCAGATGGTCAGCAGAGTGTTGCTGCAGGGTGTTCACATCAATCTGGTGGTGAATCTCCGTAACATAACTACTGACCGTCTGGGTGCCCACCTTGAACTCATACTGTTTGCCCACTTGCAGTGGTTGCTCACTCATCCACACCAGATGCGCATCCAGTACCTGGCCGGTATCCACCAGACTGTCCGGTTGAGTAATCAGATCCCCGCGGGAAATATCAATTTCTTCATTCAGTGTCAGTGTCAGCGCCTGGCCCGGCCAGGCCTGCTGCAACTCGCCATCCCAGGTCACCAGCTGTTTAATGGTGGCCGTTTTGCCCGATGGCAACACCTTGACGGCATCTCCGACGGTCAACACGCCGGACGCCAGGGTGCCGCAATAGCCACGAAAATCCAAGTTCGGACGATTGACATACTGCACCGGAAAACGCAGATCCTGCAGATTGATGTCTTTGGTGATTTCAAGGTTATCCAGCAACTGCATCAGTGTTGGTCCCTGATACCAGGGCATCTGTTCACTGGCATTCACCACGTTGTCGCCTTTCAGGGCAGACATGGGGATGAACTGGATATCCAGTTGTGAGCGATTGTTCAACTGCTCGGCAAAATGCAGGTAGTCCGCCTGAATGCTGTTGAACGTCTCCTGACTGAAACCCATCAGATCCATCTTGTTCACAGCAATCACTAGATGGCGGATGCCCAGCAGTGAACAGATAAAGCTGTGGCGGCGAGTCTGTGTCTGCACACCATAACGGGCATCAATCAGAATCACCGCCAACTGAGCGGTAGACGCACCAGTGGCCATGTTGCGGGTGTACTGCTCATGACCGGGGGTATCGGCAATGATGTATTTGCGGTGATCCGTGGAGAAATAACGGTAAGCCACATCAATGGTGATGCCCTGCTCCCGCTCGGACTGCAAACCATCCACCAGCAGTGCCAGATCCACCTCTTCACCACTGGTGTTGTGTTTTTTACTGTCGCGCTGGATGGCTGCCAGCTGATCTTCATAAATCAGTTTGGTGTCATGCAACAGACGCCCGATCAGGGTGGATTTGCCATCATCAACACTGCCACAGGTAATGAAACGTAACAGGGTTTTGTTTTCATGCTGCTTCAGGTAATCGTGAATATTTTCAGCGATGAGTTCTGATTGGTGTGACATTTAAAAATACCCTTCGCGTTTTTTCTTTTCCATGGAACCCGCTTGGTCATGGTCGATAGCACGGCCTGAACGCTCGGAGGTTTTGGTCAGCAGCATTTCCTGGATGATGTCTTCCAGCGTGGTTGCTTTGGATTCCACAGCACCGGTCAGCGGGTAGCAGCCCAGGGTTCTGAAGCGAACCCATTTTTCCTGCAGTACCTCACCTTCCTGCAATTGCAGGCGGTCATCATCCTTCATGATCAACATGCCATCCCGCTCAAGCACAGGGCGGGGCGCAGAATAATACAGCGGCACGATCTTGATGTTTTCCAGCCAGATGTATTGCCAGATATCCAGTTCCGTCCAGTTGGACAGGGGGAAGGCACGAATGGATTCACCCTTGTTGTGCTTGCTGTTGTAAATGTTCCAGAGTTCAGGGCGCTGATTTTTCGGATCCCAGCGGTGGTACTTGTCGCGGAAGGAAAAAATGCGCTCCTTGGCGCGGGATTTTTCCTCATCACGCCGGGCACCACCAAAAGCGGCATCAAACTTATAATGGTTGAGTGCCTGCTTGAGGGCTTCCGTTTTCATGATGTCGGTATATTTGCCACCATGATCAAAGGGATTCATTCCGGCAGCCACCCCTTCCTGATTGGTATGCACCAGCAGATCCATGCCTGCCTCTGCAGCCATCTGGTCCCGGAAGCTGATCATCTCCCGGAACTTCCAGGTGGTGTCGATGTGCATCAATGGAAAAGGCGGACTGGCCGGGTAAAAAGCTTTACGAGCCAGATGCAGCATCACCGAAGAGTCTTTACCAATGGAATAAAGCATCACAGGATTCTCGAACTCGGCCACCACCTCACGAATGATGTGAATGGACTCGGCTTCGAGCTGTTTCAGATGGGTTTGCCGTGCGGCATCAGGAATTGCTTGGTTTTGAGTAGTCATAAAAGGTTGGAACACACCATGAATGTAAGCTTAATGATTAATACTTGAAAGAATGACCGTTTCGGCATTTTCCAGGCTGCTGCGCATCGGTATTGAAGTATAAGGCCCTTGCATCAAACAACGAAACACCGCTGAATGCGAGATCACCAGATGATGTGCTTCTTCTTTCATGATTTGATGAAAAAAGGGTTCAATGCGTAATGCCAGTGCTTTTGATGACTCCACACTGTCATCACCTTCCAGAGCCTGCCGGTTAGCAGTTGTTTTTGGCATGCCTTCGAAGTTGCCAAAATCTCGCTCCATGAGCGCATCAACAACTTGAACTTCCGAGCCAATCCCCAGTGCTTTTTTTGCTATTTCAGCCGTTTTCCTGGCTCGCTCCAGTGGGCTGCAGTAAATACCACTGAATTGCACATCAATTATTTTTTCAAGCTGTCTTTCCAGCTCCACAATACCAGTCAGCGTCAAACCCTCGTCTTTGCGACCAACCCACAGATTAGCCGCATTACCTGGTGTCTGTGCATGACGCATGAAATATATGGCCATTAAAAAACCAGTGCATGGTGAATCGGGTGATCTGGATATTTTTCATTCAACCATTGATGCAGCACTTCAGAAAAACTGACACTGGCTTCCCTGAGCTCTCGGTAGACAGGGTTGCCCATCCGCTCTTCTTTAACTACCTGCTCCAGGGCTTCCCGAATGGCTGAATCGCTGATCCGATTCAGAAAACCCTCGTAATGATCCAGTAAAACCTGTGTCTGATCACAGCCAGCTCCAAGCGCTGTTATGCGGGACAGCGCATTCAGATCAAACAAATGCTCTGCCTGATTGATCTTCTGTTCTCTTGTCAACTGGTTCATCTCAGCCACAACAATTACACCACCAAAATAAAGCAGCTTGCGTGAAAAACGCAGCTTGATATTACGCAATCCCCAAGACTTGCCACTTTCAGCAGTCTTGAATTCAAAGTCTGTTGTGATGGTTCGGTAATAACGGATCAGATCATTAAGGAAGAATCGCGGCAATTGCTCATCCGATGCATCTGGCTTGATGTATTTCTCCAACAAGGCTCTACGATACTCCTTAAATCGAGTCTTACCATAAAGCCAGGTTCCCTCCAGAAGAAACAGCATGCGCCTTGTCAGGCTTTCATTGGTATCCTGCTGCCCGCCGATATTTGTCTGCATATCACTGAAACGAACAACAGCATCCTGACCGAAGGTTTTACTGTCGCCTTCTTCTTTTTTAATCTCTGCAGAGACAATACCACCAATTTTTTGGATTTCTTCACGGATGGCTTCACTCGGATCAAGATCCCTGTCGAAAATAATGAACCAGTCCAGATCAGATTCTTCGGATGCCTCACCACGACCGTAAGAGCCAGTTGTCACCACTGTGATATGGTTTTTGTACTGACTGAAACTCAAAGCCTTGTCAAAGGCATTGCGCAGTACTTCAATCTTGTTCTGACTGAACACCCGTGAATTTTCAATTGTTGCATGAACCATCCCTGTTCTCCTTAAACAATCATGCAAACCTGTTGCAGAGGCTTGCAATCATTCTGACTTTCAATCGGCAACTGTTTTTGTGTTTTATCAGACCTGAAGCGCTCAAAAACATCGTTGGAATTCACGACATAGTAGACCCTATCAACAATATCAACTGCCTCTTTAAAAATAGGATGCTGTTTTGTTTTAAAAGATTTCAGATTATCAAAAAGTGAACTGAATTTTTTCTTCCATCGAACTTCATCATCAAAAAGACTTTGTTCATCAAGTACCACACCAGATTCAACAGAAAAATAATACTGGCTGTACTGATCTGCAAGCGCACCATCACGATTATTAATGATATTTTTATATACAAGCCCTTTTAAGCTCCAGAACTCATCAAGAACATCAAAACGCTTTTTTTCTGATTGAATAAATGAGGCATAAGCCACATCCAGCGGCTTCAATTGAATCGCTACTTTCGGGTGATAAGCAAGAGTGCGCAAAATACCGTCAATGGTGTCAATATTGATTGGACTACTGAAAAGATCACCACCCTCATCCTGAGGAACCTGACCGGCTATAAGCTGATCAATGAAATCAACATCCAGCTCAGCCTGCAGTATTTTGCTCAGGCTTTTACCAACACTTGGCTCACCCTTCAAGAGCATTTGCCCCATTTCATGGTGGCCAAAGCCAAAGTGCTGCTTTAGATAAGGCTCAACACTGTGAGACAGGGGTGGATGACCGATATCATGCAGAAGTCCGGCCACAACCAGATGTTTGGTCAACTCCTGACTATAACCACGATGCTCCGCCACAAAACAGGCCAGAGCAGCCACCCGTACTGAATGCTCAGCTCTTGAGCGAGGCACTTTTTTCAGATGACTTTCATAACAAGGCAAATAATCAATGGCACCCAGAAAAGAAATGTTTTTCAGTCGCCGGAATGCATCAGACTCCATCACAGACCGATAAAGGATGTCCTCATGCAGTTTCTGTACCCAGCAATCAAGCGACTCCCGAAGCTGATTCACCTCGAGATTCAAGAGATATTGCTGTTCCGAAACTGAAAAATGGGGCATGACTTGAGTCTAATGCTCTCTATCAGAAGATGAAAGGTCCGTGCTCTTTCATAATGGCCTGGCACAGACCAGAAAGTGGGGATTCAACAGGGTATCGGGTTTGGTGTTGCAACGCAGTGGTTGCATGTCGGGGTACTGGAGCACCAGTCCACCGGCAGCTTCTACAACAGCCTGCGCGGCTGCAGTGTCCCATTCGCTGGTGAGTCCAAGGCGTGGGTAAAGGTCTGCACTGCCCTCTGCCACCAGGCAAAGTTTGATGGAACTGCCCATGGAAACCAGTTGTGCATCAGGGTACTGCTGCATGAATGCCTTGAATTCATCACTCTGATGTGAACGGCTGCCAACCACCTTCCAGTCACTGGTACTGGCCGGGCGGGTGCGCACCTGAATGGCAGCCTGCTGACCATCCTGCCCGATTTTGAAAGCACCCTGCTCTGCCTGCCCCCACCAGGTGATGTTTAATGCAGGTGCATGCACCACACCAAACACCGGCTGATGGTTCTCGATCAGTGCAATGTTCACCGTGAATTCACCGTTCTTCTTGATGAACTCCTTGGTGCCATCCAGCGGATCAATCAGCCAGTAACGATTCCAGCTCAGACGATCCGTGGTTTCATCTGCCACAGACTCCTCGGAAAGCACCGGAATCTCCGGTGTCAACTCGGCCAGACCGGCAACAATACAGCGGTGGGAAGCCAGATCAGCCTCCGTCAGCGGACTGGCATCCGACTTGTCATAAACAGCAAAATCCCGGCTGTAAATCTCCAGAATTGCTGCACCTGCCTGCTGTGCCAGTGTAATGACGGCTTGAGGATTGAACATTGACTCAAAAACTCCATATCCAGGGAATCAGTAACACGGCTGTTGAACCGGTCAGCAGACTCAGTGGCAGACCGATGCGTGCATAGTCTGCCATTTTGTAACCACCGGGACCATAAACCATCAGGTTGGTCTGATAACCCAGCGGAGTGATAAAACTGGCCGAAGCGGCAAACATGATAGCAATGGCAAAAGGCATAAAACTGACACCCAGTTGATCTGACACCGCCATGGCCACCGGAAACATCAACACCGCCGCAGCATTATTGGTGATCATTTCGGTGAAAACCACTGTCATCAGGTATACCAGCGCCAACGCCAGCCAGGGCGACATACCGGTATCTGCACCGCCAAGCAAAAGATTTGCCAACATCTGAGCTGCGCCCGTTTTAGTCATGGCAGCTCCCAGCGCAAAAGAAGCCGCAATCACCACCAGCACACTTAAGTCGATAGCGCCGCGCCCTCGACTTGCGGTTACACAACGAGTCAACAACATGCCACCGGCAGCAATCAATGCTGCTTCCAGAATGCTTAGTAGTCCTGTGGTGCTGAGCAAAATAAGCAACACCAGCCAACCCAGAGCCATGGGCGCCTTGCTAAAATCCGGTGGTGTGGAATTGTTGAGCAGGCTGACCAGCAGAAAATCCCGACGGAAGCGGTATTGATCTACAAAGTTTTTACCGGCTTCCAGCAACAATGTATCCCCCACCTGAAAGCGAATATCACCCAGTTTACCCAGCAGACGCGAACCCTCACGCGAAACAGACAGGATGACCGCCTTGTAACGAGTCCGAAAAGCTGATTCACGGATGGTTTTAGCCAGCGCAGGAAAATCAGGCCCCAGCACTACCTCCACCAAATGCCGTTGGTGATGAGCTATGTTTAGTTTTTTTACATCCTCACTAGCTGGCTGCAGTCCGTTGATTTTGCGTAACTCGTTTGCACCTTCGGATGCACCAATAAAAAACAGCAGATCTCCAGCTTCCAGCGTTGTGTCAGGATCCACAGCTGGTAGCAATTTGCCTCTGCGCTCAATTTCAGCCAGGTAGGTGTAGGTGAGACTACGGAGCCCTGCTTCTGCAATGGTTTTTCCGATCAGCGGACTGCCTGGACTGATCTCCACCTCCACCCCATACTCACGAGCCTGATCCAGCTGCTCAACAGCCCCCTGGCGATTGGGCAGCAGGCGATCGCCGAACAACAGCAGAAAACCACCGCCCACCAGCAGCACCGGCACGCCCAGCCATGCCAGTTCAAACATACCCAGTGCAATGCCCTTTTGCTGCTGCAAAAGGCCATCCACCACCAGGTTGGTGCTGGTGCCGATCAAGGTGAGTGTACCGCCCATGATGGCGGCATAACTGAGTGGCAACAGCAGCTTGGAAGCAGAAATGCGAATGCGCTGACTCCAGTCCTGCACTGCTGGAATCAGCATCGCCACCACCGCTGTGTTGTTCATGAAGGCACTGAGCAGAGAAGCCGGTAGCAACAGCCGCCCCTGTGCTTGCCGCGCAGTACGAGGCTGCCCCAGCAAGCGATGGGCAATGTACTGAATGGCACCGGACTCCTTCAGGCCTGCAGCCACTACATAAAGCACTGCAATGGTCATCACACCGGTATTGGAGAAGCCACTTAGTGACTCTCTGGGAGTCAGGATGCCCACTATCATCAAGCAAGCAAGTGCGGCCATCATGATGACATCGGCAGGTATTCGAGTAGTGATCAGCAGTGCAAGCACTGCCAATACAAGTGATAAAGTCAGATAGGCTTCAAACATACACTGCTAATCAGTATCAATTAATTGTCATTAAACTTTATAGAACTCTTGATACCACCTTACAAAATTCGCTACACCTTCTTTAACCGGTGTGGCGGGTTTGTAGCCGGTGGCTTTTTCCAGCTCGCTGGAGTCGGCGTAGGTGTCGGGTACGTCGCCGGGTTGTAGGGGCAGCAGGTCTTTGATGGCTTTTTTGCCCAGGGCTTCTTCAATGGCTTCAATGTAGGCGCTGAGTTTGACTGGGTTGTTGTTGCCGATGTTGAAGATGCGAAACGGTGCGTTGCTGGTGGCCGGGTCAGGGTTGTTGCTGTCCCATTCGGGGTTGGGCTGGGCGATCTGATCGCTGGAGCGAATCACACCTTCCACGATGTCGGCCACGTAGGTGAAATCGCGGGTGTGGTTGCCATGATTGAAGACGGGTATCGGCTGGTCTTCCAGGGTGTTTTTGGTGAATTTGAACAGTGCCATGTCCGGCCTGCCCCATGGGCCATAAACGGTAAAAAAGCGCAGGCCGGTGGTGGGCAGTTGAAATAGGTGGCTGTAACTGTGCGCCATCATTTCATTGGCTTTTTTGGTGGCCGCGTAGAATTGCAAGGGGTGGTTCACGCCTTCGTGTTCACTGAAGGGCATTTTGGTATTCGCGCCGTAAACACTGCTGGTGCTGGCATAGGTTAAATGTGGTGTTTTGGAATAACGGCAGGCTTCCAGTATGTTGGTGAAAGCAATGATGTTGCTTTCCACATAACTGTGGGGGTTTTCCAGTGAATAGCGTACACCCGCTTGAGCGGCCAGGTGAATCACCCGATCAAACTGATGTGCTTCAAAACACTGCTTCACCAAAGCCTGATCCGCCAGGTTGCCACGAATAAAGGTGTAGTTGCTGCCCGTTTTGGCAGCCGTTTCTGCGAGAAGTTTTAAGCGAGCTTCTTTAATGGTGACGTCGTAGTAGTCATTGACACTGTCAAAGCCAACCACTTCATCACCACGCTCTAAAAGTTGTTTGACGGTGTGGAAACCAATAAAGCCGGCGTTGCCTGTAACAAGAGTCTTCATACGGATCAAACCTTCTCTTCGTTTAAGCTTTGACGAACCCGGCAGACAAACTCGGCAAAAAATGCCGCCATGATGCCGAGTATGCCACCCAATACCGCACCCAAGGCTAAAATCAAGGATGGCTTGAGTGTGCTTTTTGGTTTAGCAGGTTCGGCAGGCACTGCCAGTGCAGCCAAGCGTGTTGGGAGAAACTGAGCACCTGTATGAGTGGTTTTACTCTGAGCCAGCTGTTGGATAAGTGCCTCAAATAACTCCTGGTGAGTTTCAAGTAAAGGATTCAACAGCTGTCGATGGAAATCCTGCACCTGATCACGCGCAGCTTTAGGCGCAAGCGTAATAATGCTGATGAGGTTCGATCCTTCATCCTGGTTCAGGTTTCTACGCTCTGAGTAGTTAACCCTCACACGATAACCTGCAAATTCGGGGTGCTGTTCTATTAGTAAAGGGCGATGAATATGCAGAAGCTGTGCTTCAACAGATGCCATAGGTTCAATAAAGTGATTCGGTGATTTGTAGCCCAGTGCAACAAAGCTGGTGAAGGCCACTAGTCCTTTATCTTTTACCACAGCCCCACCAGAAGTAGCTTTCATCCATGCGAGTCCAACTGCAATAGCGACGGTCAGCAGAAAAACACTAAAGAACCACCAACGCCGATGAACCAGTATCTTGGCAAGGTCTACCAGTGATATCTCATCATCCGGATAGCGGTAAAAACCGGCATCCCGGTATTCGTTAACATGGGTTGACGGTTGATTTTGTTCTATTTTCTTCACGTTAGTTCCTTGGTATCAAATAGTCCTGTGGTATTCAGTCACTGCCAAACAGGTCACGGGTATAGATTTTGTTTTCTACATCTGCAAGATTTTCTGAGCGACGATTGGCGACAATCACATCACTGATTTGTTTGAATTCATCAAGATTTTTTATAACTCTTGAGTTGTAGAAGCTGTCTTCTTGCAGGGCAGGTTCATAAACCACCACTTCAACACCCTTGGCTTTGATGCGTTTCATCACACCTTGAATGGCAGAAGCACGGAAATTGTCTGAGCCGGATTTCATCACCAACCGGTAAATACCCACTATCTTTGGTTTACGAGCCAGAATGGAGTCTGCAATGAAATCTTTGCGGGTGGTGTTGGAATCTACTATGGCTTTAATCAGGTTGCTGGGCACCTGGTCGTAATTGGCCAGCAGCTGCTTGGTGTCTTTTGGCAGACAATAGCCACCATAACCAAAGCTGGGGTTGTTGTAGTGGCTACCAATACGGGGATCTAGTCCAACGCCTTCAATGATCTGGCGGGAGCTCAACCCATGGCTCTGAGCGTAGGAATCCAGCTCATTAAAATAGGCTACTCGCATGGCCAGGTAGGTGTTGGCAAACAGCTTAATGGCTTCAGCTTCGGTGGAGTCGGTGAACAGCACCGGCACATCCTGTTTGATGGCGCCTTCCTTCAGCAGGTTGGCAAATACTTCTGCGCGTTCAGACTGCTCTCCCACAACAATGCGTGAGGGGTATAGATTATCGTGGAGTGCTTTACCTTCACGCAGGAACTCAGGCGAAAAGAGAATGCTCTGCGTGTTGAATTTTTCTCGCAGGCTTTGAGTGTACCCCACCGGCACGGTGGATTTGATCACCATCACTGCACTGGGGTTGATGGCCAACACATCCTGAACGACCGCTTCTACGCTTTGAGTATTGAAATAATTAGTCTGTGGATCGTAATCGGTGGGGGTAGCGATGATGACAAAGTCTGCATCTTTATATGCGGCATTTTTATCGGTCGTTGCAATCAGGTTAAGGGGTTTTTCTGCCAGATACTGTTCAATTTCAACATCTTCGATAGGTGATTGCCTGGTATTGATCTGGTCAACTTTGGTTTGCAGAATATCCAGCGCCGTCACTTTATTATGCTGAGCCAGCAACACCGCGTTAGAAAGACCCACATAACCTGTACCGGCGATGGTGATATTCATTATTCTAAAATCCTTGATAACCAGTCATTATAAAAAAGCACGCTACCGCCCCGGGATTTTTGCGGCGCTTTCCCGAGGCCTGTTATAACCATTGAAAATCAAAAGCGTAAGTGTAGCATTTCTTACAGCATGAGCAGTAAAAAACTAGATGGCTTGCCCTCTTCCCACACCTGAATAGATCCAGCTCTGTCTCTGCAACTCCTGGGGGTCATAAATGTTGCGTCCATCCAGCAGCAGTGGTGTTTTCATGCTGGCGTGGATCGTCTGCATGTTCAGGTTCCAGAACTCTTTCCATTCGGTCACCAGTAAAACTGCATCCGCATCCTGGGCTGCTGCTTCCGGTGAGTCGGCATAAATCAAGCCGTTCTTTTCACCGAGCAGCTTCTGAAGTGTTGGCAGCGCCATGGGGTCATAAACCCGCACTTGCACACCATGAGCCAGCAGTGCCTCAATTAACACCAATGCAGGGCTGCCGGAAATGCTGGCTGTATTGGGTTTAAAGGCACAGCCCCATAGGGCAACTGCTTTACCCGCAACATCGGCTCGGTAAAAGCGCCAGAACTTCTGGAATAGCAGGTCTTTTTGCTGATCATTGATGGCTTGTACACTGTCCAGCAATCCAAAGCCTGCCTGATGATTCAGCTCTGCCCCAAGTTGATCGAGTGTTTGTAAAAAAGCTTCGCCACCGAAGCCGCATCCAGGGTAAAGGTATTGGTACCCAATTCGACTATCCGAGCCAATTCCCTGGCGTACTGTTTCAATATCAATACCACGTTGACTAGCCAGCTCCGACAGTTCGTTCATAAAGCTGACACGGGTTGCCAACATGCCGTTGATGGCAATTTTGGTCAGCTCTGCCTCTTTAGGGGGCATGACCAGCAAGGCATCACGACTACGATTAAAGGGTGACATCAATCGACGAATCAGACTTGTTGCCGTAGGTTGGTTGCTGCCCAGTATGATGCGCTGTGAGCGCGTAAAACTTTCCAGTGCCCTGCCTGCCTGCACAAAGCCCGGCCAGTAAACCATCAACAATTGTTTAAAACCCTGCTGTTGCAACTTGTTTTGCAGTCGCTCGGTAGTTCCAACTGGCACAGGTTGCACCAAAGCCACTACAATCTGGTGTTCTGCTGGCAATGCCTCCAAACGTGCCGCAAAATCCAGTAGATCCAACTCTAGACGCTGTTCATCCGTTTGCTGGCGTGCATCAATCAGCAGATCCACTTCAATCTTGTCAGAGCCAAAGACCAGACGACCAGCCTCTCGCTGCTTTAACAAAAGTCGATACAGATCCGGCTCCATCAACTCGCTGTCAGCATCTGGTAGCTCTTTGCTATCCATGTGGATGACACAACCTGTCGAAGCCAGCGCAGCAGTGTAAGTCCAGGATTCCAGATTATTCCCTAACATCAATACGTTCATGACTGTTGCTCCTGAATGTACCGAGCCAGTTGCAATGTGGATGAGTCCAGCAATACTTCACTCTCTTCCAGACTTGAAATCAGCAATGGCTGCAGCTGCAAAGCAACCTGTTTGCCCAGCTCCACACCCCACTGATCAAAGGGATTAATCCCCCAGATGACAGCCTGGGTAAATACCTTATGTTCGTAAGCTGCAATCAGTGCACCCAGACTTTGCGGCTCCAGACTATCCAGCAGCAAGGTGGAGGATGGCTGGTTACCGGGATAATGGCGGAAAGGATTATCTGTGGGTTCTACAGCCGCATTGCCCAGCGCCAGTACACGTGACTGAGCCAGGCAGTTGGCAATATTCAGCTGATGCTGTGCCTGCAGTTCTGCGTAGTGAGCGTAGTGACGGGCATTGTCGTAACGCCGTGCTGCAAGTATGAAGTCTGATGCTACTGGTTGAGTACCCTGGTGCAACAGCTGATAAAAAGCATGCTGGGCATTGGCACCAATCTCTCCCCATAGCACCGGACAGGTGGCATGATCAATTGGCTGACCAGCACGATCGACCGATTTGCCATTGCTTTCCATCTCCAGTTGCTCCAGATAGGAAGGGAAGTACTTTAGTCGGCCGTCATAAGGCAAAATTGCGTGAGCACGAATATCCAGAAAATTGACATTCCATACCCCAAGTAAGGCCAGCATCACCGGTAAGTTTTGCAGCATTGGAGCATGACGGAAGTGTTCATCCATGGCGTGTGCACCTGACAACAACTGCCGGAAAACAGACATACCCAAAGCCAGTGCAATTGGCAAACCTATCGTTGACCAAAGAGAGAAACGCCCTCCCACCCACTGCCAGAAGGCCAGCTGGTTTTCTGGCGGCAAGCCCCAGGCATCCATTTTTTCTGTCGTGGCAGAAACCCCAATGAAGTGACAGCGTAATACACGTTGTTCATCGTTGCAGTGGCTGCTTAGCCAGGAGCGCACTGTATTGGCATTGGACAAGGTATCAATAGTGGTAAAAGACTTGGAAGAAATGATGAATAGCGTAGTTTCCGGACTTAGATGCTCCAGCAAATCAAACAACTGGCTACCATCAATGGTGGAGGCAAAGTGTACTCGTAATGCCCGCGCTTGTGGTTCGGCATGTTCTCGTAAGGCATGGGTCACCATTAAGGGCCCGAGATCACTACCGCCCACGCCCAGATTCACTACATCTGTGATGCGTTTGCCGGAATAACCCCGCCAGACACCAGATTGAATACGTGTTACCAGCCGATCCATACGCTGCAGCTGCTCCTCCACGCAAGCCAGATCGGCTGATTGTTGATTTGCCGGTGCACGCAAGGCTGTATGCAAAGCTGCACGGTTTTCGCTGGGGTTAACCACTGCACCTGTAAACAACTGCTCACGCCAGTAGGGTAATTCGGCCTGTTGTGCCAGTTTTTCCAAATGATTCAAAATATCGGATGTTACCCGCTGCTTGCTGAAATCCAGCATAAGGTACGGGCTCTTGATGCAAAAAAGCTGACCACGATCCGGCTGATCAGCAAACAAGTCGGCTAATATCAGGGATTGTCGGCTAAGCCCTGTTAACCGGTAAAAAGCATCCAGATTTTTCATCCTGTTTACTCCAGTAAACCAGCTTCCCTGCCTAATTGCTGATTGGCCTGCAGCCAGCCCTGGATGTAACCACAATCAAAAGTACGACCATGCATCCGATAGGCTTCAACCGTTCCACCTCTGCGGATGAGTTCTGCAATGGCATCAGTCAATTGGATTTCTCCTCCGGCACCGGGTGGTGTCTCGGCCAGTATCGCCATAATCTCGCCTGGCAGTATATAGCGCCCGATTACAGATAAACGACTCGGTGCATCAGCCGGTGATGGCTTTTCGACCACCGATAACATGGGTGCCGTTGCACCGGGCTGCAACTCCACACCACCACAATTGACAATGCCATATTGATCCACTCGTTCCAGCGGCACTTCCTCAACCATAATCTGGGCTGTTTGTCTTTCCTGGCTGGTTTTTGCCATCACAGCCAGGTCGATCATGGCCTTGTTATCCAAAGCAGGCTTCACCAGCACATCCGGTAAAATCACGGCAAAAGGCTCGCTGGGTTGCAATAAATGTGCAGCACAATGAATGGCATGCCCCAAGCCCAGAGCACGACCCTGGCGTACGCTGGTGATTTTTAATTCCGGTGGAGCAATGTCACGCAAGGCTTTTAACAAAGCCGTTTTGCCTTTCTTTTCCAGTTCACTTTCCAGTTCGTAGTGGCAATCAAAGTGATCCTCTATCGCTGATTTACCACTGCGGGTGACCAGAATCACTTCATTTAAACCAGCAGCCAAAGCCTCTTCAACCACATGCTGAATCAAAGGGCGATCCACCACAGGCAGCATTTCTTTAGGAATGGATTTACTGATCGGCAGCAGGCGGGTACCAAGTCCAGCAACTGGAATGATGACTTTGCGAAGAGTGATGGTTGACGACACGCTGAATACTCCTGATGTTGTTCTTTCTTATATAGAGTCTAACACGCCACTGAACAGGAATCTTAAGCAGCCCCATTAAAAAAGAGTGCCAAAGGCACTCTTTTTTTAACTAAATATCAATGACTTGCTAATAATACTGATTTATCAGAACTTTTCTTCAAAGCCCAGACTGATTGCGAAGTAGCGAGGGACATTGCTGCCCTCGTACTCCACAGTTTCCAGCCCCATGGCTACATCAAGGTTCATCATGCCAAAGAAGGTCACACCACCATTTATCGTGCTTAGCTCGGTACCTGTGATGTTTTTGTTGTAACCAAGGCGACCTCCTGGCAACCACCAAGAGTCAGAGAAATAGCCAGCAGACACGCCCATCATCTGGTACTCATCACCAACAAAGTTGGTGGCTGTACCCAGTGTATAGTATCCCTGCAGCACCCAATTGCGATTTTGGGTGAAGTAAGCACCCTCAACTACTGAGTGACGACTTAGAGTCACAGTATCTGCGACTTTGCTTTTGCCTGCAGATTGCAAGTTTTTCAGCTTGCCTAATGTATCGTTATCCAGCACCTTACCAAGATCTGGGTAATCAAACTCGGGCTCATTCAGGTTGTAGATAGTCAAACCTGCCTGCATGTTGCTGGCATGCCACATCACACCAAGATCCAAACCAAGCTGATTGGTCTTTTGGGTGTTGTTTTCAGCTGATTCGAAGCTATCGCCGATTTCAAACTCATCATCATCATTCTGCAGAGCAACAAAAGTACGAGCCGTTTCAACTTGATAAAGGTTCAGGCGTGCACCCAGTTCCAACTCACCTTTTGGCAGATTGATATCGAACCACTCACCCAGGTTGGTGCCGTAACCCACAGCCAGATGAGTAATGCTAGCTACCCGCAAGTCAACACCGGCATCGGTGTCACCGGAATTGTAAGTGAGTAATTCTTCAGCCGGATCATAGATAATATCAATATTCGCCCCTTTACCATTAATAACACCCATCGAACCCTGCACACTGCCAGAGGCATTGATACTGAACGTACCCTTGGCTGTCTGTGAGCCAATAATAAAAGGAGTCAGCGGTGCTTGTACCATACCACCAAAACGAAACTGACCATTGCGCTCCAGATCATCCAGCAGCATATCAAAAGCTTCCTCGGCAGCAGCTGTAACCTCAGTCACAGTACCAGAAGGATCAGCAACCAGTGCATCCACATCAATTTCCTGACCATCAAGGAAATTAACAATTCCATCCAGCGTATCTTCAAGCTCATCCACCTGACCGAACTCCATGTACATGCCCAGATTACTCAGGTAACCAAAACGCATACGCTCGCCGTCACGCAGTAGCAGGTTGTTGCCTGCAGGGTTTTTTGAGCTAGAATGCACTGTGGCACTGTTGAATACACCACCAATCGTTGCTGAGTAACCAGGACTGACAAGGGATTGGTTGGCAGAAGCAGTCACCGCTGCGAAGGGCAGGCTAAGTGCAGCCAGTGCCAGGGCAATACGGGTTGGTTTAAGTATCATTGTGCTTTCCTCATTCTGGTCAGGCGGATCTAGGCTATTAAGGGTTTATATAGAGCTTATAGCATAAACCTTTAACCCTTTACAGTTACTAAAGTGTATCAATGGTTGGTACACCCGAATGAAACCTGAACTCTGTATCTGGGCTTTCTATAAGATCCTGCTCAACTTGTAACAACGCCTCAACACGTTGACCAATTAGTTCGGATGAATAGAGCTCTGCCAGTTGCAGATAGTCTACAAAATGCCTGGCTTCAGATTTGATCAGTGAACGGTAATATTTTGCCAAGGGTGTATCCAGATGAGGAATCAGTGCAGCAAAGCGTTCACAAGAGCGAGCTTCGATGATGGCACCGATAATCAATAAATCGATAAATCGCCCTTCTTCACTGGTGCGCAGATGTTTGCGTAAACAATCAGCGTAACGCGATGGACTGAGATTCTGGTAAACAATGCCCCGCTCCTGCAGCAGGTTAACCACCTGTTCAAAATGTAGCAGTTCTTCCCGCGCCAGCTGAGACATTTTTTTCAGCAGTTCAGTGCGCTCTGTGTGCCGGTGCATCAGACTCATGGCTGCTGCTGCAGCTTTTTTTTCGCACTGGGCATGGTCGATCAACAGGATGTCGAGCTGTGCCAGCGCGGCATTCACCCAGGCTTGTGGGGTGCGGCATTTTAAGAAGGCTTCAATTTCTGGTATGGCTGGAGCTTCAATCATGGTTTTGGCTTCTATTGCAGTAGATTCAACTGGACTTGTAGACGGCTTTGCAGTGTTTCCAGCAAGGTTTGGGGTAATGCGGCCTGAACTTCTACCACCCAGTGACGTGTATTCAACCAAGGCTGGAGTTTTACAGCATCCTTGGCGGTCATCAGGATGGGTTGCTCGCCGGGTAGATCCAGCAGGCGGGCATCCATTTGTGCGTGATCTTTTAGCGGGTGTTCAATAACATCCAGCCCTTGCTGTCGCAGTTGATCAAAAAAACGCTTTGGGTTACCGATACCGGCCAAGGCATGTACCTGCTGACCGGATTTGAATGGCATGTCGGTTTGAGTTTTACCATCACCACAGCGCCAGCCGATTTGTTGCAGGCTGTAGTTGATCCAGCGTTGATCTACGGCAGGGCAGTCTGTTGGCAATGGCACGGTTAACCCACCCTGACAGAGGATGAAGTCCACACTGTTTAAACGACTGCTTGCTTCTCTTAATGGCCCCATCGGCAGGCAATGCCCATTACCCAGCCCACGGGCACCATCCAACACCACCAGCTCGATATCCCGTTGTAATGCAAGATGCTGTAATCCGTCATCCGCTAGCAGAAGGTTACAGCCTTGTTCGACCAACAAGCGGGCAGCTTCTGGTCGATCCGGGTCTACGGCTACGGGTAATCCGGTCTGTTGTGCCAGCATCAGTGGTTCATCACCCACTTCTGCCGGATCACTGCCGGTTGTGACCAGTAAGGGGTAGTGTGTGGCTTTACCGCCGTAACCCCGGCTGATGATGCCGGGCTTCCAACCTTTTTGACAAAAATAACCAGCCAGCGCTGCTACCACTGGAGATTTACCACTGCCGCCTACAGTGAGGTTACCGACAATAATCACCGGTACACCGGGATGACTGGATGGCTTTTTACCCTGCCGGTAAGCCTGTTGGCGTTGCTGCATTTTATGGCAGTAGAGTGCCTCCAGCGGAGCCAGTAACCGCAGAACACCTGGATTTCTGGCATACCAGTGTTGTTCAACCCACTGCTGCAGCTTCATTACTGGGGTGTCACCTGTTCGTGAAACTGCATCTTGTGCAGCATGGCATAAGTACCATCCTGCTGGATCAACTCTTGGTGAGTACCGGATTCCACGATCTCCCCTTCTGCCACCACCAGAATACGATCCGCTTTTTCGATGGTGGACAGGCGGTGGGCAATAACAAAGGTGGTTCGCCCTTGCATCACGTGTTCCAGTGCCTGCTGGATGTAACGCTCTGACTCAGTATCCAGCGCCGAAGTGGCTTCATCCAGAATCAGAATAGGGGCGTTTTTCATGATGGCGCGGGCAATGGCTATACGTTGTCTCTGACCACCGGACAACAACACTCCATTATCACCTACCAGTGTATCCAGCCCTTGCGGGAGCTTTTCGACAAAGTCCATCACGTAAGCAGCCTTGGCTGCAGCTTCGATCGCCTGACGATCCGGGTTGGTGATGCCATAAGCGATGTTAGCTGCCAGGGTATCGTTAAACAGGGTGACCTGCTGGGTGACGATTGCAATTTGTTTCCTGAGATTGCTGAGTGTGAGCTCATCAATGGGAACACCATCCAGCCGGATTTGTCCTTGTTCCAGTTCGTAAAAACGCGGGATCAGGCTGGCTAGGGTGGATTTACCACTGCCCGAGCGCCCAACCAGTGCAATCATTTCACCGGGTTTAACACTGAGGTTGATGTTTTTGAGCACCTGGGGTTGATCCGAGCCATAACTGAAACAAACCTGATCAAACTCTACCCGGCCTTCAGCACGACCTAGAGTTTGAGTACCTTGATCAGGTTCTGTTGGAGCATCAAGAAAGGCAAATACGTCTTGTGAGGCCGCCAACCCCTTCTGGATGGTGTTGTTAATCTCGGTGAGTTGGCGCAGGGGTTTGGCCATCAATGATGCAGCGGTAAGAAAGGCAATAAACTCACCGGGTGTCATGCTGCCCATCAAATCCGGCGACAGCGCCAACCACACCAGAAAACCCAGTGCCACCGCGATAATCAACTGTACCACCGGGGTATTGATGGCTTTGGTGAGTGCCATTTTCATGGCTTGTTTACGATTATTATCACTGGCATGCAGAAAACGCTGGTATTCAAATTCACTGCCACCATAACTGCGTACCACGCGGTAACCACTAATGGCTTCGGAAGCTACATGGGTAATGTCCCCCATGGACCCCTGAATGCGACGGCTGATTTTTCTAAAGCGTTTGCTGGCATAACTGACTACTACACCAATGATGGGTGTCACGGCAACAAATACCAGTGCCAGCGCCCAGTTGACCCAGATCAGATAAGCCATCAGTCCGATGACAAACAGACCTTCCCGAATTAATACCGTGATGGCGTTGGTCGCAGCTCCGGTGACCTGCTCCACGTTATAAGTAAGACGTGAAACCAAATGCCCGGATGAGTTGTGGTCATAAAAACGGGCGGGTAATACCAGAAAACTTTT
>NZ_JACUUA010000017.1 GCF_014859565.1 Marinospirillum sp. | reverse complement strand
CCAATGATCCAGCTGGCCGCCTGACCTTCAGTAATCAACCACCAGATAAAGGCTGCCAGCAGCAAGCGACGCAGCAGCGAGAAAAAAAAGGTTTTTTTGTTTGGGGTGGCAGAAACCATAGAAAGAACCGCACAGTGGCTGAATCAGCGATAAGTGTAACTGTATTACAGGGTAGATGACAAAGGGATGAATTATGCGAAACTGGTGTTAAATCGTCTCCATAAAAAAACCCACCTTGCGGTGGGTTTTTTAAGCCAACAATCAACAGAGTTGATTAGAGAGGCTGAATCTTCGCAGCTTGCTTGCCTTTAGGGCCAGTAGTCACTTCGAAGGACACTTTCTGATTTTCTTGCAGGGATTTGAAGCCTGAAGATTGAATTTCAGAGAAGTGAGCAAACAGATCATCGCCACCGTCATCAGGAGTGATGAAGCCGAAGCCTTTAGTGTCGTTGAACCATTTAACGGTACCAGTTGCCATATCAAAAATTCCTGTATTACAGTTTAATTTTGAGTCATCCGACCAATTCTTCAGACTCGGTGTTGCGGGAATCAAGATAGTACGAATGACGAACTGATGTTACCGATAATTCGATTACAACTGCGTTACGACACTTCTTCTTGCTACCTTGCTGCCTACACAATCTAGACTGAGGTAAAACAGCTCCCACGTCAAGTACTTTTAGAGCAAGGTTCAGAAATACGCAAGAAAGAAATGTCAAAACTGCCATCAATCAACTGCAACTTCTTGTCACGTGACAGTTTTTTGACTTGGTGCTCCAGCTTTAACGCTTCACTTTGGTTGCCTGCAACACAGGAAAAAACCAGCTTTAGAGGGCCTTTGCCACGCAGGCTGCGTGCGGTTTTGCTGGTATTGGACTGGTGTTCAGTAAAGCGTCTCTGCACATCACGGGTGATACCGGTGTAAAGCTTTCCGGATGCCAGCTCAACCAGATAAAGAAACCACTGGTCTGCCGTAGGCGTTTCAGAGGTCATGACTCTTGGGATGCAGGCCTTCCTGTTCGATATCCCGATCAGAAAAACCAATCAGGTACAGAATGGCATCCAACCCAAGGGTGGATAGGGCATGACGCGCATTCTGGCGCACCAGGGGTTTGGCACGGAAGGCAATGCCCAGTCCAGCCAGTCCCAGCATAGGTAAATCGTTGGCGCCGTCACCCACCGCAATGGCTTGCTCCAGGTTGATGCCTTCTTTACTGGCAATTTCCTGCAGGAGTTCTGCCTTGCGTTGACCATCCACCACCCGTCCGACCACACGTCCGGTGACCTTGCCGTTTTCCACTTCCAGCAGATTGGCATGAACTTCATCAATACCCAGTTTCTTTTGTAGGTATTCACCAAAATAGGTGAAACCACCAGAAAGAATGGCGGTGCGATAACCCAGACGCTTAAGAGTGGAGACCAGTTTTTCAGCACCTTCAGTAATCGGCAGGCGCTGGGCGATTTTTTCCAGTACCGAGGCATCCAGTCCTTTTAACAGCGCCACACGGGCTTTAAAACTTTCGTTAAAATCCAGTTCACCACACATGGCGCGTTCGGTGATGGCAGCTACCTCTTCACCCACTCCGGCTTCCTTGGCCAGTTCATCAATCACTTCGGCTTCGATCAGGGTGGAATCCATATCAAACACCACCAGCCTGCGATTACGGCGGTAGATATTGTCTTCCTGCACGGCGATATCCACTTCCAGCTCACCGGCCAGTGCCAGAAAATGACGGCGCAACTCGGCGGTATCCAGAGTATCACCGCGTACCGAAAACTCCACACAGGCACGCCCTTGCTCAGCCAACCGTGACATGCTGATGCGCCCGGACAGGCGATGGATGCGATCAATGTTTAAGCCATTACCAGCCACCGTGCGTGTAACACGGGCAATCTGCTCTGCGGTAATACGACGACCCAGTAGGGTAACAATATAACGCCCCTTACCCTGCCCACCGACCCAGTGTTCATAACTGGTTTCAGAAACCGGCGT
Organism: Marinospirillum sp.; assembly: GCF_014859565.1. Next base: position 34,273 of record NZ_JACUUA010000017.1, on the reverse strand, counting down.
AAAGCGGATCTGCATACCCCATTCATGCGCTTTGAACAGTAACTCCTGCAATACCGGAGAGTGCTGTGCTGAAGGTGGTAAATGAGCCAGCAGCCCCAGTGCCAGGGTGTCATGAATAACGGCCTGACCGATATCCAGGATATTTACGCCATAACCGGCAAGAATTTCGGTGATGGCCGAGGTGATGCCGGGGCGATCATGCCCTGACAAATTGATCAAAACGATGCTGCGATCCTGGGTGTTCATCAGTTGCCCGTAAAAATTATGAAATCCTGTAAGCAGAAAAACCGAAAGTTTCTATACTCAGGATAGTTCATATAAAAGGTTAATTTCTGGCGCAGAATTATAGCGCCCCTTGGCTCCAGCTTGCACTGTTGGTGTTGATTTGAATACTTGCAACGAGAGGCAAATTCCATGAAAGCCTATCGAAAATCTGCTATTGATAGTCTTATACCTCATCTTGGGCAGGTGTGTGCTCCCAGTTTTCGCAGGGTCGCCCTGAATTGCCAGAGAATTTTCAATGTGCCGGTTGCAGCCATAGGTTTACGTGAGCACCGGCATCTACGCCTGTATTTTGCCGGTGAAAGCCAGCAACGTCTGTTAATGGATGATGCCCTCTGCGGTTTACCGCTGACCATACCGGCTGAACAGATTCAGATTCAGGATTTGCAACAAGTGCCGGATGATCTACAGCCCCCGCTGGCACTGGCATTGGGGGTGCGTAGTTATGTAGGTGTCCCCATTTTTGTTGGCAAACAACTACTGGGTAGCCTGAATATCGCAGATCATCAACCGAGACATTTTGAGGTGGCTGAGGTGCAGCGTTTACGCGATCTGGCAGTATGGACTGGAGCGCTGCTGGAGCTGCATCTTTAAGACACAGTAAATGTGGTAATATCAGGTTTGTATCCCAACCTTTTAGGAAGTGTTTCCAGCATGGCTGAAAAAGAACAAGCAGTGCCCTCTAACCTGATCTGGATAGACTTGGAAATGACCGGGTTAGATCCGAACAAGGAACGTATTATTGAAATTGCCACCATTGTCACTGACAGCAACCTGAATGTTCTGGAAGAAGGTCCAGTGCTGGCAATTCATCAGCCGGACAGCCTGTTGGATGCCATGGATGAATGGTGCACCAAAACGCACGGTGCCTCTGGCCTGACCCAGCGAGTTAAAGACAGCACCACCACTACAGCAGAAGCTGAACAGGCGACACTGGTTTTTTTACGTCGCCATGTCAAAGCCGGTGCCAGCCCGATGTGTGGTAACAGTGTGCATCAGGATCGACGCTTTATGGAGCGTGAAATGCCAGAGCTGGAAGCCTTTTTTCATTATCGCAATCTGGATGTTTCCACCCTTAAGGAGCTGGCAAAACGCTGGAGTCCTGAGTTACCCAAAAAATTCAAAAAAGCAGGCACCCACCTCGCCATGGATGATATCCGTGAGTCGATTGCTGAGCTGCGTTTTTACCGGGATGAATTCATCCGTCTGCCGGACTCCAGCTGCGAATGAGTGGTCGTAAGCTGACCCGCCAGCAACAGTGGCGTATCGACAAGGTACAGAACGAGCGTAATGAACGTGCCCAGCGCAAGGATCGCAAAGTAGATAACAGCCTGGAAGAAGGGCTGCTGACCGAACCTCATGCAGGGTTAGTAACCGCACACTTTGGCCGTCAGGTGGAAGTGGAAGCACTGGATGGCCATCTGCAAGGGCAAAGGCAGCGTTGCCATGTACGAGCCAATGTGGAAAGTCTGGTCACCGGTGATTATGTTAGCTGGCGCCCCCACCAGACCCCGGAAGAAAATGGTGTAGTCGAATCCAGACAGCCGCGTCGCAGTTTGTTGGCAAGACCTGACATGCGCGGTGTGATGAAAGCCATTGCCGCCAATGTCGATCAGTTATTACTGGTGATTGCACCGGAGCCCGAACCCCATGCCAATCTGATTGATCGTTATCTGGTGGCGGCAGAACATACCGACATTGAACCAATCCTGGTCATTAACAAATGGGATCTGATGCAAGAACCGCAGCGCCTGACCGCAGCTCAGCAATCGCATATTAATGGCCTGCTGGAAACCTATCGGCAACTGGGCTATCGAGTGTTAATCACCTCGGCTTACCAACAGCAGGATTTGCAGCAGCTACAGGATAATCTGCGGGATCGTATCAGTGTGTTTGTGGGTCAGTCCGGGGTGGGTAAATCATCCCTGATCAATCATCTGTTACCCGGTGTAGATCTGCGGGTTGGCAGTTTGTCAGAAGATACCCGCAAGGGGCGTCACACCACCACCACCGCAAAACTGTTTCATTTTCCGCAGGGTGGGCAATTGATTGACTCTCCCGGAATCCGTGAGTTCTCACTGGGTTATTTACAACCGGAAGATGTGGCGCAGGGGTTTATGGAGTTTCGCCCATTTCTGGGATTGTGTCGTTTCCGGGATTGCCGTCATCAGCAAGATCCGGGCTGTGCCCTGAAACAAGCTGTTGAAGAGGGTAAAATAGCAACTACTCGTTTTGCCAGTTACCACCACATCGTACAAAGCCTGCAGCCGGAGTAGTGTGGCTCAGGTTTAATCCATCAGTTTGCGCATTTCTTCGTGCAGACGGGCATCCAGCAGCAGGGGTGCCTGAGCCAGCCAGCGGTTGCTGGTCATGAGTTTGCGCAGCAGTTCCACGGAAAGTACCGGGCCACGCCAGCGCTCACCCTTGCCAGAGGTGTTTTTATCAGAAGGTTCGTCCTGAGTCGCCGCGGCAAAATGAGGCAGGTAGTCTTGCCAGAAGGCTGGGATAAAACGTCTGACAGGGCGCTGGCTTTGTATGGCCAATCGTTCAGCAATCACCAATCCACGGTGATCCAGGTCACCAAAATGGACGTGGGGAACAAACTGGGGCAGAAACTTCAGAAAATCACCGACCAGTTCCAGTTGATCCGGCGGTGCCCAGATGGCGAGCAGGTTTTCCGGCAGATCAATATCCAGAAATACCCCTCGATCTTCAATGCTCATCACCAGATAGGGCAGTTCACCATCCAGCTCATGCACTTGCCGGAAATCCCGCTCCGGTAAAACCGCTTCACTCAGTTGTCGCCAGATTTTTTTCAGTTCAATACTGTTGCCGTGTTTGCGAACCAGCTTTAGATCCATATTGCCTCGCAGGTGAAGGCAACGATCCTCACTAAGTTCTAATTGGGGCAGCTGTTTTTGCAGGTGGTCAGGTAGAGTCTGTTCGGGATTACCCAGCAGTGCATGTTGCAGGGATTTTCTGTTTAGCACTCTGGGTAGATCCGAGCGCAGTTGCTCTTGCAGAAAATTCCAGCGCAGCTCAAACAATTCACTTAATAACAGCGGGTCACCTTCCAGCACATCCAGCCACTCGCGCCATTCCGGTAGCCGCAGATCCATCAGCTCAACCAGACCCGAACGGCCTCTGGCACTGAGCATAAAACCATCCTGCTCATCTTCCGGAACCAGCCAGTTACTGGTGATCAGTTCATCTACCAGGGGTGCATTGGCAGAGTTACGTTTGATGCGCTCATGCTTGTACAGAGCCAGGGCGGCTTCTTGTATCGGCAACGAGTGCCAGTCAATTTGTGCGTCCAGCATGGCTAATCCTTTTATCCGCGTCCCCGCGTGCGATTTTTATTAGGGCCGGCATTACGAGTAATAAAATCAATGATCTGACCAGCAATGTCCTTCTGGGTGGCGGCCTCGATGCCTTCCAGACCCGGTGATGAGTTAACCTCCATCACCACAGCCCCATGATTGGATCTTAGCAGATCCACACCGCAGACTTGTAGCCCCATGGCTTTGGCTGCCCGAATTGCGGTTGAGCGCTCTTCAGGGGTGATTTTCACCAGCTCGGCTTGTCCGCCACGGTGCAGGTTGGAACGGAACTCACCCGGCATGGCCTGGCGTTTCATGGCGGCAACCACTTTTTCACCAATCACAAAACAACGAATATCAGCACCACCCGCTTCTTTGATGTACTCCTGCACCATGATGTTGGCTTTTAAACCCATAAAGGCTTGAATCACACTTTCAGCGGCATTTTCGGTTTCAGCCAGTACCACACCAATACCCTGAGTACCTTCCAGCAGTTTGATCACCAGCGGTGCACCACCGACCATACGAATCAGATCGGGAATGTCATCAGGGGAATGGGCAAATCCTGTGACTGGCAGGCCAATTCCCTTGCGTGACAACAGCTGCAGCGAGCGAAGTTTGTCACGGGAGCGGGTGATGGCGACCGATTCATTCAGAGTATAAACACCCATCATTTCAAACTGGCGCAACACCGAGGCACCATAAAAAGTGACAGAAGCGCCAATGCGTGGAATCACCGCATCAAAAGGTTCCAGATCGGTTCCTTTATAGTGGATGGTGGGTTTGTGTGAAGCAATGTTCATGTAACAGCGCAGGGTGTCGATGACCCGTGCGGTATGTCCCCTGCTTTCTGCTGCTTCCAGCAGTCTGCGGGTGGAGTAAAGATTGGGATTACGTGACAGTATGGCTAGATGCATGAACAAATCCAGAGAACAGAAAGGGAAACCGGGTTGGTGCCTGCAGGGTATTCAGAGTGGTCCAAGCAGGTAAGCTGCACCGGGTGCAACCAGCAGGTGCTGCTCCATTGCACTGCGCCCCAGCAGCATAGGGTATTTCATTCGAGAGCGGTCAGCCAGAGTCAGTTGAATTTTTTCTTTCAGACTGCCCAGCTGGATTTCTGTACGCACCACATAACGCCAGTGGGCATGACCATTGGAGCTGCGAACCTTGCGATGATCGTGCACGGGTAATTCACAGTTCACCGTCTGCGGCTCTGATTGGGTTTCATCCAGTGTAGTGAAGCGTACCCATAATTGCCCTTTTTTTTCAAAGGTCTTGATATGTGTGGCGTGAAGGCAGGAGGTTTTGGCTCCGGTATCCACCTTGGCATGAACACGCAGTTGCAGTTGAGGAAAGATAATGACCTCGCGTGCACCGATAATGATTTTTTCTGATGGGTCGATCATTTTTTAACCAGCTTTAAGAAGGCCAGCAGGCACCAGCGTCCTGACCTGTTTTACTAAAGTTATCCACATGCCTGTCCACCTTCCCTGTGAGTAAAGTGCTGTGGATTAAAATACAGCAGGCGGCTGGAAAAAACACCACCGGGTAACAAACGAACCAGGCGTATTGCCGGCAATGCCTTGTTATTAATTGAAAATTCGTTCTGCAAGGGTGTGAATTGTAATGCTGTGGCCGGGCTGGCCAGCACCTGCACACCCTGATGCCAGCGTGACAGGGGCTGATGAACATGTCCACAGAGCAAAAGTTTCAATACTGTGTTTTTGTCCACAAGCTGCCAGAGGGCATCAGTATTCTGCAAGGCAATGGCATCCATCCAGCGGCTTTTAACCTGCAGCGGATGGTGGTGCATGGCCAGTAACAAGGGTTTGTTACAAACCAGTGCCTGTTGCAGGCGTTGCAGCTCTGTCTCACTCAGCTCACCTTCCGGCCTGCCTGGCAGGCGGGTATTTAACCCCAGTAATTGCCAGTGGGGAGTCTGGTGATAAAATACTGGTGGCGCAAAAAGCTGCATCAATTCCGGTCGGTCATGATTACCCGGTAACCAGAACCACTGAATGCCACTGTTTTGCAGCTGTTGATACAACCATAAATAGGTGTCCTGTGCTTCATCCTGTGCCAGATCACCGGTCAGAATCAGTAGATCGGGTGCCAGCCTTTTTGTCAGAGCCAGTGCTTGTAAAAAGCGGCTACGGGTGTCTTCTCCCTTAAAGCGCGCCGCCGGATCACTCAGCAGATGCAGATCAGTCATTTGCACCACACGCAGAACCGGACGTTTAGCCATAAGGCAAGACTTCTTCTTTGGGGGTGTAACCTCGATCCAGTGCCAGTTTCAGCCATTCTTTCAAGAAGGCGTTTACCTGCACTTTTTCGTCAGGATGAAACATCTGTTCATTCGGGTAGTTGTATTGCCCTTCTCGTGGCTGTTGCTGCTGGAAACGGATCACTTCAGCCAGTTTGACATCATGGTAAACACGAATTTCAAGGCTGACTGGACGCAGCCAAGGGTGCTCACTTTCCGCAAAAAACTGCAATTGCAGCAGTTGAGTCCAGGTGGTTAGTTCCAGCTGTTGCAGGCGCAGAAAACCCAGGTCGCGTCCATGCTGACGCAGCCCGATCAGTTGTACTCCCTGCTCTGGTTGATGCCAGAGTCGTTGCAGCAGCAGATAGTTGGCTGCTGCATCACTTTGCAGCCGACTCAGGTCGGCTGCCGGGCGTTTTTGCATGTTTTGTGCCTGTGGATTCATGGGTTATTGAGTGCTGAGGGTTTATTGAACGACGGTTGTTGATCTTGCCACTGCATTTGTAGCTGTTGATGGTTCATTTGCAGCCATTGCAGGCTGATCAGGCTCATGGCGTTACAGGCTCGACCCTTGCTGGCTTGTTGTTGTGCAACTTCACGCGGCAGCACAACCACTCGGATGTCTTCATTTTCTTCTGCCAGGCCGTGGATGCCACCCACTCCACGGGCATCCACCACCGCGCAGTAGAGTAGAATTTGTTCATCGGTGCCGCCGGGGCTGGAATAGTAGGTGAACAATGGCTGAAGTGCCAAAAGTTTTAGTCCGGCTTCTTCTTCTGCTTCCCGATGAGCCACTGTTTCCGGCTCTTCTCCAGCTTCGACCATTCCTGCAATCATTTCCAGTAGCCAGGGGCTGGTTTTATCCTGCAAGGCTCCCACCCGGAATTGTTCCACCATGATCACCTGATCCTGCCAGGGGTCATACGCCAGTACACCCACTGCCTGCCCGCGCAGTAATAATTCACGGCTCATGGTATTGGTCCAGCCGCCGGCAAAACACCGGTGTTTCAGGCGCAGCTTCTGCATGGAAAAAAAACCTTTAAACACGGTCTGTTGATCTTCAAGGGTATAATCAACTGCAGTAAAAAGGGGTGTTGTCATAAATCGCCCTCTAGTTGGAATGTTCAGAATGATGATGACACGACCTGCAAGGAAACTAAATGAAAGGCCGTAATATGTCGCGCTGGCGAGATCCGGCAACGGATCCCCGTGCTGAAGAAAAAACCGCACTGATCACCCCGGAGGGTTATGCCCGTCTGCAATCCACCCGTGATTTTTTGTGGCGGGTGCGCCATCCAGAGTTGGCACAAAAAGTTCGGGAAGCAGCAGCCAACGGGGATCGCAGCGAGAATGCCGATTATACCTACAATAAACGCGAACTGAACCGTACCCTGTCCAGAATACGTTTTCTGAATCAGCGGCTGGAGGCATTAACCGTAGTGGATCGTGCTCCGGCTGATCTGCAGCGGGTGTTTTTTGGTGCCTGGGTCACACTGGAGGATGAAGAGGGAGAAGAAGAGACCTGGCGGCTGGTGGGATCAGATGAGGCGGATACAACAAAAAACTGTATGAGCATTGATGCTCCACGCGCCCGTTTGCTGCTGGGTAAACATCTGGATGATGAATTGCAGCTGCCGACCCCTGAGGGGTCGAAGCTGTTTGTGATTACCGCCATACGTTATGCAACTGCCTGAGCGGAAAACTATTGCTGTTTTTGCTGGTTAAGCTGGGTGATGAAGTTGGTCGCCAGCAGGTGCAGGTTGGCAACCTGCATGTCCAGCTTGTCTGCTTGATCTCTTGCTGCATCACCGGCGCCCACCGATTGTTGAGCCAGATCGGACAGCTCCACCACCTGGCGACTGGTCTGTTCACTCAACACTGACTGGTGCTGGGTCATTTCGGACACCTCAACGGCCAGTTGATTGATCTGGTTAACTGCACCAAGCACTTCCTGCAAGGAACTGCGCATTTCCTCTGCCAGAGCCACCGTTGCCTGTGAGGCATTGACTCCCTTGTCGATGGCTTGCACCGAGGCATGGGTGTCCTCCTGCAGCTGGGTAATGATATTACGAACCTGCTGGGTGGAATCATGGGTGCGCTGTGCCAGACTGCGAACCTCATCAGCCACTACAGCAAAACCGCGTCCGGCTTCACCGGCACGAGCAGCTTCAATAGCAGCATTAAGTGCCAGCAGATTGGTCTGTTCAGCCACGGTGGTGATCACATCAATAACGGTACCGATCTGTTCACTGCTGGCGGCCAGACTGGCAACCTGCTGTCTGGCAGCTTCCAGCTCCATGGCCTGGTGTGAAATGGCCTGGGAGACCTGGTTGATTTTGTCCTGCCCCATCTGGGTTGCTACCTGTGACTGAGTGGCGGCAGCAGCAGTGCGTTCTGTACTGCTCATGACTCGCTCTAGGCTATTCACCTGTTCATGCATGGCCTGTTGGATTTCATTTACACGACCGCCTTGTTTCTGAATATATTGAAAGGCTTCATGCAGGCGTTCATCCGAGCGGGATTTACTGCGCCGCAAGTAACCACTGTTGTTGAACAGGCGTGCAACCACTGCGCGTAGTTCTGAACTGCGGGTACGCAAGGCAAAACCGATACTGCCCACTTCATCCTGCTGACCCGTGTAGATATAACGCATGACCAGACTGTGGCTGATTTTGCTGGCGGCAAGATTCAGCCTTCTAAGGCCGTGGGTGAGGGTATAAACACCCAGTGCTGACACTACTCCAATGATGCCCAGATAGGCCAGGGTCATCCAGTGATCCAGTGAAGCTGCCAGTACACCGGCAAGAATAGTGGGAAGCAGGCAGCTGAACACCAGTTTTTGACTCAGTGAAAAGCCAGGGCGGCGTAAAAAAGCGGGTAGCTCACCTTTGCTCCAGTGGCTGTAAACCTTCTCTGCACGGGTAATGGCGTTACGGGGTGCAGCGGTACGCACTGACTGGTATTCAACAATTTTGCCATCTTGTTTGATGGGTGTGACATAAGCATCCACCCAGTAATGGTCACCATTTTTGCAACGGTTTTTTACAATACCTTTCCATGAATGACCAGCAGAGACAGTGTCCCACAGGTTCTGGAAAGCACCGGGGGGCATGTCCGGGTGACGAATAAGATTGTGGTTCTGTCCGATTAATTCATCACGGCTATAACCCGCAACCTTGATGAAGTCATCGTTGGCAAAAGTGATGATGCCGCGCAGATCGGTAATAGTGATCAGCTGAGTGCTGGTTTCGACAGGCTGTTCCCTGCCGGTAACGGGTTGATTAACGCGCATCGCTGGTTCTCCGCTATAGACGCTCCTGTAATCTCTAGCAATATTCAGGCCATCAAGCAGCTTTATTTATTTCTTATTTACTGTTCTGTGTTAATTGCTCCTGAAGGCTAGGCAGAAGGGTTTGCAGCATCAGTTGCAACCTGTTGTACACCGGTTGAAGGTTTGTTGCTGTTGCATCATTTTTTGCCAGGCGTTCCAGCTCACTGGCCTGATTACGAGCGGCCTCTGCACCAAAAGTTGCCAACAGGCTTTTTAGGGTGTGAGCTGCTGCGCCCAGCTGGTTAAAATCACTGGTTTCCCAAGCGGTTTTTAACTGCTCGATATGAGTGGGGTATTCATCCACAAACATCTGTAAGGCCATCTCCAGCAAACCGGCGTCACCACCCAGCGACTCTAAGGCTTTTTCCCAGTCAAACATCTGATCGGCTTCCGGTGTTTCACTGATAGCATCCGCCAGTAGTTCATCTGCCATATCCAGCAAATCGTCCAACTCACCCACAACTTTGGGCCGGATGGTGATTTTTCCTTCCGGTTGATAGTGTTGTATTACTCGGTCAATTTCTTCATATAGCTGTTCGGGGTTGACTGGTTTAGCGACATAACCCTGCATTCCTTCTGCCAGGCAGCGCTCTTTATCTCCCTGCATGGCGTTAGCTGTCATGGCAATGATTGGCGTCAGCGGCAGCAGGTGTTGTTGCTCATGGAGTCGCCACTGGCGAGTGGCTTCCAGTCCGTCCATCACCGGCATCATCATATCCATCAATACCAGGTCATACTGGTTTTCCTCCAGTAGCTCCAGGGCTTGTTGGCCATCCTGTGCAATGTCGACCTGGTGCTGGTTTTTTTCCAGTAACTTCACTGCCAGCTTCTGGTTGATGGGGTTGTCTTCTGCCAGCAGCAGATGTAAACCCTGCAGGTGCTGGGAGCCTGATAGGCTGATTGTCGCACGGTGGCTGACCATCTGTCCTAGTAGCTGGTTCAGAGTGGTGTGCAGCTCGGTCATGATGATGGGTTTGGTCAGATAACCGGTCAATCCAAGTTCACGGCAACGAGCGGCATCACCGGCTTCTGCAGAGGAAGTGAGGATGACAATCTGTTTGGCTTGTAACAAACCCTCTTGGAGGATGCGTTCAGCAATCTGGAAGCCATCCAATCCCGGCATGTTGGCATCTAGTAGTATCAGGTCAAAAGGCGCTTGATCCAGACTGTGACGCAGCTGGAATAAAGCCTCCGGACCGGAAGTGGCAAAAGAGTGAGGGACCTTCAGTTGTGTCAGCATGGCTGACAGCACTCGGCGGTTAACCAGCTGATCATCCACCAGCAGTATATTATAACCACTCAGATTTTGGCTTTCTGTTAGATGATCAGGCAAGGGTGAAGCCACTTCCATTGGAATTTGCAGGGTAAAAACGGATCCCTGATCCGGCGCGCTGGAAGCAAAAATTTCACCGTTCATGATGTGTGTCAGCTCACGCACAATCGCCAATCCGAGTCCGGTGCCTTCGAACTGGCGGTTGCGTTCACTGCTAACCTGCTCAAAGGGTTCAAATATTCGGTCTAATACACTAGGTTCCATACCAATTCCGGTATCCCGGATGCGGAACTCAATTATTGGAACCAGACTGGTATGACCGGATAGACGCTCCACCGTGAGGTAAACTTCACCGATCTGGGTGAATTTGATGGCATTACCCAGCAAGTTGATCAACATTTGTCGCAGGCGAGATGGATCAGCATAAACATAACGCGGCAGATCGGGACTCATGTCGTAGTTCAACTCCAACCGTTTGAGCCGGGCTCTGCTGGAAAGGGTGCGTACGGTCTGGCCGATCATTTCAGGCAGATCAAAAACACGGGGCTGTAAATCCAGCTTCCCTGCTTCGATTTTGGACAGATCCAGCAGGTGGTTGATGATTTCCAGCAGGTGCTCTGCTGACATGCGTGCCAGATCCAGATGTTCTTTCTGTTCACGCTCCAGACTGCTGCCCAGCACCAGATCCAGCATTCCAATAATCCCGTTCATCGGGGTGCGAATTTCGTGACTCATGTTTGCCAGAAACTGGCTTTTGGCTTTGCTGGCTGCTTTGGTGGCTTCAATCTGGCGGTGGAGTTCAGCTTCGTTCAGGCAGTTTTTGCAGAATTGTGCCAGTTTGTTCATCAGTTTTTGCAGTGCTGGCAATAACTTTTCCGGTAAAGCAGTGGCAGGTCTGTGCAACAACAGCAGGCCAAAACCGGGCAGATTAAACAGGTGTACCCAGCCATCTATGAATGGGCGAGTCTGGGGTAGGGTTTTGCCCAGTAGTGGCAGCTCGGTGGCATAGTCGGGCAAGGTCAGTTCTGGTAATAACTGGTTAAAGTCTGCAGCGACCTGTGTGTCTTCAGCCAGGATTAATAAGGTCTGCCATTTCAGTCGCAGAGTGCAGATGGCTTCTTCGCCCAGTCCTTCGTGGTGAACTTCTTCGCGATGATGGCAGGCTTGTAGTACCTGTGCGCTACTGGCGTTCAGTGTTTTTATCAGAGTGTTCAGGGCATCTTGCAGCATGGGTTCCAGCTCACTTCCGGAGCCAATGCTGAGTGCAATTTCATAAAGGATTTCGGTTTCGTTCAAATCAACCATGCCATCTCACTTGTCTGGTTTTTCAACGGATAAATACAAGGATAGCTGAGCTTTTTTCAGCCGTTGTTGTAATCATTCGTTTGTTCCGTTTAAAAGATCGTTAAATTCGTTTCTTGGGAGCATAACAAACTGTAACATTAGATGTCACCGGAAAAGATGAGGCGCAGACTAAACTAACCAGGGTCGGAAAAGCTAATGGTTGAAACGAAGAAATACCGAATATGGAAAAAGCACTGAATGATGAATGAAGCAAAAAAATAAGTGTATTGATTGTGCAAGCCATTAATAGTGGTGCCAGTGGTTATATTCTCAAACCCTTTAATGGCACTACAGTGATGGAAGCAGTCCTGAAGGCATCAAAAGGTTAAGCAGGGCTTGCTGAGTTGCGCCTGCGGAATTGATCCAGTACAGCCTGAGCCAGGTCATCAGCATCAAATTTGGCAATAAAGTTGTCTGCACCCACTCGGGTGACCATGGATTTGTTAAAGACACCGGAGAGAGAGGTGTGCAGCAGGATATAAATATCTTTGATTTTCGGGTCTTCCTTGGCTTTGCGGGTGAAGGTGTAACCATCCATTTCCGGCATTTCGATGTCAGAAATGACCATCAGATACTCTTCCTGGGGTTTCTTGCCTTCAGCCACCAAAGCTTGCAGGTGCTCCAGCGCTTGCTTGCCATCCTTCAGCAGTACCGACTCCAGATCCACACCAGCCAGACAGCGTTTGATCTGGTTACGTGCCACCACCGAGTCATCCACCACCAGCACTTTACGGGGTACGGTGGACTCTTTCAGGGTAGCAAAATCATCACTCAGTTTTGAGTTCATCTGTTCAGACGAAGGTGTGACCTCAGAAATCACCTTCTCGACATCAATGATCTCTACCAGCTGGTTATTCACTCGTGTGACCGAGGTTAAATAGTGACGATGACCAATCCCGCGAGGCGGCAGAAGAATATCACTCCACTGCATATTGATGATGTTTTCGATACGATCCACCAGAAAACCCTGCATGCGGCGATTGTATTCACAGACAATCACGCTTTGTTTGCGGGGGTCTTTAACCTTGCCGGATTTGATGGCGCTGAGCAGGTCAAGAATCGGCAACGAGCCATCCATGGTATTGGCCACACCAGCAACATGCGGGTGATGATAGGGTAGTTGGGTCAGTACAGGGCAGGGAATGATCTTTTTTACTTTAAAAACGTTGATGCCGTAAAGTTGACCATTCTGCAGGCGGAAGAGCAGCAACTCCAGACGGTTCTCACCAGCTAGTTGTGTGTGCTGGTTTACATTCTGTAAGAGTTTGCTCATTTGCCGCCCTTCCCGTGACTTTTTGTATGGTTATGTTCTATATAACCTCAGTTGAGTCGATGTAAGCAAGAGGCTTCAATCATTTATTGCAGCGATGGCTTCAGCACACTCAGAAATCAGTCCCGGACCCCGATAAATAAAACCGGTATACAGCTGGATCAAGCTGGCACCAGCCTTGATGCGTTCAACCGCGTCTTCGGCAGAAAAAATCCCCCCCACCCCGATAATGGGCAGTTCACCTTCCAGCGCTTCAGTCAGCTTGCGGGTAATCAGGCAGGATGCTTCTGTCAGAGGGCGACCGGACAAACCGCCCTGTTCATCCCCGTGTTTTAAACCGGCCACAGCTGATTTATCCAGCGTGGTATTGGTGGCAATCACGCCGTCCAGTTTTAATTCACGCAGGGTGGCGGCAAGGCTGTGCAGTTCTTCATCATTCATATCCGGTGCCACCTTAACCACCAGTGGTACATAACGCTGATGAAAATCCGCCAGACGTGCCTGAGCTTCTTTTAAGGGTTTGAGTAAATCTTTTAATGCTTCACCGTATTGCAGGCTACGCAAGCCAGGCGTATTGGGCGATGAGATGTTCACCGTGATATAGTCTGCCTGTGGGTAAACACCCTCCAGCCCCAGCAGATAATCATCCACTGCACGATCCACCGGGGTGGTGAGATTTTTACCCAGATTGATGCCCAGCAGGCCGGAATAGCGACGTTTCTGAACCTGAGCCAGCAGGTGATTCAGCCCTTTATTATTAAAACCCATTCGGTTGATGATGGCTTCCTGCTCAGGAATGCGGAACAGACGGGGTTTGGGGTTACCCGGTTGCGGGCGAGGTGTCACCGTGCCGACTTCAATAAAACCAAAGCCCAGCTGACCCAGGCTGTTTAGGTGATCGGCATTTTTATCAAGACCAGCAGCCAGACCCACGGCATTAGGGAAGGTTAGCCCCATCACCTGCACCGGTGCCTGCAGCATGGGTTCAACAAAAGGTTTGATCAGACGTAGATGTGCTGCTGCGTCCAGACTCTCCAGTGCCAGTTGGTGAGCGGCTTCGCCGGAAAGGGTAAAAAGGAGTTTTTTTGCCAGTGAATACATGGAGTGCCCTGCAGAATAGTGAGTGCCTGAGCGCATTATAACGCCTGAGAGTTTTTTATGTTCTGCCGAAACACCCACCAAAGTACTGATTTTTTCAGTGCTGAAGTGTAATGGCAAAGTGTTGAATCTGTTGCCACTATGAATTGGGTATCAAGACATCTCATTTAATAAAAACAACGAGGAATATACTATGATTTATGCGCAACCCGGCCAGCAAGGCTCCACCACCAGCGTTAAGGCACGTTATGAAAACTTCATTGGCGGCCAGTGGGTGGCACCCGTCAAGGGACAGTACTTCAGTAATATTTCGCCGGTCACCGGTGCGGCTTTCTGTGAAGTTCCACGCTCAACTGCTGAAGATATTGAACTGGCACTGGATGCTGCTCATGCTGCCAAAGCGGCCTGGGGTACCCAGTCAGTCACTCAGCGTTCCAACCTGTTGTTAAAAATTGCTGATCGTCTGGAACAGAATCTGGAAGCCATCGCGGTGGCCGAAACCTGGGATAACGGCAAAGCAATACGCGAGACTCTGAATGCCGACGTGCCCCTGGCAGTGGATCACTTTCGTTATTTTGCCGGTGCCATTCGTGCACAGGAAGGCTCCATTGGCGAAATAGATAACAATACCGTGGCTTATCACTTTCATGAACCGCTGGGTGTTGTTGGTCAGATTATTCCCTGGAACTTCCCGCTGCTGATGGCGGCCTGGAAAATTGCTCCGGCACTGGCTACTGGCAACTGCATTATCCTCAAACCCGCAGAACAAACCCCTTGGTCGATTCTTAAGTTCATTGAACTGATCGAAGACCTGTTGCCGCCGGGTGTGCTGAATGTTGTTAATGGTTATGGGGCAGAAGCCGGTCAGGCCTTGGCCACCAGCAAACGCATCGCTAAAATTGCTTTCACCGGCTCCACACCTGTTGGCTCCCACATCATGAAATGTGCGGCTGAAAACATCATTCCATCCACCGTGGAGCTGGGTGGTAAATCACCGAATATTTTCTTCAAGGACGTGATGGATTTTGAAGACAGCTACCTGAGCAAGTGTATTGAAGGGGTAGTGCTGGCCTTCTTTAACCAGGGTGAAGTTTGTACCTGTCCTTCGCGCCTGTTGGTTCAGGAGGATATTTATGATGCCTTTATTGCTAAGGTGATAGAGCGTAGCCAGCAGATCAAGCGTGGTAATCCGCTGGATACCGAGGTGATGGTGGGTGCTCAGGCCTCACAGGAGCAGTACGACAAGATTCTGGGTTATCTGGATATCGGTCGTGAAGAAGGTGCAGAAGTCCTGATTGGTGGTGGCAAAGAGCAACTGGACAGTGAATTCAGCAAGGGTTATTACATCCAGCCCACACTGCTGAAAGGCCACAACAAGATGCGGGTGTTCCAGGAAGAGATCTTTGGACCGGTGGTTTCAGTCACTACCTTTAAGGATGAAGCAGAAGCGCTGGCGATTGCCAACGACTCCGAGTTTGGTCTGGGTGCTGGTTTGTGGACCCGTGACATGAACCGTGCTTATCGTATGGGGCGTGGGATTGAAGCCGGTCGTGTCTGGACCAACTGTTACCACCATTATCCAGCTCATGCTGCTTTTGGGGGTTACAAAAAATCCGGTGTTGGACGTGAAAACCACAAGATGATGTTGGATCACTATCAGCAGACTAAAAACCTGCTGGTCAGTTATGACGTGAATCCGATGGGCTTCTTCTAATCACTGAGCTGCCTCTGTACATTCCCGATATCCGGGCTTGCCAGAGGCATCAAAAACCATCACCTGAGAGAAATCAGTAAATTCTGGTTTCTCTCTCCATCCAGGTCAGGGTTCTTACAATCGAGAAGGAGAAAGATGATGAGTGTAACCGAATTTCATATTCCAGCCGTGAATCTGATGGGGCGAGGCTCTCTTGCACAAGCCGTTGAGCTTGTACATAAACGTGGTTTTAAAAAAGCGCTTTTGGTGACCGATCAGATTTTGATTGCCACCCCAATTGCTCAGGAGTTGCTGAAAAAATTTGCGGCTTTGGGGATCAACATTACCATTTATGATCAAGTCAAACCCAACCCCACCAGCGTTAATGTTGAAGCAGGACTTGTGTTGTTAAAAGAAGCCGGGTGTGATCTGGTGATCTCTCTTGGCGGCGGCTCGCCTCATGACTGTGCTAAGGGTATTGCCTTGGTGGCAACCAATGGTGGCCGTATTCATGATTATGAAGGTGTGAATCAGTCTGCTCTGCCTCAACTCCCCCTTATTTCGATCAACACCACTGCTGGAACGGCCAGTGAAATGACGCGCTTTTGTATCATTACAGATGAAGAGCGTCATATTAAAATGGCCATAGTTGATCAGCATGTCACACCAATTCTTTCAGTGAATGATCCTGATATCATGGTCGGCATGCCAAGCCATTTAACTGCGGCAACCGGTATGGATGCCTTGACTCATGCAGTAGAAGCCTATGTTTCCACTGCCGCTACACCAATCACTGATGCTTGTGCATTAAAAGCCATCACCTTGATTGCTCAATACCTAGCTCGTGCGGTCGAACAAGGTCAGGATATGGAAGCCCGCGAACAAATGGCTTATGCTCAATTCCTCGCGGGCATGGCATTTAATAATGCCTCTTTGGGTTATGTACATGCGATGGCGCACCAGTTGGGCGGTTTTTATGATTTGCCGCATGGCGTTTGTAATGCTGTGCTCTTGCCTGCTGTGCAAAAGTTTAATGCGCAGGTTGCAGAGCAGCGACTCGCTGATGTTGCTCTTGCCCTGGGTGCTACAGAAGCCAGTGCGGCTGCTGCTATTCAGGCTATCGAGGCGTTAAAAGACCAAGTGAAGATTCCACGTGGTTTAAAGGATCTCGGTGCTCAGGAAAAAGACATTCCTTTACTGGCTGAGAATGCATTAAAAGATGCTTGTGGTTTAACCAACCCCATTCAGGCAACGCAGGAGCAAATCGAACAGATTTTCCGCGACGCTTGGTAATAACACAATCGAGGCAAGGCGCCAGAGGCATCTTGCCTTTTACCGAGGAGCTCAAAGGGTGATGACTGCTTATTCTATAGTCACCAGTCATCAGCGAGATCCTTGGTTTGCTGCTGCTGAGTTGGTACAGGGTTTAGAGCTCACCCAGCTTAGTGGTGTTATTTTCTTCTGCTCTGCCAGTTATGACTTGCCTCATTTAGCCGCTGCTCTGGATCACTACTTCACAGATACCCTGCTGGTAGGTTGTACTACGGCAGGTGAAATTACACCTGAGGGTTATGCTACGGGTTCGATTGTGGCGCTGGGTTTTTATCAGGATTTTTTTCATTTGAATGCAGCGCTGATTCAACCGCTGGATGGTTTTGCACTGGTCGAAGCTCAACAGTTGATCAACCGTTTGTTGCAATCCCACCCCGTTCAGCAGACCGAGCAGAGGCACTTTGCCCTGACCTTGTTTGATGGTTTATCCAGTCAGGAAGAGTTGGTACTGGCAGCACTGGATACAGCGCTGGGGGGCATTCCACATTTTGGTGGTTCTGCCGGAGATGATATCCATCTGGCTAATACTCATGTTTTTTATGACGGTGCTTTTCATAATCAGGCGGCTGTGGTTCTACTGGTGGAAACTGCTTTGCCTTTTGAGGTGTTTTCTACGCATCACATGCAACCCTTGGATATCAAGCTGGTGGTGACCGAGGCTGATGCTGACACACGCCGAGTGCAGGAGTTAAATGCTGAACCAGCAGCAGCGGTTTATGCCCGCCTGCTCGGGTTGACACCAGAACAGTTGACCCCGGATATTTTTGCCCTGCATCCACTGGCAGTGAAGTTGGGGCAGGATTATTACGTGCGCTCCATCCAGCGGGTGAATCCGGATCTGAGTCTTGATTTTTATTGTGCTGTTGGCAAGGGTAGTGTGCTGACCCGCATGCAACCTCAGGCTATGTTGCAGGATCTGGAAGCCTGCCTGAGCGATATAGAATCACGGGTAGGCCATCCCCTGATAACTCTGGGTTGTGATTGTTTTCTGCGCCGTCTTGAGGCAGAGCAGCGGGGAGAAAAAGAGCTGGCTTCCGCTTTTCTAATGCGTCATCGAGTGATTGGATTTAACACCTACGGTGAGCATCATGCTGGTCTGCATATTAATCAGACGTTTACTGGTGTGGTGTTGGGTCGGGGTGAAATAAACCAGACCGGGGATGATTAAATGAGCAGGATGAAGCAGGAACTGGAAACTCTGCAAATAGAGAATGCCCGTCTGAACAAAATTAACCGGGCATTGATCGAGAGGGTGGAAGCGGGTAGTGGTTTATCCACCTCACCCTATGCTGCTTTTGAACAGGCAGTCGCCTTGGCAGAACAGGTAAAAGCCCGCACGGCAGAGCTGACCCAGTTGAATGAACAGCTCCGACAGGAGATCAGTGAACGCTCACGGGCTGAGGCTTCCCTGCTGGAAGCCAAGCAGGATGCTGAGCAGGCCAATCTATCCAAAACCAAATTTTTGGCAGCAGTCAGCCATGATTTGTTACAACCCCTGAATGCCGCACGATTATTCACCGGAGCACTAGAAGAACAACCGCTGAATGAGGCACTACAAAAGTTGGTGAACTCGGTCAGTCATTCACTGGCCGATGTGGAATCCCTGCTGAGCACGCTGGTGGATATTTCTAAACTGGATGCAGGGGTGATTCAGCCCGATATCAGTGTTTTTTTATTAAGGGATCTGCTGGATAACCTGGCGGCAGAATATCAACAGGTGGCCCGCAGCGAAAACATCAGGTTTGCCTATGTTTCTTGCTCTTTACCTGTGCAAACGGACTTACACCTACTGGCGCGTATTCTGCGTAATTTTCTTGCCAATGCCATGCGTTATACCCTGCCGGGTGGCAAAGTGCTGCTGGGTTGTCGTCGCCGGAAAACCTCTGTGGTGGTACAGGTGCTGGATACTGGTCCGGGCATTCCAGCGGATAAACTGGAGGCCATTTTTCAGGAATTTCAGCGTTTGGAACTCAACCCAGCTAACCACCGTGATCAGGGTCTTGGGCTAGGATTGGCGATTGTGGATCGTATGGCGCGAATGCTGAACCTGCCGGTTAAGGTTAAATCCTGCCTGCAACGCGGTTCAGTATTCAGTGTGGAGATTCCACTGGCTCCGGCGGATCTGCCACCACAGGTGCGCCCAGCGGCTGGGTTTGTACCTCGCTGGCAATTGGATGCCGCGCGCATCTGGGTACTGGATAATGATTTGTCCATCTGTGAGGGTATGGAGCGTTTGTTGCACAGCTGGGGTTGTGTTACCGAGACGGCTCAGGATGCCAAAGGGTTGGATTTGTTGTTGTCTCAGGGCAAAACTTTACCGGACGTGCTGGTGGTGGATTATCACCTGAATGCCGGAGTATCCGGTGTGGATCTGGTGCAAGAGTTACAACAAAGGCTGGGTGTTACCCTGCCGGTACTGGTGATCACCGCCAATCACAGTCATCAGCTCAAAGCCGAGATCAAACAGCTGGGTTACCTGCTGCTGTACAAACCGGTTAAACCTCTGCGCTTGCGTCAATCACTGGTGCATCTGCTGAAGTCTTCTGTCGACTGATTGTTTGCTGATGTTCAGTGTGGAGTCAGGCATCGGGCGGCAAAATTTCACGAGCCGCCAGCGCCACCTGTACCCGATTGTGCATACCCAGCTTGGCCAGAATGGCGGAAACATGACCTTTAACGGTGGTTTCAGCCAGATTCAGATGCCAGGCAATCTGTTTGTTGGACTCACCCTTTGCCATACGCTGTAGAACCAGTAACTGTTTTTTTGTCAGCTGTCGCAGCCGATCAGGGTATAGCAGTGCTGGTTTGTCGGTGTTGCAGGTCGCTTGAGGTGGTTGGCGCATGATCTGAGGTGGCAGATACATCTGTCCCTGCAGCAACTGCTCCATCGCAGCAAGAATCTGCTGGCGTGATGATGCCTTGGAGATAAAACCAACGGCACCTTCTGCCATGGCCCCCAACACCACCTTGCGATCATCCTCGGCACTGACCATTACAATCGGCAAGGTTGGATAAGTGGTATGCAGTTGTGTTAATCCCTGTAATCCCTGCATACCCGGCATGTTCAGGTCCAGCAACAGCAGATCAACCGCGTCTTCCTGCTCCAGCAGCATACGGGTTTCAGTCAGACTCTGAGTCTGCAGCAGTCGTGAATCCGGAAAATGTCCGGCAATAACCTGCATGATGGCATCCCGAAACAAGGGGTGGTCATCAGCAATCAGAAAGGTGTTCACGGTGAGCTCTCTTTGTATTTGTCCGGGCACCCATCAACTGGATACCCGTTCGATGGAGAGGTACTGCCCTGTGTCGGAGTAGTTGAGGCGGAACAGGCCGTCGATGCCGTTGTAACCAACCATCTGCCGAATGATGCGTCGCGGAAAAATGATGCTGCGCCCATCCACTGTCTGGGTTTTCACATTGGGCGCAGCGCTGGTGTAAAACTCCTGGCACTCAGCTGCAGACATTTTTATACGAACGTAAACACTCGGCATGATGGACTGGTCTGGCTAAAGATTCGGAGTTTACTCCGATTCACGCATTGAAAGAACTGCCAACTGCCGCATGGCCACTGCAAATAGTGGATAGCCTACATTGCTGCCACCCCGTACCTGATGCAGCAGTTCATTCCAGCGTTCAGTCTGGCTGCTAAAATGGCTTTGCCATTGCTCCATTCTAATCTGTAAGTCCGCTGCACCATCTTCCAGTGTCAGCAGGCTGACGGTCAGTATCCGGTGACGATCATCCAGTTCATCCCGATAGGCTTCACGCGCCATGGCTTCCCAGCTGTCGTGTACCGTCAATTCGGTAATCTGCTGTTTTAACCAGGGCAGCTGCAGGTTCTGACCGAGCAGGAAGTAGGCTTCCGTCACCTGTGCCAGATTCTGCTGGGTGTCTCTTTCTGCCTGAATAATGTTCAGTGCTGAATAGAGGTGCCCAATACCAGCCAGACGTTCGGCCAACTCTTCCGGTACACCACCGGAAATCAGCTGATCACGGCGGATATCCCACTGCTGGCGTTCATCACCACTCAGCCGTTGGGCAATCTGTTCAGCAATCAGCTGTACTCTGGGTGCAAAGTGATCCACGGCTTCACGGGCGGTGAGTCCGGTAAAGCGGTTACGGATAAACCAGCGGGTGGCACGGCGCATCATACGGATCAAATCGTGCATCAGCTGCAACTGCAGGCTGGCATCCACACGATTATCCAGTCCTTCAATGGCATTCCAGATGCTGACCAGATCAAAAACATCACGGCTAACGGCATAACCCCGCACGATATCCGGCACGCTGAGCCCGGCGGTATCACGCAGGCGGTGCACAAAGGTGATACCCATGTGATCCACCAGCTCATTCACCAGCATGGTGGTGATGAGTTCACGTTTCAGCCGGTGTTGTTGCAAGGGTTCGGCATAACGCTGCAGGATGGCTTCTGGGAAGGCGCGTTTGATGGCTTGGCTCAGCCAGAGATCTTCCGGTACTTCAGAGGCCAGCACTTCGTTTTTGATGTCGGCCTTGGCATAAGCAATCAGCACGGAAAGTTCCGGACGGGTCAGTCCGGTTTGTTCTGCTTCACGCTCTTGCAGACTGGCATCATCCGGCAGGTATTCCAATGCCCGGTTGAGTTTGCCTTCTTCTTCCAGTGTGGATATCAGGCGGCGGTAGTGTCCAAGGCCGTGATAACTGTCGAGCTGGGCAATCGCCAGTGCTTGTGCCTGGGAGTAGTTATCCCGCAGCACCAGTTCCGCCACTTCATCGGTCATCTGCTCCAGCAGTTCATCCCGCTGTTTCAGGGTCAGGTCACCGGCCTGCATCACCTGTTGCAGCAGGATTTTGATGTTGACCTCGTGATCGGAGCAGTTCACCCCACCGGCATTGTCGATGAAGTCAGTATTAACACGTACACCAGCACGTGCCGCTTCCATCCGACCCTTTTGAGTGAAACCCAGGTTGCCACCTTCACCAATCACACGGCAGCGCAGTTGATGACCATCAATGCGTAACACATCGTTGGCCTTGTCTCCGGCATCGGCATGGGTTTCATCCCGTCCTTTAACATAGGTGCCGATACCGCCGTTCCAGATCAGATCCAGCGGTGCCTGCAACAGGGCAGAAATTAATTCAGCGGGTGTCAGGCGATCTGCAGTGATGGCAAAACGCTCTTTCATCTGCGGGGTGAGGATGATGCTTTTGGCTTCGCGGGAGAAAATACCACCGCCTTCTGAAATCAATTCAGCTTTGTAGTCATCCCAGCCGGAACGCGGCAGCGCAAACAAGCGCTGACGCTCTTTAAAGCTTTTTTCAGCATCGGGGTTCGGATCAATAAAGATGTGTTTGTGGTTAAAGGCAGCGGTCAGCAGGATGTGTTCAGACAACAACAGGCCGTTGCCAAACACATCACCACTCATGTCACCTATGCCCAGTACCGTGAACTCTTCTTTTTGTACATCCAGTCCCAGCTCACGGAAGTGACGCTGCACACTGACCCAGGCACCACGAGCAGTGATGCCCATTTTTTTGTGGTCATAACCGGCGCTGCCGCCAGAGGCAAAAGCATCACCCAGCCAGAAGCTGTATTCCGCCGAGATGGCGTTGGCAATATCTGAGAAGGTGGCGGTGCCCTTGTCAGCAGCCACCACCAGATAGGTGTCATCTTCATCCAGACGCACCACCTGCGGCGGTGGAACCACTTCACCCTGAATCAGGTTGTCGGTGACATCCAGCAGTGAACGGATGAAGGTCTGATAACAGGCAATACCCTCAGCCATGAAGGTTTCCCGATCAGGGTTATCCGGCATCTGTTTGCAGATAAAACCACCCTTGGCACCGACGGGTACAATCACGGCATTTTTCACCTGCTGGGCTTTAACCAGCCCCAGTACTTCGGTGCGGAAGTCTTCATGGCGATCCGACCAGCGCAGGCCGCCACGCGCCACCTTGCCGTAACGCAGGTGTACCCCTTCAATCCGTGGTGAGTAGACAAAAATCTCAAAGCGCGGACGCGGCTGTGGAATGTCGTTGATGGCACCGGGGTTGAGCTTGAAGCTGATCGCCGGTTTTGGATTGCCGGATTCATCCAACTGGTAATAGTTGGTACGCAGGGTGGCCTGAATCAGTTCCAGATAACGGCGCAGGATACGGTCTTCAGTCAGGCTGGAAACCTTTTCCATGGCCTGTTCAATCTGACTGATGCACTGGTTGCAGGCCGCATCAGAACGGGCGGTATCCGGGTTAAAACGCAGATCAAAGAGTTGCGCCAGTTTGCGGGCAATGTCTGGGTGATTAACCAGGGTGGTGGCGATGTAGTCCTGTGAGAAGGTGGAGCCGATTTGTTTCATGTAGCGGGCATAACCGCGCAGCATGGCCACCTTGCGCCAGTTAAGCCCGGCTGCCAGTGTCAGACGATTGAATGCATCACTTTCTGCCTGTCCCAGCCAGGTTTTCAGAAAAGCTTCCTGGAAAATTTCCTTAATCTGCGGCAGATCCAGTCGCTCGGTATTTTTTAAGGCAATAGCCATCGAGAAATCGTGCATCCAGCA
Organism: Marinospirillum sp.; assembly: GCF_014859565.1. Next base: position 10,531 of record NZ_JACUUA010000017.1, on the reverse strand, counting down.
GGTTTCATGGTCACGCAGGATTTCGTAAGGGCGTTCGCCCAAGACTTTCAGGCCGAGGTTTTCCAGCACTGGCAGTACATCAGAAAGCAACAGTGGATGCCCTTTCTGAAACAGTTTAAAACGCAGCTGGTCGGCTTCTTCCACGGTGCGATATAGGCTGAGGGCAATCACCTTGCCGTCTTTTAACATCTCAAAGTGATTGATGTCATTAACCGCGTGGCGAGGTGTAAAGTCTTCACAATAGGCGGCAGAAAAACCATCCCGGTACAGGCGGATCAGCTGGTTGGCTTTTTCTTCTCCCTGGCTTTCACTCAGTGCAGCATAGAGGCTGTCGTTCCATGAACGAGTGACCTGGATAATGCGTTGTTCAATCTCCCGCAGATCGTAATCCACCGGCTCATCGGAGCGGAAACGCAGGATGAACTGGGTGCGGCAGAGCACGGATTCGGAGAAGTAGGTGGTGAATTCAATAAACTCAGCATCCAGCGCTTCGCACAGGACTTTCTGGGTTTTCTGGCGCAGTTCCGTGCTGTAGATGTCACGGGGTACATACACCAGCACCGAATAAAGTTTGCCGTAACTGTCTTTACGAATAAAAGCACGCACCTTGCGGCGTTCACGCAGGTTAAAAATGCCCATTGCAGTGGTGGTCAGCTCATCCAGATCGATCTGGAATAGATCATCACGGGGGTAAACATCCAGAATTTGTGACAGCTGGCGGCCATTGTGGGTGATTGCAGGCATGTCTACCCGATCCATCACCGCCTGAATCTTCTGGCGCAATACCGGGATTTCTCTGGGGCTCTGGCTGTACACGGCAGAGGTGTATAAGCCGAGGAAACGCTGTTCACCAATAACACGCCCTTCATCATCAAAGGTTTTGATGCTGATGTAGTCCGGGTGTGCCGGGCGATGAACCCGTGCCGGTGCCGGTGCCTTGGCAAAACTCAGCAGTTCGGGAATCAGGGTGAAAGCATGGCTGGCGGTATTCTGTTCAGAAACACAAACCGAGACGGGGTTTTCAGTCAGCTTCAGCAAACCCAGCTCGGAACCCTTGATCTTGCACAGTTGTTTGCTGCCATCTCTTTCTTCCAGCAGGTATTCGTCATAACCCAGAAAGGTAAAGTGTTTGTCGGCCAACCACTCAAAAAACAGCGCTGCCTCTTGCAAGGCTTCCGGCTGCTGTTTTGCTGCTAGCTTCTTTTGCAGGGTTTTGCTGGCCAGGTGTTGACTGGCTGCCAGCGCCTTGTCCAGCATGGCCGGAAAATCATCCACTGTCATGCGTACTTCGGCCAGCACTTCCAGCAGTTGATCATGCAGCTGATGTAATTCTTTTTCATCACTGATGCGATCCACTTCGATCAGAATCAGGGATTCTGCTCGGCTGCCTTCTTCGGCTGGATGAGTCAGCTGTTGCAATAAACCTTTACTGTTGCGCCGAGTGCCGAGAATGGCATTATGAATGGTGTGTACGGTCAGGTTGCGACGGTTTAATTCCATGCGCAGCGAATCAACCAAAAACGGCATGTCGATGTTCAGTACCTGAATTAAGGTGTGAGATGACTGCCAGCCATCTTTTTCAAAATCAGGATTAAAAACCTGTAAAACCGGGCTGTTTTTTTTGTACTCCTGCAGGAAGTTCCACAGGGAAACGGTGGTGCCATAAAAGGTTTCTTCCGGCCAGAGCGCCAGTTCATCCACCGCAGTATTTTCATATAATTGGCGGGCAAAATTCAGAACCTGTTCACAGGTGGCTTCCGGCAGGTGTTTGGCAAGTGGGGTTTTCAGTGTTCCGATCAATTCCAGTAAAGCAGTTTGCATTTTTTGCATGGTGGCTCCTGAGTCCTGTTTTTTTATGCCAATGTACCAGCTGTTACAATCAGACTCCTGATTTTCTTTAGAATCAAGTGTCCATGCTAGCACCGCATGTGGGATGCTGTTATTACAATACGGATTAACTATTACTGAGGATAGACCAGAGCTGATGAGTGTCCATGCCCGTTTTATACAACTTCACCAACAGCTGGGTCGGCGGGTTATTGGTCAGCAGCAGCTGATTGAACGTCTGCTGGTGGCACTGCTGGCTGATGGGCACCTGCTGGTGGAAGGTGCTCCCGGTCTGGCAAAAACCCGTGCGGTTCAGTCGCTGGCCAGCCAGTTGGATGTTTCTTTTCAGCGGATTCAGTTCACCCCAGATCTGTTACCGGCTGATTTGACCGGTACTGAGATTTTTCACCCTCAGACCGGGGAGTTCAGTTTCCGCCCCGGCCCGGTGTTCAGCCATTTTGTATTGGCGGATGAAATCAACCGTGCACCGGCCAAGGTGCAATCGGCTTTGCTGGAGGCAATGGGTGAGCGTCAGGTCAGTGTGGGTGGCAAAACCCGCCCCCTGCCAGATGTGTTTATGGTGATGGCAACCCAGAACCCATTGGAACAGGAGGGCACCTATCCTTTGCCGGAAGCTCAGCTGGATCGTTTTCTGATGCACGTCTGGGTCAGTTATCCGGCAGCGGAAGAAGAACTGGCAATTTTACGGCTGGTGCGTAATGAACAACCCGGCACATCACAACCCGAAGGGATGAACCTGCCCCGCAGCAGTATTCTGGAAGCACGGATTGCTGCACAACAGGTGTATCTGGCAGAACCACTGGAGCGATATATTGTGGATCTGGTACAGGCCACTCGCCATGCCGGACGTTATGATGCTCAGTTGGGGCGTTATATCCGGCTGGGTGCCAGCCCGCGTGCTTCGCTGGCGCTGGATCGCTGCTCGCGGGCGCTGGCCTGGTTAAAAGGACGGCAGGAAGTGCTGCCGGAGGACATACAACAGCTGGCACCGGATATCCTGCGGCATCGCTTGTTGCTCAGTTATGAAGCGGATGCGGAAGGTATCCGCGCAGATGCGGTGATTCAACGGTTGTTGTCACTGGTGGCGGTGGCGTGATTGCAGCGGTGCAGTTGAGTGTTTCTTTGCAGGAGTTGCAGGGTTTGCGTTCTGCTGCCCGGCAGTTGCGACTGGGGCGTTTGTTACAGAAAAATCGCTCGGCAGCGGTGGGACGAACCGGCCCCCAGGTGGGTCGAGGGCTGGAATTTCGCGAAGTACGCAGTTATCAGCCGGGTGATGATCCGCGTTATCTGGACTGGAAGGTCACGGCTCGCAGAGGCCAGCCCTATACCCGTGTTTTTCACGAAGAACACCAGCGCCCGGTGATGTTGTTTGTGGATCTGGCTTCGCAACTGCAGTTTGGTCAGGCGGGCAGCAAAGCGGTATTAGCGGCAAAACTGGCCGGTGTACTGGGTTGGTCTGCGCTGCATGAAAAAGACCAGATTGGCGGCTGGATAGAAACTGATGAACAGAGTTTCTGGCACCCCCCCCTTTCCACAACAACTGCTTTTAGTCCTTTTTTAGCACGGTTGGCATCCTGCACCCAAGCACTGGGAGAGTTAAACCCCCGTCCGGCAGGTCAACTGGATGCTGCGCTGGATGACTTTGCCCGGCGTTTACCTCGTGACAGCCTGGTGGTGTTGATCAGTGATTTTGTGGGCTGGAATCAGCCTCGTTTACTGCAGCGGCTGGCGACTCATTTTCCTTTGCAGGTGTTGCATTTGACTGATCCGCTGGATCAGCAACTGCCGAGTCAGGGTGGGTCGGTGTTGCTGGATGGGCAAGTCATACCCATGACTCAGGCCTTGCGTGATAGCTGGGCGGTAGCTTTTACCGAGCGCTGCCGCCAGTTGCAATCAGCCTTGGGTTATCGCGGCAGTTATCGGCAGTTGAGTACCACAGCAGCCCAAAATTGGTTGCAGGAGTTAATGCAGTGAAATTGTTACCCTGATACAACAGGAATCTTTTATTAAAACCAGTAGAATACGATGCTTACCCGCAGGGATAGAAGATAAAATCCATCTATGAATCTTGAAGAATTGAAACAACGTGCTGCGCATCTGGTTGAACCCTATGCACCCTCAGTCTGGCCTCCGGAGCCTTGGGTGTGGGCTGTGCTGGCCGGACTGATTGCCCTGCTACTACTGGTATTCATCTTGCGCTGGTATCGCAGCAATCACGTGCGGCGTTATGCCTATCGTGAGCTGGAAGCCATTCAAGCCCGGTTTTATGAAAGTGGGGATGCCCCGCGTTATCTTTATGAAGTGAATCTACTGCTGCGACGTATTGCAGTTCGTAACTTTCAACGCGACAAGGTAGCGGTGCTGACCGGAGAAGACTGGCTGGATTTTCTCGACTGGAGCCGGGGTCGCAAGCGTGGCACCGATCCGGGTTTTCGTGAAGGCAGTGGCAAGGTACTGGCCTGGGGTGCTTACAAGGCCGAGCCGCAGCACTTTGATGCTGACAAATTAAAACTGCTGGTTCGGGCGTGGATACATCGGCAAACCTGATCCTCGCCTGGCCCTGGGCACTATTGCTGCTCGGGTTGCCCTGGCTGTTGCGCTGGTGGTTACAACGGCTGACGTTATCGCGTGAGTCCACATCAAGGGTTGCAGCCCTGCGTTTGCCTTTGCAGGTGCTGCCCGACTCTGAATCCTCTCCTCCAATTCTTGTTTCCCGTTACCGTCCGGGCTGGCGCAGTCTGCTCTGGTTATTACTGATGCTGGCGCTGGCACGTCCGGAATGGCAGCAGGATGAAATTGAATTTCCTCATCAGAGCCGTCAGCTGATGCTGGTGGTAGATATTTCCGGCAGCATGAATGAGCTGATGCAGGGTCGCACCCGACTGGATCAGGTCAAACAGGTGGTGCGCTCTTTTCTGGCTGAACGTCCGGATGATCGGGTGGGGCTGGTGGTCTTTGGTGGTCAGTCTTATCTTTATGTGCCTAAAACACTGGATCATGCACTGTTATTACACCAGTTACAGGGAATGCAACCCGGTATGGCCGGTTCCGGCACTGCCATCGGGGATGCGCTCGGACTGGCAATTCGCAGTCTGCGCCAGTCCGAGGGTGAAAGTGCCATTCTGCTGCTGACCGATGGTGCCAATAATGCCGGACAACTGACCCCGGCTGAATCCCTTGCCATGGCAAAAAACTCCGGTATACGGACTCATCTGGTGGTGGTGGATCTTAATCCTGATCCCGAGATAAGCCGTGCCATTCGGCAAACCGGTGGTGAGGTGTTCAGTGCTTTTTCACGTCGTGAATTGGAACAGGTGTATGCCCAGATCAATCGACTGGAACCTGTTACCCGTATGGAGCGTTTTACACCTGCCACACCCTTGATGCACTGGTTGTTACTGGCAGCACTGCTGCTCTTGATGGGGGTGGCGTGGCAGCAGAGGCATGGTAAAAAAGGAGCAGACCGGCATGATTGATCTGACAACCTGGCTGGCTCGCCCTTATTTGCTGTTGTTGGCGCCATTAATTTACTGGCTGATCCGGCAGTTGTTGTTAAAACCCTCAAAACAGCAGGACTGGTATCAGCTACTGCCGGAAGGGCTGGCACAAAGGCTGATCAGCCCTGCCTCCAAAACAAGTGCCACAAGCCGCCATCGTTTGTCATTACAACAACTGGCCGTTTTGTTAACACTGCTGTTCAGCCTGGCATTGGCCGGTGTGGGTTACACCCTTAAGATTGATCAGCTACCGGTTGCTCTGCAGGAACTGGTGATTATTCAGCAGTTATCCCCTCCAGAGCGCGGCCAGTCGGCCTCTTTTCAGCAACTCGAAACCAGTCAGCGTCTGGTGATTCCGCTGTTGAATGGACGAACTTCCGGGCAGACTGCCCTGATTTATTATGCAGGCAGTGCTCACTTAGCCAGCCCGATGACGGATGATCACACCACTCTGCGACAGTTGTTCAGCCTGACCCATCCTTCAGTGATGCCCTTAGCAGGGCAGGCAGCAGAAGACGCTTTTCGTCTGGCGGCCAGCACCGGTCGTCTTGCTGAAGGTGACATGGCTGGGCAATTACACTGGTTGTGGTTAACCAATCAGGTACCGGACGAAGCCGGATTGCAGCGACTACTGCGCCTGTTACCAGCTAAAGCAGAACTGCATTGGGTACTGCTGGATACCCCAATGCAACGCATTATTGAGCTTAGAGACAAACTGCAGGATACCCGGCTGCACCTTTTGCATCCTGAAGAAGCTGCCCGCTGGTTGCCTCAATTGAATACAAGTGATTCGGGCTGGATGTTAAAAGAAGCAGATCAATTGTTATTTCAGGAGCTGGGGCATTGGCTGTTATTGCCCGGCGTTTTATTGCTGCTCTGGCGGCACATCAGACAATTGCAGGTGTTTTTCTTGTTGGTGGGTGTTGGTTGGTTGTTGAGTGATCCATTACAGGCTGCTGGCTGGCAGAATCTGGATCGGCAGGCGTGGCGAGCCTTGCAGCGAGGTGATGCAAAACTTGCCCTGCAGCAGGCTCAACGTCCGGATCTGATTGCCCATGCCTTGTTTCAACTAGAACAATACCCCGCAGCAGCAGAGGCTTTTGAACTCACTCTGCAGTTGCCTTTGCCGGATGATCCAAAAAAACAGGCTGGTGTTTTTTTTAACAGCGGAACCGCCTGGCTATTTGCCGGGAATATTAACAAAGCTAAGAATTATCTGGAGCAGGCCAGTGCCCTGCAACCTGATTGGTTGGATGCCTGTAAAAATCTGCAATTAACGCTGGCGATTGAGCGCGGAGAACCCTTGCCGGATGAGCAGCAGATACAAGCAACCTGTTCCGGTGCTGATCAGTCATCTGCTGATGCCTCAACAACAGCAGATGAATCCAATGAATGGCGAGCTGACAGGCCCAACCCCTGTGCAGGCTGTGATCCATTGGATGCTGCACAACAACAGCAACTGGAGCAGTTGCAGGAAGACCCCTGGCGTTTGTTGCGCCTGAAGTTCCAGGCTGAGTTAAGAGAACGGCAGCCATGAAAATTCGGGTATTGCTGCTGTTGTTACTGTTACTGCCGATCAGTCAGTTGCAGGCGGTATTGCTAACACTAAGCCAGCCTCGTATTACCGCAGGTGAACAACTGGAGCTGCTGGTGGAAAGCCGCAGCAGTCGTGTCATTGAGCCCCAACTGGAAATTCCCGTATCCTGGCAGGCACACTGGTCTGTGGTGGAGCAAACTCATCAAGTACAACAGACTGCGCGTGGAGATTTTCAACACCGTTGGTTGCTGTTGTTACAGCATCAACAAGCCGACAGTATTACACGCAGGTTGTTGTTGCCTCCGTTGCGAGTGGATAGTCGCCCTTCCCAGGCTTTTGAAGTCTTGCTGGAAGCTGCCCGTCCGCGAGTCAGCTCTGTTGTACCCCCAGCCAGTCGGCCACTGGAAGTGCGTCAGCGGGTGGATTTTAGTGAAGCCTATGTCGGGCAGACACTGATTTATGAATTACTGATCCGTTATCAGGGTTATCCGATAGAACCCCGTCTGAGCCAACTGGACGTTAAAGGGGGTAATGCCCGTGAATGGGGTGATGGACGGGAGCAGGGGTTCAATCAGCGAGGTGTCAGTTGGCAAGAGGCGCGTTGGCATCATTTGATTCAACTGCATGACACTGATGCCGAGATTCTTCCGCGTTATTTCAGTACCCGCCTTAATCTGCCGGGTCAGTCCGACAGTCAGCGGCATGAAGCTGAGGTGGCAGCAGTGAAGCTGAACGTGCGTCCGATACCAACCGAGTGGCCAGCAACGGATGCCTGGTTGCCAGCTTTGGGTGTACAACTCAAGGCAGAGATAGTTGAGTTGCCTCGACGGGTGTATCAAGGCCAGCCACTGGAATTGTTGTTACAACTGGATGTTGTGGGGCAACAAGCGCGTAACTTGCCACAGTTTATGTCATTACAGCACCCCGGATGGCGTATTGAGCGATTAACAGAGGAGCTGCAGGATCGACGGGTGGATGGGTTTCTGGTGGGCAGCCTTAAACAGCGTTTGCTGCTTTATCCTTTGCAGGCAGGAAAAAGCACCTTACCGGAACTGGTACTGCCCTGGTGGGATGTGCGTGAGCATCAAGCAAAAACCAGCCGAGCCACACTGCCCAGCCTGGATGTGTTGCCGGTGAGTCCTGCCAGCAACCCAGCTTTGTTCAGTGTTGATCCAGTGGAGGCAGTTAATCAAACCAGCCAGCAACAGAGCCGCTGGTTCTGGTGGTTACTGCTGCTGGTTGGTGGTGTATTGCTATCAGCAGCGCTCTGGTTCTGGCGTGCCTGGTTGATCAGACAACTGCACAACACATTCAAAAAACCGCCACAAAACCCACTGCCGCCGCTGAATCCCTGATGTGTTAAGCCTGCCTGACCACATAAACCCCGCACTCGGTATGGTGGGTGTAGGGGAACTGGTCAAAAAAAGCCAGACGTTCAATCCGGTGTGTCTTTGTAAGTGTTTGCAGGTTGGCAGCCAGGGTATCCGGGTTGCAGGAGATATAAATAATCCGCTCAAAACGCTGTACCTGTTGCAGGGTGGCATCATCCAGCCCTGCGCGGGGTGGATCAACCAGCACCGTAGAAAAGTCATAATCCTGCAGATTAAATTTGCTGGCTTGTTCTGATTCGGGATTATCCAGCGCAATAGCAAAATCTTCTGCTGCCATACGTTCAATTCTGACATTGGTGATGTTGTTGGCGCTGATGTTGTATTGTGCAGCAGCCACCGAGGTGCGGCTGATTTCAGTGCCCAGCAGGCGGCGGAAATTACCAGCCAGTGCCAGGGTGAAATTGCCGTTACCGCAGTAAAGCTCGACCAGATCACGAGGTGGTGTGTTTTGCTGCGGGCGAGATACATCCTGCGCCCACTCCAGCATACTCTGGCAGATCCAGGGGTTGGGTTGGGTAAAACTGCCTTCCACCTGTTTGTAAATCAGTGGCTGGCCGTTCACCTGCAAGGTTTCCAGTACAAAGTCCTGTGTCAGCACCCGCTTTTGTTTACGCGCCCGACCAATAATCATCACCCCCAGCTGTTGTTGCAGCTGGCGGGCGGCAACTTCCCATTCATCATCCAGCGGTCGGTGATAAATCAGGCTGATCAGGATCTGATCGGACAGGGTGGTAAGAAACTCCACCTGAAACAGCTTGCGGCGCAGCAACGGCTGATCACGGATGGCATCCAGCAGCAGGGGCATCAGCCGATTGATTTCAGTGCCTGCCACCGGGTACTGCTCCATACGGACTAGGGTGCGATCTTTTTTGGGATCTTCACCTACCTCAAACATCACATAAAACAGATTGTTGTCTTCGTGCCAGATGCGAAACTCGGTGCGCAGCCGGTAATGGCTGGGTGGAGAGGCAAACACCTCCAGCTCGGGTGGATTAAACTCAGCAAACTGCAAACGCAGCTGCTCAGCTTTGCTGGCCAGTAGCTGGGGGTAAAGGGAAGGATTCACCTGAGGCAGGGTGGAAGACATAAAATTCTGAAATCTCTTTAAATAGATGGATGATTTAATACTTGCAGGTGATCAAAACCAAAACGCAGCAGGGACTCGGGTAACTGACTGTTTGTATCCAGTGTGGCCGTTAACCAGCAACTGCGCACAAAACTATCCGGACAGCAGGGGTTGGAGTAACCGGCGTTGCTTAGCAGGTGCAACACCCGGCGGGCAATGGCGGCACCTGAGTCAATCCATTGCCAGTGCTGGGCACCGGCTGCTTCGGCCACCCGAACCAGTTGGGGTTGCAGCAGCGGAAAATGGGTACAACCCAATACCACAGTATCCAGTCGTGGTTCAGCCAGCAACGGTTGCAGGATTTCCAGCAACTGGGCATCAGCCACCTCGCCACCAGCCAGATGAATTTCTGCCAGTTGCACCAGCTGATTGCTGCCCACCTTTAATACTTCACAGTCAGCGGCAAACTCATCAATCAACTGTTGGGTGTAGGGGCGGCTGATGGTGCCTTGGGTTGCCAGTAATGCAATATGACCACTGCGAGTCATCAACGCAGCCGGTTTGATGGCAGGTACTACACCCACCACTGGAATGCTGCACAACTCACGTAATTCCGGTAAAGCCACAGTGCTGGCGGTATTACAAGCCACCACCAGTAAACACGGCTGAATTTCGCTGATCAGGCAACGGATCACACTGGCAACACGTTGTTTTAACCAGATATCACTTTTTAAACCATAAGGAAAAGCGGCATTGTCACAGGCATAAACCAGCGGTAGATCCGGCATCCGCTCTCGCAAAGCCTGCACAACCGAAAGCCCACCAACACCTGAGTCAAAAACCAGGATTGGACCGGGTAGTACTTGTGATGTCATGGGGATATTAGCAGGCAAGGTGAATCCAGAAAGCCGAGAAAGCCAGCAGGCATTTTACGCTTAGCACAAATATACCCGCATAATTCACCAGAAAAAAACCAGTCACAGTAGAAACCTTTAATTATCAAGGGGTTAATAAAAATCACCGGTTTTTAGCAATTCACCCAATGGGTGAAGAGCGAATCAAGAGCCAAGCCACCATAAGGCCATTGATTTTTATAGATTTTACCCCTGCTTACCTAGCGCTCTCATGAATAAGGCAGGATATAGGATAACCTGTAATCTTTTTCACTGCCATTAAACACAAAAACCCCCAC
>NZ_JACUUA010000016.1 GCF_014859565.1 Marinospirillum sp. | reverse complement strand
GGGTGCCACGGGTGCAACCGTGGAGCCCGGCATTATTTTAATTTTAGGGTTGCTGGCGCGGGCACGGCGCAAACTTCGAATATTGGCCGTTACTTCACGGGCATGGTTCTGACGAAGTACAGCCGTGTTTTTATCAATCCGGTTCAGCGCATCCAGAACACCATTTTTTGATGGATCAAGATAATCAGCACCCTGGCTTTCGATTCGCTCTATTGGGCTTACGCTGGATGCAGCACCTGCAGCCTCTTGCGCGGTATTTTTTACGTCAGCTTCTTTCATTTTGAGCCTTTCAGTTTCTTTTTAAGCTGCCTTTCAAGCATAAGCGCTGTTGACTTTGGAAGCCTTAAAACACCATCGGCAGGCTGCCCAGCCCATAAGCATAGGTTGCCCTGAATGATCTGCCAGCTGCGTTTAGAGTAGTCTCGGAAGCAGCTCACCCAACCGAAAGGGCAGACGCAAACGCACAGAGGCGTTTACGTCATCCTTTTTTTCTTCACAGTGTACCGTTATCCATATAAATAAACGCCCGTCATGGATGCCGGTTGTCAGCCCGTGGCGCATCGAATCTAGTGCTGCGTCTCGCTTTTCTTTCAGTGTCAAAAATGACGTAAGAGGAAGGCTTCTTACCCATTTTTCCATAATTTCAATGCGACGGTCACGCACAGCGGTATCACCATGCTCGATCAGTGTGCCCACCAGATCATGCCGCTTGATAATTGCCAGTTGCTTATTGTCGCTTTGCCCGTCCATTTGCATTCGCAAAGACTCAAGCTCCTCCATCAAAAATCCATCGTGCGGGACAACTTTAAGCTTTTTGCCTTCGTGCTCAATATCACGCCACGGCCTTCCGGTGATTGGCATGTAGTTTTTGCCGAGATCCTTCATTTCAATCAACGGATCATGCTCATGGCCGCAGTGTGGGCACTCATAAGGCGCGTGAATGGTGGTGTCTGTGCTGGTGGCGATAAAATACCAAAATGCAGCCAGACGGCGATCATCAGCCGTCCAGGTGCGCGGATCAACGTATTTGTCGGGGCTTGACTGCAAGAGGCTTAAAACCTCTGTCGCAAGAGATTCCTCAGCAGAAGAATCTGTTTCGGCGAAATACTCACAGTCTTCTACGGTTGCTTCGCGCAGGTAGATTATTTTTTCGGGATTGGATGGTAGCTGTAGCGGTGGTATCTGCATTTCAGGGGATGCCTTGGTCTGGGTGGCTATCACCTGATTCTACTGCATGAGCGGGTTTTGTTCAGCAATAAAAAAGCCCCGCGTTTTTAGGCGCAGGGCGTTTCCAACCACTGGTATTTTCTGCATCCGCCATAAAATGGCGGTTGTCGGACTGTGCAGCCAGCTCCAACAAGGCCAGGAAAACCTTACCGACTTTTCAATTATCATTTACAGCCGCTCAATAGTCAACCGAACCAGCGCGAAATTCCACGAAAGTCATTGGAAATTCAAGGCTTTCTTTGGCATCTACGCTCTCTGTAATCTCGCCCAATACTAGGGGAACCAATCGCATGTGCTGACGTAAAACTTCGCTACCATCATACAGCCTACGAAAAACTTTACAGGTAATCAGATAATCAATAGGCAGATTCCATGTGCCGTCAGCGTTAACCACCATGTTAACCCGATCCTCCATCCAGCGGTACATCCGCTCGTCTTCATGGTCGTAGCATGTCATGGCCAGCGTTACCGGCTGTGCTGCGCTGGGGTAATGTATGGGTGTTGCGCCCGCCATAAATGGGTTTGTTTCCAACGTGTAAGGCTCCTGGCTGATGCTTTTGACAAACAGGTCGAAGTCTTTTGGTGCTTGATCCATTTCAATCCGGAACTGCCACGGATGGCGGTAGGCCGTATTAACCATGCGCTTGTTGATCTGCCGCATGGCTTTGATCATGTTCAAATCACCGACCATCAGATCACCACCATCATTGGCAGCATTTCTGCGGTTTCCTGCATTTCAAGCTCAAGTGCTGTTTTTCTATCCAGCAACTCGGTGTCAGAGCGCAATGACTCGACCTGTATTTCAGCTGTACCACCAGCCATGCGGAACCGGCGGGTGTTTTCAATGTCGATCAGGCACTCAAGGTAATCGCCTAACAGGGAAACAATACCCCTAGGCAGCGGATCATTTTCAAAATCAAGCACCTCAAGATCCAGCAGGTAACATATGCGGTAAGGCGGCTTGCTATGGCCTTTGTAACAGCTATCCACCAGCAGGTGCCAGCGAACCAGTGTCTCGCCTTCTACGTCATCACGGGACTCTCTGCAATCAACATAATTCCCGTTGTCATCCGACACACCGATCAATTCCAGTGCATTTGCTGGCCTTACAATAACCCTTTCTGATGTGTCGATATTGCGAATCACCCCGGCACGGTCGCGGTAGGTTCGCAGAGCTTGCCGCAAGTAACCTTCAAGTTTTACCGGGTCAACAACAATCAGTGGACTGAACCGCCGTTTTACTTCTTCCAGCAGATCCATAGGGGTCATGGTGGGATACCTTGCAGGTAAAAAAATGGCAGCCCGCCTGATAGGCGAGCTTGGTTGTTAAACTTCAGGGTCGATGAAATTTGCCATCAGTGTACCTGCAGGCTTCACAATTGCTGCACGGTCTTCCACGGACAGATCCACGCCATCCAGGTTAAGCCAGCAGTCGTGCAGCGTAAAGGTCAGCGGTGCAACACCGGATGGGAGCGATTCGGGAGTCATTACCAGGCGCACCTTGAGGTAGCGCTTGTTAACAATCCAGTCGCGAATCATGCGGTAAACATCGCCTTTGATAACCTCCTTGAATGTGATTGGAATTTCGGCTGCGTTGTTGTAGTTACCTGCCTGCAGGAAGCGTACTCCGAGGGGGCCGTAAGTTTCAATCATTTCACGATTCATCGGGGGCAGCTGGGCAGCTTGCACAAGGATCTCGCTCACATCCTCATACCCCTCAATGCTCATTTTGAAGTCGGTGCCAATCAAGCCTTCGCCCTTGGCAACCATTTTGTTGTACTGGGTGCGGAACATTGATGTATTGCCAACAGAACCAGTAATTTTAGGCATTTACTACCCCTTGATTATCTGAATGAACCGGGAATATCTGAAGCATTAAGCATGGATTTTGTCTGAACGCTTAAAGTGACCTCTGCGCGAAGCGGATAACCATCCTTCGACTTAGGGCCAGACACGTCAGTCGAAATACTGACAATGTGGCACTCAGGATAAATGATCATCCGTCCAACACTGACCGCCACAAGAGCGGGTATTCTGCCACCGGGCATAACAGCGTTGACCTCTGGCGCGGTCATCTGCTCAAGAGCGATAATCGCGGCCTGAACCTCATTGTAAGCATCACTTAAAGCGTAAAAGATCAGCGGAAGGTTAAAACTGTGCGGAACATTGCCACCCCACACCTGAGTGCTGTTCAGGGTGGATTTTGATGTGCGCCCCGTATGCTCTTGAACCAGTCCGCCTGTCTTCTGAAAAACGCCGCCTGCGCTATCCTGCTCAAACGGGCTTTCCCAGTTAGCTGTGAGGTCGCGTGTCGCACCTTCACCGAGGAGAGCCACTACAGTCTCTGACTCTCCTTTGATGAACGCCATAAGGCGCGGGCTGACTGATTTATCGCTAACCCCGACAGCCATACATTACATGCCCCGCGATCTGCGAACACGCATTGATTTTAAGCGTGCACGCTTGGCCGCACTGGTATGTGCCTTTTTACGGGCTTTTTTCAGTGCAGCACGCTGGGCAGCGGACAGGCGAACCTTGCGGGTGCGCTTTTTGATGAAACTGACCTTGCCGCCGCGAATAACGCGCTTTTTGGATTCAAAAATCATGCCGGTTTCAACTGCAAACTTGGACACAATCTCATCATCCGACTTGGAGTTTTCTTCCATTTTTTCGGCAAGAAACTCACCAAGATCATTGGCTGCTTCATCATCACCACCAACAGCAGCTTCTGCGTTGGACTTGGAGCCACCCAGGGCAACAAAAGCGTCAACCAAGGTTTCAGCCAGCGCGTCATACTGGGCAGCCTGATCATCGTCAAGCTCGTCTTCATCTTCTCCATCAGTGACAAAGCCAATCAGCAGCGCATCCAGCTGCTCCCCGGTAAACTCACCATCATCAACGAAGGTCAGCGCGATACCCATCGCTTCGGCACGCAACTGGCTTTCAGCAAAGTCAGTGATGGCCGCCTCATAAACACCTTCAGAAGGCTGTTCGTGACCGGCAGGTTTTTTTCCGGTATGCGAGGCGCTAAACTGGCCGAAAGTGTTGTCTTCATTAAGTTCAAACATGCTTTTAACGCTCCGTTACTTGATAAGCATTGGCTGGCCAGCGATACGCCGTGCAGCACCCACAGGGCAATAATCCCACTCAACCATCCACAGGTCAATTTCTGCCTGATAAATACGGATGCGATAAGGCTCATCGCCATCAACATCGGGATTCCGTGGCGTGACAATCGCACCAGCAGTTGTCAGAGGCTCCAGAATACCCTGCATGATGTCGGTCAGGATCTGAAGGGTCAGGCCGTCCGGCTCAAACTTGGCATAACTGGCACCTTCAATAAACTGGTGGGTGATATGGTTGTCCAGTGAACTGATCCACTCGAAGCGCTTGTAGTTCTGCTCAAAGTGCATAGCCAGCGAATCACCGATGTACACACCAACACCACTGTCGCTTGCCAGAATCGGGTTGATACGGGCAGTGTATAGGTCATCCTTGTTGATCAGGTCGTCAGGATAGAGCGGCTTCACGCCACGGCGATTGATCGTACCGCGCTTGGTTCCGGCAATGGTGTAATAAACACCAGGCACAGGGCCACTGAAGTTGGCATTTGCACGCGCACGCGCAGCAGCAGCATCACCACTGAATCCCCATAAGCCTTTACCGCCGTACCACGGGTCAGTTGCAGTGTAAGCACCCCAGATACATACGTTCTGGCGGCCTTGGATACCGGCATCCTTGATCCAGTCAATGGCATCACTATGCTTGAGGTATGGAGGCGCATCAAAGAAGTGCTGAATGTAGCGACCACGGGCAATATCAGCCACATGGCCAATAACAATCGGATCGTAGTTGCCAGCCTGAAACACGTTATTCAGATAAACACGGTCGTCAGCCAGCAGATTCCAAGCCGCCTGCCAGTCAGCTGTTTCTGGGTATCCGCCGTTATCGCCACCTTCAAAGTAGACTTTGGTAACAGCAACAAGGTCTTCAATACCTGTATCACCGATAACCACGCCCAAGCGCTCGGAAGCTGTTTCCAGAAGAGATTCAATGAAGATAGGCACACCCATATCGTCACGGGCATCTTCATCCAACGAGGCCGTGTAACTTTCCAGAATAGCATCTTCATTTGCCGCATCTTTGCCCCACAGGGTTACAGTGAAGCGGTTTGTGGCAACATCAACATTGGAAATCTCCAACTGCCGGTGAGACGATGGGTCGCCGTCTTTGATGAAGAAAACCATAATATCTTCAGCGGCTGGCAAAATTTCCGCGCCAGCAGCGTGCTCAGACTTAACTGTAACAGCGACTTCTGGTGTAAGCGGGTTAGCAGCCTGAACTGCCACGGACGGGAAGCGATACGCAGCATCAACCACACGCACAACCTGCACGTAACTGGCATGCTCAGCAGCCGCAGCCAAGTGGCGCAAGCCCTCAGCACCAAGTCCATGAGACTTAGGTAGAGGGCGACCAAGCTTTACCTCCCAGTTGTCATTAGTGACCTGGAAGACCTGTCCGACCGGCCCTTTACTGGCAACAACCACGGTACCGGATACGGAGGCTGGGCCACCGCCCGTCTTGTAGTTGTTGTCAATCAAACGCAGGACGCTAATATCCGCTGCGTTGGTGATTGTATTTTTGATCATGCTAAATCACCCTGTTAGTTGTTGCGCTTGCCGTTTGCAGGTGCTTTGTTTGCATTGCTGTTCTGGGCATTGGCAGGCGCAGGCTCTGCTACCTTGGATTCATTAACCGGCTTTACAGGCTCAGGATCAGGCTTGGCAGGTGCAGGCTCTGCTACCTTGGAGCCAAAAGTAATCGCCGGATAGCGAGACTTCAGTCGCGCTTGAAGCACCTTGGATTCCTGATCAGTCATTTCAAACTGCTGTCCGGATTGCTTTGGCAGAATATGGATCTGACGCGCACCTACACGGGTATCAATTTTGTTGACCGTGGGATTGTTAATAATCAGCATTGCTTGCTCTCCTTTGGCCGCCCGGCGAAGGGCAGCCTCAGTTTTATGTTAGCGAATCAGAGGATTAGCTGCCACCGCCAGTGTGAGTAATCACCAGCTTGGTGAACCAGTCACGCCCGTTGTCCGGGTGCAGGTCACGATAAGCCAACTCCCACAGGGTGTCACGGAACTTCATGTCAGTGCCAACAGGGTGCTTCAGTGGCACACCGCTAATGGCATCAGCAGCAACATAGCCTGCTTCGCCGTGATTACGACCACGGGCATAGCACAGGGCTTCCCACTCTTCTGCTTGCGGATCACAGTACAGATCCCACATGCCAAACAGCTTGCCAACGTAATGCGGCTGCGGCACTTCGCGGTAGCCGGGGGCTGCACGGAAATGAGGATCTTTCAGGCTGCGGAACAGGTTGCAGGCTGACTTACCTGCAACGAGACCAACCAGACCGGAGCGCTTGTTTGCAGACATCAAATCAGTGCTGATCTGCAGCAGGGTTTCACGGATGGTTTCGTAATGCTCGTGGTAATACTGATTAGCAGGCACAGTCATCAGCCATTCAGTGGACCCTTTCGCAAAGAACCACATATCATTGAGGCGCTTACGGTCTTTATCAGCAGCCATGATATTGCGCATAGCGCTCAGGGTCATACTGGTCAGATCCATGTTGTATTCGCGGCGGGCTGCATACAGGGACTGCAGCGATACCTCGCCACGAATAGCGGCTTCGTGTGGCATGATTGTCCAGGACATAATTTCGTGCTCAACAGTCGGGATGCTGCTGGGGCTTTTTTCGATGTTAATGTCATAACCAACATGCACTTCAAGTCCGCTTGCCGGTGCGGCAGTGAAGTTGACAGTGATAACACCAGTATCGTAGTTGACAGACGATGCCGCTAGGCCGGGCCCGTAGATATTACCTTTGCCGTCATCAGAGCCAACCAGCTCACGATCAAGATACACGCGGATATAACCGCCCGCTTGAGAGCCGGATTTTTTCAGCGGCTGCGTGACATCATGCACAAACTGGGTTGCAATGCCGTCACCAGTGCCTGCTAGCTTGCGCTGATCCATTGATCCGTACTGACCGTTGAACGACTCATCAATGCGATCACCTGCAGCCAGATCACCAAAGGTCGAACCGGCACGGCGAACCACTTTGAAAATTTCAGAGCGGTCATAATTGGCAGGAACAGATGTCACCATGTCATTGGTGATGGTCATCAACTGCACAGGCATAACCAGTGCAACCATGTGGTCACGCAGGATTACGCCATCCGTGGTGTTCATGCTGGAAACGCTTTCAAAAACCTGCCCTGTTTGACCTTCGGCATTAGAGCCGATCATGTTTTCGATGGTCTGGTGAACGCCAGCCAGAACATCTGTGCTGGGCATACGTCCGCGCTGGCGAGCATAGTCACGCACAGCGTTGGCGTGAGCGCCAAGAATCATGGGGCCAGCTTTGCCCAGGCTTTCGTAAATGGTTCCAGATACAGCGGCTTCGAGGTTGGCGTTACGCTCAGCCTCATTACCCAGAAACGCAGCACCGTCATGCTGAGGGGCAATAACGGCGCTATTGATTTCCTTGGCGCGGCGCATCCGGTCGGTCTGCTGCTGCAGGTATTTCTCAGTGTTGCTGCTCATACTGATGTTTCTCCAGTAGGTTTGCTGATACAGGCCGTTCGGAGGCCGAATTTTATTTACACCTCACAATGATAACAAGAAATCCAGGCGCTTCCATAGTTAACACAAGGAAAGTTTCGATTCCTGCCTTCCGGTGGGCATGTTCATCGCTCAGTGTAACCTGTGTAGCCTCTGAAAAACCAAGAAAAAACCCTAAGTCTTTGTTTATTTTGGAAAATAAAAAATGCAGTGTAACCTGTGTAGCCTGTGTACCCTAGGTGCCTATATTAACCTCAATAATAAATAACCCTACACATAGTTATTTTTTCTGAGACCAACATAGGATATTAGGTTACACAGGTTACACTATGAGCCAAGTAAAAACGCTGAAAGCCAGTATTGGAGCGGTTTACAGGGCAGTGTAACATAGCCTGATGATGTTGCACTGAGGCTACACTAACAGCAAGCAAAAAAGCATTAAACCGCAAATAATACGGAAACCACATAAAATCAAATGCTAGTATTTATTGCAGAAGTTATTTTTGAGAAACGACTCAATAACTCAAAATAATTACTCGCAGTAACTACAGTGACCGTTCCTGAGCTGTATAACGATGGATTAAACGGCGGCCTACCATTTTCCTCACTGATCGAAGTCATCCGCTCGTACCAATCTGCGGAAGGTGTCGTTTCCGGCGCAGCAAGAAAAGCATAGGTGCCAGTGCTGGCCAGCGTATCAACCAGAGACTGAGTTTCAGAAACAAGCTGCTCAAGATCCTGTTTTTTTGCCTGAAAATCTTCAATCCCACCGGAAAGCTGCTCAACAATACGGGCAACCTTGGAGGATGCACCAAGGGTTGTATTGCGAACACCGGGAAAAATGTCAGCAACAGTGACAGATTTCCATTCGTTTTCAGGCGGTTCTTCAGGTTCAGGCAATTCAGGTGGCGGTGGTTCAGGCGGCATTGCCACGGGGGGCAGCTTAATTCTTGGCTTTGGTGGTTCAAACACCTTGGTGGCTGCATCCTTGATTGCTGTAACGGCATTCTCAGCTCCCTCAGAGCTGGTTGTGAGCACGATGGTGCAGACTATCGCCGTGAATGCGTTCGCGTCCCTGGGGGGCGCTCCGGTGGCATTAAGCACCCTCTCGTTCCAGCTTCCAGTATCTGATGCCAGCTTAAGATAATAAATCCCGCTTTCTGCTGCGCTGGATGCCATGCTATTGACCAGTTCGTCTACTGCAGCGGCCTGGTTCTGCGCCTCGGCAAGCCTACCCTGCATCTGGGCAATGGCTGCATCAATCGCAGCTAGTTCCTTTTGTGCTGATGCAAGTTGTTTGCTGGCGCCAGAAAAAACACTGGGCATGGTGTCTGCAAGGGTTTTACTTGTCCATGTCATGCAATTTTCTCCGGGAAGGATGCAGGCGCAGGAGGAGCACCTGGCATTAGCTCTGTTACTGTCCACGTTATTTGTGAAACAGCGATAGTTTCAATATTTTCAATAATATCCATGAATGAGGGTGTTTTTTCCACGGATGACATACTTGCAATAATGGCTGCTTCAAACAACGGTATAAAAGTCATTGAGTCATTTGATACACTAATTACACTAATCCCACCGTGAGAAGGAATGTTGGGCAGAACAGCAATTGTTGACCAGTATTCTGCAAGCGCGGTTGCAAACAGCGTGATTGTTGCAGAGCTATTCGGGAATCCGCTCTTGAAAAATGCCTCAAGAATGCCCGCATCCCCACCATTATTATCCGCGCCCAAAACAACGCCATCGGCTGCATAGGTACTGTAGGCAGCAGACCAGTTCAGCGGGAAGTCACCGGACGGAATTCCGGGTGCTGGCTTTCCCGAAGCATCAATACCGGCAACATTCTGATAGGCCAGCCAGATCAATTCAGAGGCAACACTAGGAGATAAGGCCATCTATTTACTGATTCCTGTTTTTGGTGCTGTAAACATTGCCACCAGAAAGCAACTCAGAAAACTCAAAGGGCATTACTTGCATGGCTGGTGACACTGGAGCGCCAAGATTGCCTATATGCTGATGGTTGTCACATTCTGCCTTGAGGTCGCTGAATGCCGCTGCCAGCTTGTCGCCAAGAACAGAAGGCTCAAGAGAGCCAAGCGCACCGAAGTCCATCTTCGGCCCATCAAAATGCAGAGTTCCGTCATGCTTCAGATAAACCTCACCGACAACATGCTTTTTGCTGTTTCCGGTAACAGACTCGTGCTGATTGCCTTCAATGTGCATGGTTAGCGCACCGTCTTTGGTTATACGGATCGCTGTTCCATGTTCTCGCTGGGTGATAAGCAGCTCACCATCCGGGTTGATTTCGATAATAACCCCGTACTTTTCCAGCGCGTCACTGCCATGGTAAATAGGTTCGGAGGGATCCGGCTCATCAGCAGTCGCATTGATCTTATGGATGATTTTATCGTCACCATTCCAAGCCTCGTGCGGGGTGTTGGGTTTTTTGTCAGGCGCATAGTGGCACCAGCCAACGATAATCGGATAACGTGTATCACCATCAGGAAACTCCACCCAAACCCAGTCATCAGCCTCAGCAGGGGTAAAATGACCGCCTCTTGCCCTTGCGTCCGACAACTGGTACTCAGCCCACGGCAGATCACCATCAGGCACGTTATCCCACCAGCCAGGCACACGTATCTGCACACGCAAAACCTGCAGCGGATCATCTTTGGTGTTGGTCACAACCGCTCTTGTTTTATAAATCGGCTGAACCTTTAACGGCAAATCAGTCTCGCGCATTTTTAACCACCCCGGCTTTAACCCGGCAAGAATAACGGTTCGCCTCATAGTGATGCGCCACCAGGTAGATTAAAACCTTCTCTGGAAGGCTTTCATCAAGCGGCCTGCCCTGCCTTGCCCTGTGAAATTTCAATCCGATATTAAGACCGGGCATCAACTCACCACGGCCATGTGTTCCGAAGTCGATAACAGGAATAACAACCCAGTTCTGCCCATCCAGCTGAGGCACGGTATGCAATGGCCTGATTTCTACCGGTTGATCATCATTCATGGTTGCCGTGATATGCCCGTCAACGATATTCCAGCCAGCATAATGTTTGTGTATCAGTTCTGCCGCAAGATCACCACGATACAGGCTCTTGTAGGCCAGTATTTTTGATTCCTGCATAGAGTCCTGATAATGATAGGTGTCAAATTCAGGCTGTGAAAAAAGCCCATCAAGAGACTTTATCAGCAGGCTTCCGCGCTGATAATAAATTGCTGTACCTGTTTCCCTGCTGAGCTGGCGCAGCTTGCGAGTCGGACGTTCGCCGGGCAGAAGATGGAAGCGGTCAATGGAGGGCATTGGATCGGCATCAACAGCAGCACCCGGCATCATTGCCGCACCGATAGCATTTATTGGCATATCCACCAAAAAAAATGCCTTGGATGCCGGTTTTTTAGCGGTATCAATAATTTCAGGGAAGCCGTGGATGGTTATAAGGCCGCTTTCGCTACCTGTTATCGACCTGACCACAACATCCTCAGTAATATCAAGGCCACCCTGCAGGTGTTGATCCAGCAGCACCACCGTCAAAACAGAGCCTTCCTGCAGGCCAAAATCATCACGTATCAGGTTGTCATTATCCTGCATGACAATTATAAATTTAGGGCTGTCAAGCGACAGTGTTTCTATGTAAGTAAATGATTGCATTAAGGAAATATCAGCTTCCTCACCATCAATCAATATCTTCTGAACCAGCTGATGCTGCATTTTTAATTACCATCACGCGGCCATGCGCGTTCCAGTGGCCCGCCAGAAAAATGAATCCTTATAGGGTCAGGAATATCGACCAGCATACCCTTGGCAAGATAGGTGCGAGCACGGATAGGCAGCAGCACAGCATGGACTCTGCCATCGCTTGCCGGGAGGCTTGAATCCTCGAATGCCGGGGTTTTTGGATCAATAATATCGGCGGTCAGCGTCATCGGCTCACCATCAACCTTGACCTGATACTCTATTTTTGACTGCTCAAATGCCACATGAAACATCCATTGCATTTGCATTTGATCCAGCGTTGGAATATCCCATGCCAGCATTGCAATCCGGTACTCAATATCAACCTGAATCAGCTTGAGCCTAAAGTCGTTTTCGGAGATAACTGTTTTTTGCGAGTAAGAACCGGCATCAGGATCAGACACAATGATGTTCGGCTTTCGTCCGTAAGCAATTACCGGCAGAGAAACCGAATTCCATTTGATCTTGTTGTTTTGGCTGGCTTGTTTTTGACTGGCTTCCATCGAACGGATTATATCGGATGCTGTTTCAAAATCGCCTCGCATGATCTTTTGTGCAGGTGGCCTTGCCATAAATCTGCACCAGTTTTTAGCGCCTTCTGCTGCATTATCAATCGGATAAACCTCGGACAAAAATCGCCCAAGCGCAAAATCCACGGCCTGCACTGACGAATATTTCATGCGGATGCCTTTTCCTTGCAGAGAAATGGTGACAAGGTTAGGTCACGCGGGGATATGTGATGGTGCTCGGCATTAACAAGCGGTCGCCCTGCCTCGGCAAATGCCCATGCTACCAGCTCACTGCAAAACCATGCGTCATCTTTTTGCCAATTTCTTCTCACTATAAAACCGGCTATACCCGTCCAGTCGTAAGGCTTGCCCACCTGGGATTCTGCTTTTTTTATAACCGCGTAAGCAACAGCATGCGAAACATCAACCGAGTATCTTTGCGCATGACTGGCTGGGCTTTTACTCCTAACCTGAACCCCGTCACCAGCCCTAGCCCCAAGCAAAGATCCATCCGGCATAACCAAGTCAACATGCGACCATGGAGACCATGTTCCAGCCCTGATTATCCATGAAATCGGCATCCAGTCCTGACGGCTAAACTCAAGGGTTATCACTTCAAACAGCCTTGATCTGCTGAATATAGATTTCTGCCTCAGTATCAAAATCAGCATCATCAGGCATGGAGTTAATAGCGGCCTTACCGGCAAGCCTTATGCCTCTAATGGATCGCAGAACCATATCCCATCCGCTGGCTGTTTCAATAATATCGTCAGCAGCCTCACTGGCTGTCATTCCTGACGCGTCAGCCCAGTCCTGAATCTCCTTTGGTACGCTGGATGAATTGCGACCGGCTTCAATCCATGCTGCCGCCGCCCGGTGGGCAAGGCGGTACTCTTCTTCGACAAGCTGCCCAGCGCTCACAAAACTGGCTCTGGCTTCTCCTGCAGCAACATCAATAGCAGTTTTTGCTTTTGTCTTCAGCTGCTTGACATCATCCGAAGTTCTTCCGGGCATGTCAGCCCATTCGCCGCCATTATTATCAAGCCATTCCTCCACCTGCCCCCAAAGCTCATTGATTTTGGGGACTTGAGCGCCTGCCTTGATGTCACGGTAGTCTTGCAGGCATACTGCCACCCCATCACTTTTTAACGCAAACATATTGACACCTCGCATAATCATTCATGTATTTCAGCAGGTTTTTTGAGTCAGCCCATGCAGCGTGCCCATACCACGATGCTGCAAAAAGACGTAATTTATCATGCTCGCCGTTACTGATGTATTTTCTTATTTTTCTCTTTGCCCTTGTAACGCTATCGCGCCTTAAAAGTTTGTAATCTTTGAATATCCTGAACCCCAAGAAGTTAACCCCAAGGCTCGCCGGCCTGATCGACTCCTTGCTGAAAAACAGATCCATTGAATGATTGCCATACCAGTCAAGAAAGTCACGCACCCCCTCAAGCACTGCACGGCTGTTATGGATAACCACAATGTCATCCATGTACCTTGCGAAAGACCCTATTCTTAAATCGTTTGCCAGATACCTGTCAATCATTGTACCGGCAACATTTGCCCATAGCTGACTGGTGAGATTTCCGATTGGCAGTCCTCTGCCTGCTCTTGGCGTAAACTTTTCGATCAGCCTGAGTGTTGCGCGGCAGCTTATTTTTGCTTCGATTCTTTCCCACAGCACGTCCAGCCTGATGCTTGGGAAAAACTTACTGTAATCAGTTTTCAGCACATAAACATCACCTCTTTTGTGCTTTTTTCTGATCATTGCCTGTGCAGCTTTCGCTCCATCGTGCATACCTCTGCCTTTGATGCACGCCCATGACTGATGGAGCATGGTTCGTGTGAATATCGGTCCTATCACAGCAATAAGCGCGTGCTGAACCACTCGATCATAAAATGGCAGAGCGCTGATCAGTCTTTGCTTTGGCTCGTAAACATAAAACCTTCTGTGCCTGCCAGGACGATACGATCCATCAGTTATTTCTTTTCTTATTTTTGCGAGATTGAAAGCCTCATACTCTTTGAAATTTAGATAACCTGAAGACGATCTTCTGCCTTTAGATGCCTTGCGGTAAGCATCCCTGATATTTTCAGGGCAGGTCACCATACTTATCAGGTTGCGGTATCTTTTTCCCATCAAACTCCCTTAAATACTGCGCACAGCTCTCGATATTGCCGGAAGGCTCACTACGCACTGTTATCGCAGATCCAGTAGTGTATTTTCCGAAGAAGGTTTACATATAGCTGACCACATTTTATGCAGCCACCCCAAGCGGCCTTAACCTGACTCGGCGGTATTTATCAGCTTTTTACGTCATCACAGACGCCGCGAGCACCAATGTTATCATTGGAGTTGTCGGGCGAATTGTTCCAGTTAGAAGCCCGTGAGCCGGAGTTCAAGCCGTTATCCCAGTTCGCGCCGAGTATCACGGCGAAGTATCTACATGCAAACCAAAACCATTATTTGCTTTTTAGTCTTTTTTGTATCTTATTGACCATAGATCCCACTTCCGCAATTAGGCATTCTGCAACCTCATGCTGTTGCGGAGTCAGCATTCTCATTTTAACCTCGTCCCTTGGCTTGCCAGCAAACCTTAAATGCCATCGAAGCTCAGCAAGAGAGGAATCGACAGCATTCACCTTACTTACCTGGTCAAGCTTTATGGCCAGATATATCTCACCCGGAATGCGCAGCAGTAATCGTAACATGCTTTTGCGAAATTCCATGTGAGCATGAGGCAGGTTTAATATCGGACTATACAGATAATTAAACACTGCATCATACTTTTCTACGATAGCCAGCCCTTCGGTCTGGTTGAGCTTCATTGTCATTACGCTCACAGGATCAAGTGGTCACAGACGCCGCGAGCACCAATGAAATCATTGGAGATGTCGGGCGAAGCGTTCCAGTGAGAAGCCCGTGAGCCGGAGTTCAAGCCGCTACCCCAGCGCGCGCCGAGTAGCACGGCGCGGATGCTGTGCGTGTAAACATCACCGCGGCCACCTGTAATATCCTGCCATGATGGAGATCCTGTCGCGCTGGTGCCGTTAATATCGGCACCCCACTGCCACATGCAGCCGGTCGCTTGCTCTACCCCGCAGGCTGATCTGTGCCCGGCCTGGTGCCGCGTAGTAACCGGATCAACCCCGACAGACTGACGCTCGACAACACCATAGGCAAAGCCGGTGAACTCCCCGTAAAACGGGAGTCTACAACCCGCTGCTATCGCTAAATCCCATGTCACGTACCATGTCATATTTGGGTAAGTTGCATCGCCATTACCACCATAAATTGCGGGTATTTTCGGCAAGCTGCTACCATCCGCAATCTGGGCATTGGGGCGGCTGTAGCAGTTGATACCGTAGTCAACGTCCATCAGGTAAATATCTACCCACTCCCGCTTATCAGGTGCCAGTGTGCGACCGCGTGGATTGCCGTTTTTAGGCAGCCAGCACAAATCCCAGATGCTCGATGGGTTGATAGTCCCGGTGACGTGGTAGACGTGGAAGCCGCCGATCAGCCTGCTTTGCAAGGGTTCAGCGGCATCCCAGATTGCCGCCTCCAAAGATCCATCATCCTTAGCATAAATCTTGTAGTCAGCGCCATCCGTGAGCGCTGGCAGCGTAACAGGCGTACCTTGAGCAAAAAAGACAGGATCGCCACCAACAGAAACAGAAAAACCCTGGGATGCCTGAAGCCCGGAAACTGTCGTAAAAGCAGGCATAAAGCGATTGCTTTTTGTCAGAGTTCCAGCAAGAGCCATTGCGCCAATGACGCTATCATAAAAACCTTGCAGACCTGTAATGGCGCTCATTGGGTGCTGGTCTGGCTTGGTGCGACCGGACAGGCTTGCGTGGTCTGTCGCACTGATAACCGGCGAACCGGCAACCTTGGCTGTTCCTGGTATCCCAACATGCTCAATACTGGACTTCATGGGTGCAAGGTAAGTAACATCGGACTGAAGCGTTACTTGATACAGTGGTTTCACTTCAGCCAACTGCAGTCCGTAGAAGTCGACCACCTCACCAAGCGCATCATCCACGGAATCAAAAACAGCACGCCCCTGAATGGTTTTTACAGGATGCTTTGTGCAGTTTGTGGCAATGATATAGTAGTTGACGTACTTACCGCTTGGAACGTCCAGCTGATCACCCAAGCCCTCGCTGATCGGGTTGTAGGCAATACCGCTAACACCAGCCTTATATGGCAGGGTTGCAGCATCATCCTGACGATAAAAACCATCAGAATCAACGTAGATAACGGGTATTTCCGCCGCCACGTCAAGCACCTGCTCAAACGGATTGACTGGGATGGCAGAGTGCAAAATGGCGTGCTGCAAGTCTTCATCAGCAACAATTAGAGGCGTGCTGATGCCAACGCTCAGCTGGGAATCATCACCGGAAACATAGGTAATACCGCCGCCATCCCGCCACGTCATGCCGTTTTCACGGTGCGCGTATTGGTGGAATCCGGTATCTCTTGACGAGCTGTGACGCTCATCACCCTTGATTACAAACTTTCCTTGCCCAGCATTGTAATAAACATAAGCAGCCAGCAAGTCATTCTCAATACTTGGAAACTCACCACCCTCAACCAGCTGCTCAGTAACCGGGTCGATGTTGATGTAGCGACCACCGGAAACATCAGCCACCTGAATGCTTAGCTCAGGCAGGGTGATTTTACGATTGCGGTAAAATACATCAAAACTGATGCCGTTTGTTGGCTGGATGGTCACTGTCCGTGTTACATCATCAAACAACAACCTGCTGGCGGTTCGATTCGGAAATCCTGTTGTGTCCTTGTTCCTGTCTGCAAGCTGATTAACCATTTCCACAACAAAGGCATCACTGGCAACACTCATGGTTGAGCGGCTGGAAAAATCCAGCTGCGGTGGCTGGCCAGCAGCGACAAGAGTAGCCTCGCAGATGATCAGATCACGCTCTTGAGGTGCAGAAACAAACAATAGTTCGGAAGCAGTCTGCTCCTTGATGCCATAGCTGGCGCGAATCACAAGGTAATGGCTGCCTACCGGGCAAGGAATAACCACGTCTGCGGTCATATGAATGGTCAGCAGGTATTTGCCAATACCGTCAATCTCTGCGCTGACTGGGTTATAAATATCCGCTACCGCTGCGCTATCTGCATGACTGACCGTTACTTGATCAATGCTAGCGGCAACAGAAAACCCACCGTAAATACCCGGCTTTATAGCTCCGCCAAACTTTCGGTTGAGTGCTGCGCTGGAATACTCTTCGCGCCATGAAACATCGTTAATTAACATTTGCTGCTCCGGTTTTGGCTGTAATGTGCATGATTCTAAAGCAGGCGTGATTCTCTGGGTAGGTTATACAGGGTCTTCTTGCTGCTCAGGAGGCTCCATCGTGTCCAGTATCCCGGCCACGTAATCCACAATGCTGTTCTGATCCGGCAAAACACCATCAATCTGATGATCGCCACCAGCATAAGGAATCAGGCTGTAAATGTATCCTGCAGGAGCTTTACGGCCAAGCGTTCGGATGTTCAGTACATACATAATTCTGAGCGTGTAAGTGCCATCATGCTGCTGAACCGGGAAGGCAATCACGCTGTACCTGGGCACTCTGCCTGCAATCAACAGCCGGTACTGCCCGTCATCCTGCTGAAGACCGTAACCATCACCGGAATTTAACCCTGGGTAATGGCGAATATCCTGAGTTGGCTCGATCACCCCGACTACAACAGGTGGCTCGTATTCAATCGTGCGCTCCTTGCTATCAAGCGAACCGACAATATCCTGCTCAGCCTGAGCGACCACTTCCTTATTTTCAGAAATGGCACGAAACAACACCCCGTCAAAGGCCTCGGGATGGGTTTCGATGATTCGGTCAAGGTCAGTGGCTATCTGCTGGCTGACCACCGTTGTATTCTGGACTCTCATTTACTCACCGCTACAGTAATCACAGCTGATTTTCCTCGATTATTTTCTGTACTTGTGCCGGATCCATGCTGTTTTCAGCTGCGTAGGATCGGGCGAACTCATCAGCCGCCCGGATGGCTGCCTGCTGAGGATCACCGCCTGATGTTGCAGCACGCATTACAGCGTCCATCCTGGCCTTATTCAGCTGCGCGGCCATCTTGTTGATATTGGCCTCTGCTGCCAGCTTGCGATTCGCTTCTTGCTGCTGCTCAAGCTTGCGTGCGGCCAGCTTTTGCTGTGCACGTAGCCGTTTGTTTTCTGTCTCGACTTCCACTTTATCTCGCCTCTTTTTCTCTGCTTTGACGGCCTTTTTCATGCCTTTGACAGACTGAAGGTAGTCTTTGTAAGCCTTTGCTACCGATTCCTGGTCTGTTTTTCTGGCGCGGGCACGCTTCAGGGTTTCGTGGTCTTTTTGACTCAGGTATCTGGATGTGATGTTTGCGTAACCAACAGCATCAGCCTGCCGCTCAAGCTCTTGCGCCAGCACCCGGTGAACAGTTGGCGACTGGAGTGTCTGGAGCGTTTTGATGATGTGCTTACAGGCAGCGCCATCCAGCGTTGGGTTGCGGATCTTTGGGAAATCTTTCTCAGTTGGCGGGGTAAGAGCGAAGCCACCGACACCGGCAAGATAGCGATACCAATACTGATGCCTGCCACACTGGCAATCGACCGATACACGCCCGGCGGCAGCGTCAGCAGCAGCCTTTTCCCACCGCTTACCGGATACCAGCGCACCATCCCACTGCTCAAGCCTGACCCTGACCTGATAAAACCCATCAAAACCGCTTTCACCGGATGCAGGCACGGTAAATTTCAGCAAGCCGCCACGAACCTGATACAGCCTTGAATACTTGATCTGTTGGTTCGCACGCTTAATATCTTCTCTGGCTGACATACCCAGTATCTGCTTAACCGGCGCACCACGGCTTGCTGTGCCTCCTGTTTCTCCCTGTATCCGCTTAATCATTTTGCGGAATGCCTGCAGCTCCTGATTAGAGTAAAACCCCTTGCCCTGCTTCTCACCGGGAACTTCGATACCCGTGCCTTTACGCAGCGCACGTTCAATCATAGTGGGCGACAGGGTTCCCTCTACGAATTGCCGCTCCTGGGCATTGGTTTTTCGCTGGGCATTAAACGCCTGCTCAAACTCCTTGAACTCCATTACCCGCGTGGGAAGCTGTGGTTCTGCCATGATCAGGCACCCACCTTGATTGCGGCCAGTTTCTGATAGTGCCGAATGCGGTCACGCAGCCATGTAATGCTGGGCAATAGCAGGGTGATGCCTGCCTCCATCTCTCTGCGCGGATCGTCAATTTCAGCAGCAATAAGAACCACCCATTTCAGCGTTTCATCATTCCAGCGGCGCAATGCCACCAACTCCGGCAATCCGACCTCACCCGGCGATACCTCGTACTCAAACCACATATCAGGCGATACCTGCGGGGTTCTGGTGCGGATTTCCGCATACAGCCTGGCGCGATACAGGGAGTCCGGTATCAACATTGGGTCAAGGCGGCTTCCACCGACTCTCATAGTGTCACGGGCAATCAAAGCTTGATCCTCCCCTCTCTGACCTGCATTTCCTTCTCTCTGTCTGCGTCCCAGTCGTGCATGGCGCGGGCAAACGATGCCAGCGGATTGACACCACCGCCATCCGGCGCATCCAGTCCACCGAACATTTCTTCAAAATAACCATCAGTCATAGCCTGCATACCCTCGGTTGCCAGGCAGCATAGCAGCACAGCTCTATGGATACCCTTCACGCGCGCCCAGTCAACCCGGTAAGTATTTCTACCTCGGTCGTCAGATTGCATATCAATGGCCGATTCCATGATCTGGCCTGATTCGGTGCCTTTGGCAAACACCAGCGCACCGGAATTAAACAGCGCATTGTAATTATCCAAAGCAACAGCCAGCAGCGGCCTTCCATCTTCTGGGTGTGCATCCTGCAACAAAACCCCGTGCGCGTGCTGTGCAACGTGGTCAGAAAGCTCCTCGACAAATACAGCGGCACCAGCTGCAACCTGCTCCCTGACAAATTCAGCAGCATTTTTTCGCCAGGTCAGCAAGTTACCATCCAGCTTGTGAGCCTTGCCGATAACCAAAACACTGCCATCATAAGCAGCGGAAACCGCCACACGGTCACGAGACATCAGTGAAACACCAATGATTTTTTTAGGTTCCATGAATACTCCGGGCATAAAAAAAGGCGGTAAACCGTAGTTTAACGCCTGCTGGCAGTGTGGGGTAGATAACCTTCATCCGCCCTGATGCTTTTCTTTTGCCATGGCAATGGATTCGGACAGCATTTCAGATGCGACAAGCAGGTCTGTTGCAGCTTCAAAATCACCGGCAATGATTGCTGGAACCATTGCATCCAGTATGAGTTTTTGAGCTTCAAAGCAGCCATTAAAACGCCTTTGCAGTGAAAGCCGTGCCTTTACATACTCAGTCCATTTCAGCGCTTTTTTGCCCGTTTCCTGTGACGGCATTTCCAGCCAGCGTGCGCCGTTAGTTCCGACCTCCTTCAAGCCTGACTTCAAGAAGCGGCTTTCGCCATTATTGAATTTTACTGTTACCTGTGTTTTCGTGACCTTCTGCACGGTACCATAATAAACCTCCGGCAGACCAGGTACAGAAAGGCTGGCGATTCTTTTTGCTGATGACACAAAAACAGCCACCGGATGACCCACCTCAAGAACGTTGACCCAGTTTTCCAGTTCGTCTTTGCTTGGCATAAATACTCCTGTTTTCTGATTGGTTTCCGTAAAAAACACACTACTCTTGAGCCACGCGCAACAGGTCGGCCATGTAATCATCTCGCTCATCATCACCTGTGCTACTCAAAACATCGTCACCAGCAGGCAGGTAGTCAGCAATCATTGCCATTGCGTAAACGTCTGCCCAGTCTGGAGACTTGATACCCTTGGAGCGCATCTCATCCTTACCAAGCATTGCGTACCTGCCTCGCTCATCCAGTCGGTAGGGTATCCTGCCTATCTCGTCAATCGCCCTGCCTGACCCGTCAAGGCGTATCCGTTCATCCAGCAAGCCATCGCGAAGGGCAACATAAGCAAGTGCCCTCTGGTTCTTAAATCGGCGTTTTTGAGATTCCGAGTGTGGCGGTATACCCCACATAATCCGCTGCACGTTAACCCCTAGCTCCTCGGCCTCCTGTGCGGCAGTCAGGCCGATACCAATGGAGTCAATCGCAGCAATTACATTTTCATAATCCTGGCTTATCTGGTAAACCTCCCGCCCAAC
Source organism: Marinospirillum sp. (assembly GCF_014859565.1). The sequence continues at coordinate 14,978 of NZ_JACUUA010000016.1, read as the reverse complement.
ATCACGAGCACTCATTGTCTTTGGCATTTCTTTAACAAAAACAGGTTCCAGCAGCCGCTCATTCAGCGGATCGTAACCGTAAACCTTAAATACACCAACAACCGAGCTATCGCGCTCAACACCGCCACCGATGTCGGCAACAATAATGTATCCCCACTGCTCTGGCAGCTCTATTTTTGTTCCACGGGCAAGCTCTGCGACCCTGCGACTGACCAAGAAGCCTTCCAGTTGGTCTGAGAATTGACCTCTAACCTTGATCTGGTACTCTGGCGAGTCATAGCCGCCGTATGTTTTTGCATACTCCCGTATGGCTTTAAGGCTGACAAATGGGCTTTCTTCGCTGTTCAGCGTGATTGCTATATAGCCAGGCTCACTTTGATCTGTTGGATCTGACTTTTTCAATCCGTGCTGCGAGTCGTAAAAATGCCCTGCATTGCGCGTAGGCTGACTGAACAGCAGCAGCCGGTTATTATCCTCTGATAATGCACCTCTGATAACACTGAGGACGGTATCATCAGCAGCCGATGCCTCGTCCACAATGTAAAACAGGTTTTTGTTGTGAGCACCGGCAATGCCTTCCGGCTTTTGCTTTGGGACTGTTTTTCCGGCTACGTACCAGCTTTTGCGAAACTCGTTACAGTAAAACAACTCAGATGTAACCGTAAAATACTGGCGCAGCCACGGGAACCGACTGCATACCTCTGCCCAGCTCTCACTGAGGTACTTGAATATAACCCGACGCACCTGATCAATATTGTTGGCAGTAAGAATCAGCTCTGGCTTTACATGACATAGCATATGGTGCATACACAGATCGCCAGCAATGTAACTCTTGCCTGTGCCGTGGCCTGACGCAACAGAGACCCTTGAGCCGGGTATATCAACTGCGCTTAGAACTTCCCGCTGCTGCCATGATGGGGAGTGCCCCATAACCTCAACGGCAAACTTCACCCGGTCATTTCTGTACCGGATCGCCATTCTCTGCCAGCGGCGGTCATTCAGGATGGAGCGCTTAGCCACTACTCAGCTTCCGTATCGACTGCGCACTGCGACTCGTAAGCGCCTTGATAGTCTGGCCATCCGTGACGACCATTTGTGTCTTGATGGATGCGCACCATTTTGCAGTATTCTTCGCGCTCAGGCTCGAACCTGATACCGATAAAGCCAAACAGCAGTAACGCCGTTACAGCGGTAGCTGTCACCCAGTAAATCAGAATCGTGCGCACACTGCAGGATGGCGGCTTGAAAAAGTAGTTTGTCACGGTAAAGCCCTCAATCATGTCCTTTTTGGCAATGGTAACAGGACTTAACCAATTGGTTTAGTCTTGCTGCTGGTGCGCCTTGAGCAGCGCAATGCGCTTGGGCAGGTTTGACAAAACAAAGCCAACCAGGGGGCGAACGGGGCTTGTACCGGCTCGCATTTTCTCCACAAGCGACAACCGGCAGCCTAGCAGCTCAGCCATGTCGTAGTTGCTCATTCCCAGCCTGTCTTGTGCCTGCTTAAACTCAGCTGCGGTCTGAATGGAAGGCTTTAGCGGCAGCTCGCTCATGTATCCAGCTTTCACCAGCAGCGGAATAGCCGTATCAATGGCCTTCTTTTCTGCCTTGGTCAGGCTGTCTAGCGCGACTTCTATTGATTCAATCAGGTTCATCTTTGTTCCTTCTGCATGGATATGTATGCAGTAATTATTCCAGATCGTGCCGGATCATGCAATGGTTGGGTGTTTTGTAAAAAACGCCGTATCAGGGTTGATTTTGTTTTGCTGGGTGCTATTATTTTTTATTTAACGCCCCATTCACGGGTTTATCCCGTGCAACGATTTGTTAAAACTGGAGTGATTATGACCGCTTTCTTGCCAACACTGGCACTGCTTTTCGGAGTGGCGTTTCTGTTTTTGTGGTCAGCACTCAATATCAGCAAAAAACCTGATGTTTACCTGGTGACAGGAGCTTCGGATTCTGGTGATTTTGAGGAAATATTCAGCAGCCATGACAAGGCTGTGAAGTGCGCTGAAAAAATTACAAGACTCGGATACCAAAAAGTGAGGATATTGCCGATATGAGCAGGCTTTATTCCCGGCATCGGATAACTTTGTATTCCCGCTACCTAGCGTCATTGTTCAGCTCCATCAGCTCCAGCTTGCGCGTTAACGTGTCCCTGGCTTCCTTGATGTCTTTGTAGCGTGATTTCCTGCCTGTGCGCACACCGGACAGCAGGATTTTCTTACTGGCATGTTGCAGGCAACCACTTGGATCGTCAATACCAAAGATCTGATGCACCGTGTAAACATCCATCTCAGTCAACCCTGAAACATCCTTGTAGTATTCTGGGTAGGTTGCCGACAGTGATGGCTTAATGGATGATGGCTTGTCTACAAATGACAAGCTGGTACGCATAAGCAATTCTGCATGACTCAAATACTCATCCCTATTGCACACATAAACTGCGTCACAATCAGCGGATAGTTTGTCAGGATGGATATTCCGGGCTATAAACCCGCCTGGTATTCTGTAGATAAAACAGCGTGAGTGTAAAGCCTTCCAGCTTATTCCTTTATGGATGATGCACTCAACAATCATTCCGTCAAGTTTTTCATTTTTTTCATTGTTCATCTTTACTCTCCCATTTTGCCTTTCCGCGCCATGCGCCGTTTTCAGTGAAGCGGTCGACTGCCCACTGCTCAGTAAATTCACGATCCCGGTTTGCAATCAGATAAGCGTCACAGATGTAATGACTTTTATTGTGCGTAATGCCGCTGAGTGCGTCCGCTAGCATATCCGCGACAGTCCCGGCATCAGCGTCATCAGGATCAATCAGATCATCCGGCCTGCAACTACTGAGAGATATTTCTACTGGCTCTGCAATATACTCCTGCCCAGACTCTGACCGGCATATTTTTGTCAGGAATGCTGTTTTTGGCATTCTGCGCTTCAATGCTACGGTTACAGCTGCGTCAGCAAGTCGCTGAGGAGGGATGACATTCTTGAACAGCGGCACCACGGGGCTTCCGTCACCAACCGCAAGAAACACCAATCCTTGTGCCAGCTCCAGCGTTCTTTTTTCGATCAGACGATTCATTGCTGACGGCTTGCGCTTCTGTTTTTTCATTGCAGCCAGCACTCATGCCTGTCTATGGCATCCACCGCTACCACTGGAAATGACGCAAGGATTGCGGCACAGAAAATAACTGGCTTAAACATAAATCACCTCTGGTTACTGGATTCACGTAAAATTTACAGCTATTTAAAGATAATATCAATGGTTATTGCATAAAAAAAACCGCATTACGCTGGTTCTTTTTTTTATTAAGTATAGCGCCACTATGTGCTGCCTGTCTTTCCAGGCTGTCAGCATATCGTTTATCAGATCCCGCAACCCAACCGAAGCAGGTCTATCTGTAACGATCCGACCTCGACCCAAAGGAGGTAAGCAGAGGGAGGGTCTTGTCGGGCTTCCGGTGTTCAGGCACCGCCGGATGGCCTCATGGTTTATTTTTCATCGCCAGCATCAATTAAAACAGTGTATGTATTGAGTCAGCAAACCAGAACCTGAGGTTGGCTCTTATGTCTCGCCAGATTGGGCGAGGGTTTACGCGGATTTTGCGCTATTTCGGCAAAACCATTACAGGATTTTTTTATGATTTTGCTCGCGAACCATTTCTGATGACCCGCAGATATACCGCTGCGGGTGCCGGCGCCTAGTCGACGGGGGATCATCTTGAGGCTGGTGATAACAAAACCAATAATAGGCCAGGCAAAACAAATAATCAACACTATTGCGCTGTTTTTTCTTCTGCCTGCACCGCGTGTATTTCTTTTATCTCAGACTTGCGAACCTCTACCCACTCTGCATCATGGGCAATCTCTTTGTAATACTGCTGAGACAGTTTTTCCAGCTCGTCATCTGTCAGGCCGCCATCCGGCTCTTCAATCGGCTGCTCAAGCTCTCTCTGGATCAGTGCTTTGATACTAAACGGCAGCTCAAGCCCGTGCATTTCGATCTCAAGCCCGATTTCAGACCAAGCCTTACCATCTTCCATGCCAGCACGGATAACTGAAGCGCGAAGGCTCACAGCGTCATCTGCTGACATAGCGGGGCGCTTTGATAGCTGCTCCTGCACCTGGGTGAGCCATGCCAACCTGCGGGTAAGTCTTTCTTCCTGCGACTCAAAATCCGGCCTGCTAAGCGTCTTGGTTTTTTTGCTGAACTCACCTCCAGCCCCTGTCCCAGTCTCTGTCTTGATTTCTGTCACATCAAAGCGCGGCGTCAGGTCTTCGTCATACTCGACCATTGCGTCCCATTCCGCACGCTTCTTTGATACCAGCATCAACCGGCCTTTGGTCAGGCGTATTTCTTCCTCAAGGTTTCTCAGGTCATTTCGACCGTAAGTTGCCAGGTAATGATCTATCTCTGGCGGCAAGGCTCCGGCATACGCACCATGCTTCATTGCTCGCTGCTCACCAGGCTTGATGGGAATGAGGTTATCCCATTGTTTTTTCCACTCTTTTTTTGGGGCGTCCTGGGGCGCTTTTTTGCCTAATTTTTCCGCAAAATCCGCGATTTTAAAATCATTGTCACTATCATGCGGCTTTCTGGCTTTCTTTGCAGCTTTGGTACTGGTACGCCTTCTGCGTTTTGGTGCTTTAGTACCAGTACCAGTACCGATTCCAGCACCCGATACTGGATATTCGTCTGTTTTGCGCAGCTGACTTGCCCAATTCTTGGCGCTCTGGTACGCAACTTTTACCTTTTCGCAGTAGTTCGCAAGGCTTAAGCCAGATGCCTCGAAGCGGGTAAAAAAGTCGATCCAATCCGCCTTACTTTTCCTTGCCATAACGCTCAAGCTCCACGATGTATTTCATTAGGCGCTCAGTATCTATGCGGTCCAAAGCCATGCCGCCATCAGGCAGGATGGACCACGAGGGCAACGTTGGCTTTGCAGGCATCGACATTGACTCTTGAGGGATAACTGGCTGGCTAACGGTACATGCACACCCAGTCAGTACCAGTGCCAGCGATAAAGTCAGAACGGTACGCATCATTCTTTGCTTTTCTGCTCTGGATTGAAGTGATTGCGCCCAAACTCAGACGGGTTATCCTCAATATCACTGATCTTTTTCTGATGCTTCCGATGCTCCTGACTGTGCTTTTTTTCGTTATGCTCTCCAACAGCAAAACCAAGCAGTTCTGCCACTCTATTGAGCAGTGTTAAAAACTCAGCCAAGAGCCTCATGGTTACTTACCGTCCTTGCTGTGCGTGTTGATTGCGACCTTATCCAGCAGTTTTTGCGCTGCCAGAATTTTACGCTCGACACTGGACACCACCGCATCGTCTTTGGTGCTTGGCGTGATTTTGGTGATTTTGGCAATCCCTTTAACAATCATAGAGGCTGCTGCAACCACGGTCGTAATGATCAAAAAAGCATGTTCAATGTATTCCACCGGAACACCTCATTGGTTCTTGCCGTATTCGGCAATGATTTTGAAAAAAATAACAGGGTCATTTTCATAGTAGTAATACTGTCCGTTATGACGTACCCACATGACACGATTTTTGCGCATATCAAGATGGATCATTGGCATCTGCTTGCCGCCAAGCTGCGTGTCAAGATATAAACCGATGCCACCAAAATCCATTCTGCAGGCTTGCTGCCAGATCAGCCATACAGCCTTCCAGGATGCGAACAAGTCTGTCGCATCAGACAGCCTAGAGTTGCCATTGGTTGAATGCCTAGATGATCCGTCAGGGCGAACATGAGCACCATAAACCGGGCTTGGACGCATAGAGCACCAGCTAGGCACCAGATCCCTCAGTAGGAACAACTCGTTAAACAGGTCTGGGTTCATGTGCTCGGTGGCATCTCCAGGCCACTCGGATGGTTTGAATCGCTTGGTTCTTTTCCACTCAATTTTCTGCATGTTGTATTGCCTTTATTTTTATGGCGTGTCGCCGTTTACGAAGAAGAGAAGGTGAGCACCTGCCCCGGCACCGCATAAATTCGATCAGGTAGCCATTGGCAAGAATGAATGGCAGCAGGTTCCAGATGCCAGTCTGAATAGATTGAATGTTAACCATGTCAATCAGATCGCCGCTTGTCCACCTCATGTTGATAGTGATAAAGCATACAGCCATGATCATGCAGGTGTAGACCAGTATTTTCGAGCGGTGAGTCTTGTAACGGACTGCTGTTAGTGCTGCGGGTATGGTTGCTGCGGCCATGCCGATATTTGCAATGACCAGCGATAATTCCAGCAGGTTATTGTGTCTGGCAAGATCAGAGAGAGTCATCATGGCGTCAATCCTCTTTTGCTCGGCTTGTCTTGGTTGGCGGCATATTGTTTCGCATGTATCGCTTGCGTGCCCATGCCTTGATTTCATCAAACAGCTCGCCACCCATGTGGCCAGCAATGGCAATCGCAATGGCTGATGTAAGTCCGTCCATACCGGCCAGCTCACAAGCGTAAAACATGAGCACACCGGCAAGAGCGGATGTTAAAAACTCCTCAAGAAGTCTTGCCGCACTAACTGATTCACCGGATACGCGCAGACGCTGAAGGTATTTAACGGCACCGCCCCAGATTGCAATCCCTATAACCCATGCGTATTGTATCCATGTGTAATTCTGAGGTTCTTTTTCAGGCATTGTCCGATTCATCTTTGTTGATGCAGTCGATATTGATACGGCCTCTCAGTGCCCGTGAAACTTCAAGCTTAGGATAAGCACGATCAGGCAAAGTGACCACCTTCCCGGCAGTTGGCTTGTAGGCTTTTCTGGTCCTCAGCTTGATCACCAGGATTCTAAACAAACCAGGGAGCGTCACAGATCCGCCATTAGCCAGCGTATCACCGATGGTGCCGGTCATATTGTCAAATGCTGCCAGTGCCATTTGCCTGCACTTGCCAATTTTAACGACACCCTGCTGTGAGTCGTACATAGCTTGAGCCATCGACTCAACAATCTCACCCTTGGTTACTTTTTTGCTCATCAGTTGTTCCTTGGTTTATTAAAAATCAGAGCTAGACAGCATTATATCAGCAAGCCATGCAGCTATTGCAGCAAAAACCGTAACGGCACGCAACCACACAGGCCAGGCGCTCAGGTCAAAACTGAAGGCGGCAAACACACCGGCAAAATAAAAAACTACTCCAAAAATAACCGCGCTCATCAGTGCACCGGCATTCATTCCTTGCCCTCGCTCAAAACCTTGCCTATATCGCTGAATTTTACCGTTAGCAGCCTGTTCGCCATTGACAGTGGCTCTTGATGCCTGTTTGTTGTTTTTGCTGCCTCAGAGCCTTCATTTCGCCTTGCGCGATTTATATAGCGCCGACACTGGCGGCAGTAATAATCATAACCTCTCGTGTATTCGGATCGCACTGAAAAATCAGCAATTGCTTTAACTTTATGGCATTTTGAACAGGTCAGGCTTTCGATCATGGAAACTTTTTCTCTGCCATACGGGGTTTTGCTGATTGTAGCCAACAAACAGCCTGAGTCCAATACCCTGTATTTTTTTTCGATGCAGTGCAACCTGTGTAACCTCGAAAAAAGAGGTGTCATGGCTGCAAGCCGCGTGGTTACTTGGTTTCAGGGAAACAGTGTAACATGTGCTAGTCTCACCCCTATATTAACCTCAAAAATAAATAACTCCCCCTATAGTTATTTTTTTTCAGAGCTAATATAGAGAGGAAGTTACACAGGTTGCACTGGTTACACTGTAAAAAACCAAGATTGTAGTATTCATGGGGCTTTCAGGGTTTTTTTAAGAGTTTCAGAGGTTACACTGAGGCTACACTCATCTGTCACTTTTCAGGCAAAATACATACTTATCCACTAAATAGTTTTTTTATGCACAGGTTGCTAACAGGTTATCAAGAAAACCAGCACCATAAAAACAGCATATCTGACCCCAAGAAAAAAACTTTTCGGGCAAATAGTTTTTTTTCTGAATAAAAAAACGGCTGCAAAAAAAAACTCGAAAAAAAACCGGCGATGCCGGTTGAAGCTACCAGTAAGGGGTTTTGTGAGGTGCCAGCAAGTGGATTTACGGTGTTTTCTGGGTAAAAAAAATAACTTTTTGCGAGTTATTTCTGCTGGTTAAGGCGGCATACACCTCCCGGTAGGCTGGTTTTGTGGGAGGGAGAATAAAAAAACCCGGCGCAATGGCCGGGCTTGGTGTTTTTTTTTAAATGTCAGGCATTCAGTCGTGGCCGCTGATCCGGCATGTAGTAAACACTGCCACGGCTCGACCGCCTGGGTGCTAGCCCCATACCGCTGAGGATCTTTCCGACCTTGGTGCGCTGCCTCTGATCCGGTCGGTCATACCCGATTTTTATCAGAATATCCGTTGCCATAATCTCCTGATTGGCTTGATAGTGATACTGACGCTTGCCGTGAATACTGTAAGTCACATCAAACTCGAAGTAAGCAAGGATGCGCTCTTCAATCGGATCAATCTGTTCGTAATGTTCGTTACTGGCATTCAGCATAGCCTCTTCATCCGGCAGCAGCCAGTGAGGTGCTTCGTTCAGATACATGGTTTCATAAATCTGCGCCCATACCTGCTGCATATCCAAGCTGTGATTGTAATTGATTGACTCCACTTCGATTGTCCACCATCGACTGTTGCCCGTGTCATCCACCAGAAAGCTTTTATCATTCACCGATGCAAAAAACAGCGTCCTGCGCGGCAATATGGAATCCCTCGGATCGTATGGCCTGCGCAATCGGTCTTCGGACTGGGTGATAAACGCCTTCAGCTTAGCAATATCTGCCTTCCGGAAAGTGGCATCCAGCTCACCCAGCTCGACAATCCAGTGAGATACGGCGGTTAGTATTGAATCTTTGTTTGCGGGGTCGAGGTGCATACCATCCTTGATATAACCGGCAACCTCTGGAGCAACCAGGCTCCTGAACCAGCTTGTTTTACCGGCGTTCTGCAAACCCTGCAGCACCAAAACACCCTTGGAAAAAAACTGATGATCATCTGGCGTCATAACCGCAGCCACGCAGCTCAGCATCCACTTGACCAACAGGATGTTTTTCAGATCCTCGTTAAATGTTGCCGGTGTTCTTAGGGTGTCCAGAATGGCTTGGATGCGGTCGTGACCATCCCAGCGGCGTGACTTTATCCAGTTGCTGATTGGATTGTAGGCGTTGCGGTCAGCAATACTGATGATGTAGCGATCAATCGACCCTACCGGCAGCTTGCAGCGACTGGCCAGACTTCGTATTTCTGAAATTGCGGCATTGGTCTTGTTATCCCGACTGAAATCTCTGCCGGGTATTACCAGCTCGTTATCCTTGGAAATTCGGTTATAACGGCACTCAACACCGTAGGATTCAAGCATCAACTGAAGGTTTTCGCGGGTATCCAGTGGAGCTGTTTCTTTGTCATTACGATGCGGGAAATTGAAAACGGGCAGGGTGTCATCCCATCGCATGGAACCCCAGTGAACAGGCTTTCCGGATGGCTTTATGGGCTTTGCTGTCTGCTCCTGCATCACCGCCACATCACCATAATCTTCATCCTGGGGTGCAGATCCGGTTCCTTGGCCTGACTGGTCTGATAGCTGATTTGCTGGCTGCTGAACAGCTGCATTAACCAGCCGCTCGACCGGCACCATATCAGGATTGTTTGCCGGATAGCCAGCCCAGACTCGCAGAGCGCGGGATATTTCGTTACGCATTACCTGCGCAGCATGAGTCTTGCCAAACTGCTGCCGGTAGTCGTCCCAGTCGCTACAAGCCTCCTCCATATCCGGCGTTATTTCCGGTGTTATGTACGGCACTTGCTGCGCCAACTTGATTGATTCAGCAGCCTCGATGCCGGGGTTTTTGCCGCGCTTGCGAAGTGTTGCAAGGTCGTTATCTGCCAGCAGAATAACCGGCTTTCCGCGTGCCATGCCGCGTGCAAAATTAACAATACAATCAAGATTGCCACAGTCAAACGCCACCAGAACAGTCATGCCGGTTAGTGTTGCCGATGTTTTTCCGGTTGCCCAGCCCTCGCACACGCCGAACAGATCATTCTTGCCTTCGATCTTTGCATACAACCCTTTCTTGCGGCTGCCAGCCGGGAAAAGCTTGGTGCCATCCTGCCCTATGCGCTGGATGCTCCAGATTTTTCCGTCCGGAACAGCCTCGCACATAGGTATCACCAAATCACCAGCACGCACGATCAATGCGCGGTCGCGCCATTCGGCATAACGGTAGCTGTACAGCCTGCCGTGAATATCCGCCGTAGCAATCCTCATGCTGTTATCTGGCGTAAGCCCCTTGGCATCCAGATAAGGGTGAGATTCGCCCGGCATGAATGGCCTGCAAGCATTGCTCAAGGCATTTAGCACAGCAGACCTTGCCGCTTCAGCCGCCTCAGCCGCCAGTGCATCACGCTGACGCTTCAGCTCCTCAGCACGCTTGACCTGCTCTGCAATGGCATCCTTGTAACGCCTCAGGTTGTCACTGTCTTCTGACAGTGAACCGCTGCGCCTAGCAACCTCAAACTCTTGCCATGCGGTATTTCTTGGCAGCCAGTATTGATTATTAACCGATGCCCTGAAGCTCCCGAAAGTCACTTCGGGCCAGAGAGTTCCATCCGTGTGCTTCTCCAGTGAAGCAACATAATACTGCTTCTGATCATTCTGCCCGGTGGCAGACAACAGATAATGACGCTTTCCGTCAAACTCTATCTGTTCCGGCGCTTGTGCACCTACCGATTCAGCAGCAAAGCTCATTTCAACCCTGAACCGCTCTATCATGGCTCCCGGATCACGCCACGACTGCTGGGCGACCCAGTGCGCGAATTTTGATGGTCTGGACATTATTCTAAACGCCTGTTTTTTTGGATTGGCTTTTTGTCAACTACAGCAGCCTGTTAAACCAGTTTTTTACCAGTGCCACTGCTTCAGAGCCTGAGCGAACAACGCCAGATATTCCACCGCGACTCTGAATTACATCAAGGAAATTTTGTTGTTTTTCAGTAGCTTTGCCGCGTGAATTTTTAACTTCAATGGCAGTCCATACCAGCAGCTTACTACCCACCATCCCCTGCGTAACAGTCAACTCTGTTCCACCGATAATATCAGAGGTGCCCTCCGGCAAGCCGGTACTGAACGGACGTGCACCACGCAACACCATGTCACCCGCTTGCAGCTGGAACCTGTGAGCTGTTTCCGGGTTGATTCGAGTCACGTTATTTGCAGCCCATGCGCGACCTACGTTAACACGAAAATACACCCCAAGCCGCTGCTCTGATAAATCGCATCTTACCTGATTCTGGATTGTCTGTTCGCGCATATTTGTTCGCCTGTTGGTTTTGTTGGTTCAAAAAGTCTGCTACAGCAGGGTATTTTAATCACCTGCGTTTTTGTCTTAACTCCATCTGTATTCTTGCCCATCCCGGCTTGTATCCCAGCTCCTGCGCCAGATTTTGGAAGTCTTCAAGCGTTTTGCAGGCCGACATTTTTTTTCTGCGCTCGATACGAATTGCTTTAACATCAATCTCTTGCAGCTCCCCATCAACTACCTCCATCTCCCTGCTTTGAACCTCAACAGCATGACCGCATTCAGGGCATACCTTGCGTCCCATTTTTGGCCGGTAAACGTGGTAGCAGCGCTCACACTGGGTTGGTGCATTAGGGTCTTCATCTTTCTTTTTGCCGGTTTTCTTGACCAGCCCCTGCAATGACCACTCCCTGTCATCATCCGGCAGCCCTAACCCCTGCTGGGTGGCGTTTCCTACATGATCCAGAATGATTGCGTAATCCTTGCCCGGCGCTGGTCGGAGCACACGCCCCAGCTGCTGAATCCAGAGCGAGATAGACTTGGTAGCGCGCAGACTGATAGCACACTCAATCGCGGGCAAGTCGAACCCCTCAGAGATCAGATCAACGGTCACAATTCCATCTATCTCATGGCGGCTCAGCGCTGCAATGCGCCGGTCGCGTTCGTAATCATCCAGCGTGCCGTCCACCACCACAAAGTTATGACCGCCGGCACGAAACTCACTGGCAACATGCTCTGCGTGAGCACGAGAACAAGTAAACACTGCCGCCCTCTTGCCCTTGGCATACTTGGCATAATGTGCCACTGCATTACCTGTAATTGCCGGCTTATCGGTTCTAGCCTCGGATTCTTTTCGACTCCAGTCCCCTTTGCTGCTGCGAACACCGCTCATATCAGGTGTTACGGCGGTGCCAAAAATACGGTAATTACACAGATTGCCCCGTTCCATCAAAAACGATGGAGGCGGCCCCAAAACCATGCTATCAAAAGGCCCACCAAAGCCCTTGCCCAGCCCCTTGCCATCCAGGCGAATAGGCGTTGCCGTTAATCCCAGCAGTTTTGCAAATGGATACCGGGCGATAATCTTGCCCCAGCCGCTGCCATCGGTCGCATGATGCGCCTCGTCAATCACGATTAACGAGGGCATCCAGGGTATTTTATCCATCCGCTGCACCAGCGTTTGAGCACTGGCTACCTGCACCCGCTGCGTTAAATCCATCCGGTCGCTGGCCGTAATCAGGCCGTGCCGAATACCGTAATTCTCCAATGCAGCTGAGAACTGCTTTACCAGCTCCCGGCGGTGAACCAGGATCAGCGTATTATTGCCGCGCAATGCCGCCTGCCCGATCATGTACGATGCACTGGTTGTCTTGCCTGCGCCAGTTGGCATCACAAGCAGCGGCGCATTAAATCCACTGCCGTACGCTATACGGCACCCTGTTACAACATGATGCTGATAATCGCGCAAGTGCCGCCAGTTGTCGTTATCATCATGCTTAATCTCCACGTCCATAGCATCCAGAATCATTGAGCCACCACGTTTTTAATGTTTTTCCGTCCAAAGCGATCAATGCAGGTTTCCCAGGCATCAGCGATATTTCCGCCATCCGGGTTAAGCATTGCCGCCTGCTTGCCGTTTGCAAAAGTCACCTTGAACACCCGCATACCGCCGGTAGGCAAAACACCCACTTCCCTGCGTATTTCGAGTATCTGCTGACGCTGCTCAGGGGTTAGGGGCATTGCGTTTAATCCTGGCTCGATTCTGCATCCACCATCTCCTCAAGCAGCTGCGAAAGCTGATCACATCCAGCGCCATTGCCAGCTCAACAAATAATCCATGATTGTTCATGAGCGCTGCATTTATTCGTGTTGCCAGTGCATCCGTTTTTCCATTGAGCGCATCCACAATATCGCTGGCAACTCGTAATCCAGCCAGTCCGTTGCTTTATTTTTCCGGTAAAAGACAAGAGGTGTAGGTGCCCAAGATCTGCGTTTTCTTCGCCTTTGGCAACCGCTGCAATAATCTCCGTATCATTAATCATGATTTCAGCTCATAAAAATCATTCGGCTGCACACATCCTTTTGACCACTCTCGGATACGATTCATAATTTCCGGACTGGGTATCTGCCCTTTTGTTTCGTAGCGGGATAGCTGACTACCGCTGATCTGCAGGTCTTCAGCAGCCTTGGTAAACGGGATGTTCAGCGCATCCCGGTATTCTTTAAGTCGCATAATATCACCTGTCATCCTGTTGATTGTGGTTGCATAAAAAGCAATTCGTGACGGATATTACTGCAATCCATTGGGCAGCTGCAACCCCTTGTGTAAATTCTGTATTGCGGTGTTATTTTGACGCTTGACGCTTGCCGCGATTATCGACTATGATTGATTTCGAGTTGCACAAAGCGCAATCAATACAGCCATCAATACGAGGCGTTTCCAATGAAATCAGGCGTTTACTCAGGAATCAGCAACAGCGACTATCACGGCGGTGCCGGATACAGCAAGTCTCAGCTGGATATGGTGTCAGCGGCACCTGGGCTACTGGCGTGGTCTAAAGCTGCCCCGCAAGACAATAGCAGTGCAGCGGCCAACCTTGGCACTGCACTGCATACGCTGCTGCTGGAGCCGCATCTGTTTGAGCAGCAGTTTATCTGTGAGCCAGAAAAATTCGACCGGCGCACCACGGCAGGCAAGCAGGCGGCGGCGGAATTTGAGCAGCAGGCCGCAGGCAAAACCATACTGTCTTTGGATGAGCACAACATGCTGCTGATGCAGCGCGATTCGGTGATGGCGCACCCTGAAGCTAGGGCATTGATGACTGCGCCGGATGGCAAGGCAGAGCTTTCTGCATACTGGGAAGACCCTGATACCGGATTGCTATGCCGCTGCCGACCGGACTGGTGGGCTTTCCCCGAAGTGATTGTGGATGTAAAGACCACTGACTTTCCAGCGGCTTTCCCGTTTGCAAAATCGGTGTATGAATACCGTTACCATGTGCAAGATGCCTTCTACGCAGATGGCTGCAGCATTGCCAGTGGAACCAGGATCGAAGAATTCTTGTTTCTGGCAATCGGCAAGCGCCGAGAAATGGGTAAATACCCTGTCCACGTTCACCGGCTGACCGTTCGAGCCAAAGATCTTGGCCGCGACCTTTACAAGCGCGACCTCAATGCCATTCTGGAATGCGAATCAAAGTATGGCGATATGGATAAGTGGCCTGCTGTTGAGTCACTGGACTTGCCTGTATACGCCTACACTCGGAGAGAATACTAATGTCAAACATCATTGCAACAGATGCCAGCAGTTACCCGCAAACCCCTGAAGAACTGGCACGCTGGCGTCCAACCGGGGTTAAGAACCTCACTCCCGGTCTTGTGGAGCGCGGCAAAATTAAAATCGGTATGAAGGGTGCTGCACGCACATCCGGCAGCGGAAGCACCTTCCAGATGCCGAAGAAACTGGATCATTTTTTGGTCACTTCGATGGATCGTGGCAACGACAACAATTACCTGATTGATCAGCGAATCATGGAAATGCTGGGTAGCAACCCCACAGAAATCCCAGTCAAGCTGGTTTATGATGACCCTGAGCTGAACTTCCCGACCCGTTATGCCATGTACAACGGCAAAACGCTCCAGTGTACAGGTGATGGGAATATCGCTAAGTGGCGCGACCCGAACCAACC
>NZ_JACUUA010000167.1 GCF_014859565.1 Marinospirillum sp. | reverse complement strand
GAGCTGGCCGCACTGGAGTCAGAAAACCGCAGTGAGATCATTTCCCAGCCCAAGGTCATTACCTCGGATCGCAACAAGGCGGTGATTCGCTCCGGTGAAGAAATCCCTTACACCAGCACCGATGCAGATGGTGTACGCACCACCAACTTCCGTCAGGCTGAGCTGCGCCTGGAAGTGACTCCGCAGATTGTTGGTGACGGGCGAATTTTCCTCACTTTGCAGGTCAACAACGACAGCAAGGGTGAAGAAACCCTGAACGCTGGCCCCACCATCAACACCAATGCAGTGGAAACGCAGGTACTGGTTAACAACGGTGAAACCATTGTGATTGGTGGTATTTTTACCTCTCAGCAGTTAAGCGCCGAAGCCAAAACTCCGTTTCTAGGTGACCTGCCTTTGCTGGGTTGGTTATTTCGTCGTTCCTTTCAGAGCCAGGAAAAAGTAGAATTGTTGGTTTTCATTACTCCTAGATTGATCAACAACACCCTGGCCGGAAACTAATGCAGGATGAACCTCGCTGTAACAACAGTACCAATATATTTCTGATCGGTCCGATGGGTGCCGGAAAAAGCACCCTGGGTCGTCTGCTTGCCAGTACATTAAAACGTCCATTTTACGACTCTGACAAAGTCATAGAGGGTCGCTGCGGAGCCAGTATCCCCTGGATTTTTGATCTGGAAGGCGAAGAAGGTTTCCGTCTCCGTGAAAGCCAGGTTATTGATGAACTCACCCAGCAGACCGGCATTGTACTGGCAACAGGAGGCGGTGCAGTGCTGCGGCCAGAAAATCGTACTGCCCTGAATAGTCGCGGCGTGGTGATTTTCCTGCGTACCACCGTTGAGCAACAACTGGCACGTACCGGCAAGGATCGTAATCGCCCCTTGTTGCAAACCGAAAACCCCCGACAGCGACTGGAAGAAATGTGTAAACTGCGTGATCCGCTGTACCAGCAAACCGCACACCTGACCATTAACACTGACCAGCGACCACCGCGGCAGGTGATGCTGGATATCAAACAGCGATTAATGCAACACCTCTGAACCCGTAACCCGTCAAACTTTGGAAAAACCATGCAAAGCCTGAATCTGGATCTGGGAGAGCGCAGTTACTCCATACACATCGGTACTGACTTGTTAACACGTGCAGATTTGTTGTTACCCCTACTGCGCGGTAAACAAATCCTGATTGTCAGTAATACCACCGTTGCGCCCTTGTATCTGGAGCCCCTCACCCAAAGCCTGATCACAGCACGCCCAGAGCTGATCATCCATACCTGCATCCTGCCGGATGGTGAAGCCTACAAAGACATGGCACATCTACAAGAAATCTGGGACAACCTGTTGGAGGCCGGTTTTAACCGTAATGCCACCCTGATTGCCCTGGGTGGTGGTGTGATCGGAGATATGACCGGATTTGCAGCGGCCAGTTATCAACGTGGCGTGGATTTTATCCAAATCCCCACCACCCTGCTTTCTCAGGTTGACTCTTCGGTTGGTGGTAAAACCGGGGTTAATCACCCACTAGGCAAAAACATGCTGGGTGCCTTCTGGCAACCCCGTGTGGTGCTGGCCGATACCCGTACCCTGCAAACTCTGCCGCCCAGGGAGCTATCTGCTGGCATGGCAGAGGTGATTAAGTATGGTTTGCTGGGTAATCTGGCGTTTCTGGCTTGGCTGGAACAGCAAATGCCAGGACTGATAGCTGGTGACCAGCAGCTGTTAAGTCAAGCCATTGACCGCTCCTGCCAGTGCAAAGCCGATATAGTGGCTGAGGATGAGCGGGAAAGTGGCAAACGTGCCTTACTGAATCTCGGCCATACCTTCGGACATGCCATAGAAACCGAAATGGGTTATGGTGAGTGGCTGCATGGTGAAGCGGTAGCTGTGGGTATGTGGCTGGCTGCAGATTTATCACGACGCATGGGCTGGCTTTCTGATGCCGATGTAACACGTGTGGCCAGCATCCTGCAGGCAGCCGGATTACCCACTCACCCACCAAAAACCATGACCACTGACAGCTTTTTAAAGCATATGGCTGTGGATAAAAAGAATTTGGACGGTCAGTTACGTCTAATTTTACTGCGTCAACTCGGCCAGGCAGAGCTGTTTGATTTCACTGATCTGCCGTTATTACGTCAGTGTCTGAATGATGCAATTACAAATCCGCACGGGTTTTAACAACAAGACGTTACACCTATGCATCTGTTATGTTTAAATTCGGCTTTTGAACATCCGCATCAACGACTAGGGAGTCGCTGGCATGCAACCCAGGGAACCGTCACTGAACAGTCCGAGCACGGATTACGAACCTTTGCTCCTGCTGCAACATATTAATGATTCGGCTGTTTTTTACCCAGGCAAACAACACGGCAAACATCTTGATCTACTGCTGCACCTGAGCCGTTACAGCAACCTGCTGCTGACCATCATTGGTCCGCAGGGCAGCGGTAAAACTCATCTGAAAAACAGGATGACCCAGCAGCTGGACTCAGGTGTTGTTGCCACACAAGTGAATGCCGCCAAGGTATCCACCGCAGGCCAGCTAATGCCATTTTTGGCACGCAGCCTGAATCTGGAAATCCCAGCCAAAGCGGATAACACACTTTATCTGACCGAAATCCGCAACTACAGCGCTCTGCTTAATGAGGATGGCGGCAGCTGCCTGATTCTGGTAGACAATGCTGAACAGCTTGAACAGGATGCACTCAGCCTGCTGCTGGATCTTGCCACCACCAGCAGTGACAGCAAGCGCCCGCATATTGCCCTTTTTGGCCGTCAGGAACTGTTCGACAAACTGCACAAGAAAGAAAACCAGTCACGTTTTGAGTCTGTCGGTCATCACCTGCCACTGGAACCTTTTGGTGAAATCGAAGCCAGAGGTTATCTGGAGCACCGCTGCCATAGTGTTGGCATGGATCACCTGCCGCTGGATGACCAGCAGTTTCATCGAGTTTACAAAGCATCCATGGGCTGGCCAGGCGCATTAAATGCCACATTAAAAGAAGAACTGCTGTTAACCGCAGGCAAAAAACCCACCCTGCCACCTAAAGCAGCCAAAAAAGCGCTGGATAACAAGCCTGCTAAAAAACAGCGCAAAGGGATTCCGCTCTGGCCGATACTGATTGGTGTTTTTTTAATGACCGGCATAGCACTCGGTTTCCTGTATCAGGATAAATTCGGGCCTTCATCCACACCAGACCTCAGCCTGATCTCGCACTCACAGGAAATCCGTACCGAAGCCTGGCAGCCTCGACCTTTATCTATAGCAGAAGAAACACCAACAACAGAACCTGAAATGATTCAGCCTCTGGACAGCCTGCCTGCTGTCATGCCTGCTCCTGCCGAGATAGAAATCGACACCCCGGATAGCACACCACCATCCGTCATCCCTGAGCCACAAACACCCGCCGCAGAACCAGAAAAAGCTGAACCAACACCTGCGCCGGTAGTGGCACCCAAAACACGGCTTGATATGCCGGATGACACACCCGCCCAGATCACTCAAACGCCGGCCCAACCTGCACCAGCACCCGCACCCGCTGCGGCACCGACTGCCGTGCCACCACCACAAACGGCTGTATCCGCTGTTCAAGCACCAGCCAGCTCCAGTTCTTACCAGAATCAGGGTGCACGCAGGGAAGCCATGTTGATGGCAAAACCGCCACAACACTTCACACTGCAAATGATGGGCAGCCTGGATGAAAACAGCGTGCGTAGTTTTATTCAATCGCAGAGCCGCCCGGCAGACTTCTCCTACTTTGAAGGCCGTTATCAGGGTCGCCCCTGGTATGTAGTGGTTTACGGAGATTATGCCAATCGTGACGCTGCTCTGACAGCTATCCAGAACCTGCCGGAGCCTTTGCGTAATCAGCGCCCCTGGGCAAGAACCTTCCAGAGCGTTCAGAACGATATTTCCAATCGCTGATTCAGCTTTTCTTGCTAAACAGCACCACACAGACAACCCCAGCACTCGCATTCAGGAGCTGGTGGAATTTTTACAAAATATTAAACACCAGGATGCCTTGTGAAGAGGATCAATCACCCTGCTGCAAAATACGTTGCAAAACCTTGCTGCCTGTTTACAAATCAACCAAAGCAACCGTTTCACCTCTCTCGGCTCAACATATCAAAAACAACCCGGGCAAATAGCTGGGTTTTGGCCGGATCAGATAAAAGCTGCATCATTTGCTCCTGATGCGCGGCGTTGCTACTGAGAATTGCATCATCAATTGCTCGGGGAAAATCACCCAGCATGGCTTGTTCACGGGTGTTGTTAGCAATCTGATTCATCACCGTCTCATTTTCGGTTAGCTTGTCACGCACCGTAAAAGCATAGTTGATCATGTCTTTGTCAGTGAGCTTGTCGGTGATAAACACCTCATTCAAACGCTCAATAATCCGTGACAAAAACTCTTCTTTTTTGTCTTTTGCTTTAGCGGTGCCAATATCATTACCTGGGTGCAGCTTGTACTCTGCGGTATTTTCTTTGAGCTGTATGTCCTGCTGCCTGATCTTTGATAAACGGTAATGACTCATTACCACGTTATCCAGATCCAGCTCATCCTCCTCAATCACCTTCTCACGCAACATCGGGCGCAAGTGCCTTGCAAACAGGCTCAGCTTTTCCAGCTCTTTGTCGTCGTAATCGACAATCTGCGACATAAACTCGTAAAAACGCACAAAACTGGCCAGATCTTTCTTGAAGATCTCCAGGCGGCTTTTTTCCTGCTTGCTCTCTTTAAAAGAATTTTCCGCGTTGGCAATCAACACTGGATCACCAGTCATTTTGGTTCGTTCAAATACGTTTTTGGCATGTAGATAGACTTCCACTGCTGATGTGTAGCGCTTACGCCACCGATCAATGGCAGGTTTACAGATATTGCTGATCGCCGCATTGGATTTATTTCTGGTAAAGAAGGCATCAACAAACTGCTCTACCTCAGACCACAGAAAAATACCGCTGGCTTTCAGTTTAACTGCAAGATCAGCAATCTTTTCAGGATCTGTGACATCTGCCAGCTCTGCCACCTGATAATAAGGCTGGAAGGCATCCAGAATATCCTGTGGGTCGTTGTAAAAATCCAGCACAAAGGTGCCGCACTCCGCTTTCCCCGGATAGGTGCGGTTAAGGCGCGACAGAGTTTGCACACACTCAACCCCAGCAAGTTTTTTATCAACGTACATGGCGCAGAGTTTTGGTTGGTCAAAACCCGTCTGAAACTTGTTAGCCACCAGCATGACCTGATAGTCATCTGTATCAAAGGCTTTGCGCATATTGCGCCCTTTAAGCTCAGGGTTCATGCTGTGCTCGGTGAACTTCTGATTCAGAAACGCGGTGCTGTCTGGATCAGCGGCGTTAAACTCCACCTCACCAGAAAAAGCCACCATCGCCCGAATGCCTGCATAACCCTGCTCCGCCACATATTTATCAAAGGCAAGTTTATAGCGCACCGCTTCCTTGCGTGAGCTGGTGACTACCATGGCTTTTGCCTGCCCACCCAGTAAACCCATCACATTCTTTTTAAAGTGCTCAACTATTACCTTCACTTTCTGCGAAATGTTATGGTCATGCAGGCGCACCCAGCTATTGAGCTTCACCTTGGCTTTACCCGCATCCACTTCTTTGTCTTCTGCTTCCAGCTTCTGCTTAAGCTGGTAGATCACCTTGTAGCTGGTGTAGTTCTTCAGAACGTCAAGAATGAAGCCTTCTTCAATCGCCTGCCGCATGGAGTAAACATGGTAAGCCACAGGTAAATTGTGCCTGGAAGCTGGCTCCTCGGGATTAGGCAAACGACCAAACAACTCCAGCGTTTTGGGCTTGGGGGTAGCGGTAAAAGCATAATAACTGAGATTGGCACTACCACGCCGCGACGCCAGGGTTGCATCAAGAATATCCTCAGAAGACAGTTCAGAATCATCATCTGCCTCATCAGTCATCAATACTTCTTTAAGCTGACGCGCTGTTGAACTCGTTTGGGATGAGTGGGCTTCATCAGCAATAATCGCGTAACACCGCTCTTTCAGACTGATTGTGTTTTCGATTGCTTTCAGTACAAACGGGAAGGTTTGAATGGTTACAATAATAATTGGCTGAGAGGTTTCCAGCGCCTTTGCCAACTTCTCAGATTTTGTACCATCACCCTCCTTGCGGTTGATACGCCCCACCACCCCATCCGCATGTTCAAACTGATAAATGGTATCCTGCAACTGGTCATCCAATACCGTGCGATCTGTTACCACTATCACGGAATCAAACTGCTTGTTGCCCTCGGCATCGTGCAAAGTGGAAAGCTGGTGTGCTGTCCAGGCAATGGAGTTGGATTTTCCTGAACCGGCACTGTGCTGAACCAGATATTTATGACCTGTACCCTCTTCCATTGCAGCATTGATAAGCCTGGTCACCACATCCCACTGGTGGTAACGGGGAAAGATCAGGGTTTCTTTTTTGGTTTTACGTCCTTCCCAGTCTTCCTTTTCTTCGATTTGCAGATGGACAAAGCGCCCGATGATGTTCAGCAGATTATCTGGCGTTAACACCTCATTCCACAGGTAATCCGTCGCATAGGTGTTTTCATCTGTGGGAATATCATTACCCGCACCGCCTTCATGTGTACCCTTGTTAAAAGGCAAAAAGTAGGTGTCCTGCCCTGCTAGCTTGGTCGCCATATAAACTTCATACTGGCTTACAGCAAAATGCACCAGGGCACCGCGCTTAAAGGTTAACAACGGCTCTGGTTTTCTGGTGGCAGGGTCTTTGGGTAAACGGGTCAGCTTGTACTGGGTAATAGCCTGTTCCACCGCCTGTTTAAATTCTGACTTCAGCTCCAGTGTGGCAACAGGTAATCCGTTAACGAACAGCACCAGATCAATACGCCAGCGTTTTGCCTGTTTGCCGGTTGCTGCAAGTTCTGCCTGGGTTGCATAGGGGCTGTAAACCAGCTCAGGTACAATACGACAGATGTTCTGCTGATAACGTGCCAGAATTTCAGGGTTAAGATGATGTTCAGGTTTGAACTGACACAGCTCAAAACGGGCGTTGCGTATTTTCAAACCATGACGTAACACACCCAGCGTGCCGTAGGTACGTGATGCACGGTCCGTAGTGTGTTCATCGACCTTTTTCAGCTTAGTGACCAGCGCATCAAGAAAATGGCGCTCAGAGTCGGTCGGGAAGACTTTGCAGAACTTCTGCCACTCCCTGGGTTGGGTTTCCTTGATAAAAGTCAGCGCATCCGTT
>NZ_JACUUA010000166.1 GCF_014859565.1 Marinospirillum sp. | reverse complement strand
CTCCATCTCCATCTCCATCTCCATCTCCATCTCCATCTCCATCTCCATCTCCATCGCCATCGCCGTCGCCATCTCCATCGCCGCCACCACTAGGCAGTGGATAAGGTCGACCATCTGGCGTAACTTGACTACCGTCAGGCAAGGTGATTATTATTGTTCCATCGGCCAATATTTCCCCTGTTCCCTCATGAAATATCTCGGGTTCACCATTAGCAGTATCTGACTGAGTGGGATCGACAGAAATGACCGATCCATCAGGATTTAACCAAAGTTCAAGCCCATTTCTAATTGTGATCAATAAAGGTTCATTAGGAAGGGTAGGTTGCGAAGTGTCGACAGGGTTTGTCTCCTGACCAGACTCATCAGTATCAGTATCAGTATCAGTATCAGTATCAGTATCAGTATCAGTATCAGTATCTACATTGTCGAAATTATGCGAAATATCAAACTCAATTTCTGGTAAAAATATCCCTGCTACGGCCAGTCTGCTTCGTATATCGTCGACCAAGTCATTAATAGCTGTTGAAAGCTCCGTAGCCCCTCCTTCTGTCAGTGCATTCCAGCCACCATTGTTGCCCACATGCACCACATCATCCAGATAGGCTTCAATAGCGCTGCTGCGGTTAGCCAGCATTTGATACAACTGCTGCAACTCGGCTGTGGTAAGGCCAGCAATAAACTCGGCACCCTCTCGAAAACGTCTGAGCTGCAGCCCATAGGAGCGGCCATCCTCGATGCCATCACCATCAAAGTCCCGACTTCTGTTGCTGCCAAACACTATTTGATAATAAGCTTCGTGCCAACGGGCATCTCGCAAGGCACCGGCTATTTTAGGCCCTATCATCGCCGTGGCGCCGCCATTAAAGGCCAGGGACAACAGCGGGTCCTGCATATTTTCGGGCAGGCCATCCCAAATGGCCTGCGCCTGATCACGTCTTACCCCAGCCTGGCTGCTAATCCGTGCCACAATTTGATTGGCATAATCCTGCCGCACCGTTTCAAACACCGGCTGCATTTGGGCGGTATTTTGAAAGGCAAAGGTGGGTGATGCGGCAGCACTGTCTGCCGGGACCATCATGGCGCGGTATTGGTTTAGGGTATTTTGCACTGCTTGCCTGTTGGCTTCACCGTTGGTTTGCCAGTTGGGTAATATAAAAATGCGATGCAATGCATCCGACAGACCTTCAAATCCGCCATCTGGTAATGAATTTGCGGTATAACCAAACTGCTGCAACACCAGCCTCAATACATCCTCGTTCCTTAGGTTGTAGCCCACTCCTATGGTTGGAATACCATGATGATCCAGATAAATCTGCTCACGCACACCTTCATCATTTACCAGTTGTTCCCATAACGTCATTTTATAAATTCCTTTTTTTAATTACTCGTAGTTATACCAAAAGCTGCAACTTTCAACTAAACGCCAGCGGCCGTCATAGCTTCTGGGTTTTGCTGGCAGCTCATACAAAATCATATTGTTTTTCAAACTATTTGAATTATGTTTGTAATACATTTGAGACTGCCGCAAGACCACCCATTGCTGCTGATAACGCAGCCACTGCCCAAAGCTATCCAAATGCAACTGCCCATCCTTGAGTAACCTTACCGTCGATATCCAGCCATGCTGGCTGGCATGCACCAGCTGCGGCTGATTGCTGAGTTTCCACCAGCGCTGCCGGCTTTCATTCTCTCTATTCCATTGTTCCTCTTGAGTGCCAGGTGGAATTGCTTCACAGCGGTAACTGGGGTTATGCAGCTCCACTAACCACTCCATCTGCCCATCACCATCAATATCCGCCGGTACCGCATACAGCTTGCGCTGGCCGCTGTTATACCGCTCGGCTATTTCTGGCCAGCGCTGCTCAAAGGGTGGATTGCGGGGTGGACTTAACTGCTCAAACTGCAACCGCAGTGCTTCGCTCGCTTCGGTAAGTACCGGCGAAAAAGGACTGCCGCTAAAATCATGCCGGGTACAGGCGCCTAATTGCGCGCGCGGGGTGCGGTTTAGCACCTCCAGCATGGCACCGCATAACTGGGGATTATTGTTTATACTTTGCCGAAAGCTGGGCAGCGGTGCCTCTTGGCCGTTTAGCTCGGCAATACGTGCCCGGTATGCCTTCGCCAGGCAATCTGATGTGGTACAGGCATTGCGCACTTCTTGCAGCCAACGCCTTTGCTGGGCTATCACGCCTTTTTTCCACTGCTCGTACTCTTCAATGGTGTGGTAATCGGCCGTGCCCAGCGTTTGCAGCTTATTCAGCTCCCATAGCTGGTAATTGCGATAGGCCACGCCCAGCGCCGAATCCAGCTCGCTTAACGTGGCATCAGCACAAATCTGCTTTTCTATCGCCGTGCTGGCTTTGCTGCAGTCAAAATCTGCGGCCAGTACAGCCACTGGTGTTAACAGCCCCAATATCAGGGCAACAGCATAGCCCCGACTGTTTAGGCTGCTTTTTGAATAAACACTAATACGACTCATCGCTCCCTAACCCCTTCATCCACCGCCCGCAGAATGGGCGATAATAAAAACTCAATAATCCGGCGCTGGCCAGTTTTCACTTCCACCGTGACCGCCATGCCAGAGCTTAGCGGCACGGTTTTGTTGCCCACCCGGATGCTGTGCTGCTTCAGTTGTACTTTGATCGGATACACCAGGCCGATGCCTTCCAGTTCAACCGCATCGGTGGAGATATCGGTGACGATGGCGTCTATCACGCCGTATTTGGTAAATTCAAAGCTTTCCAGTTTCACTTCCGCTACCTGGCCTACTTCGACAAAACCGATGTCTTTGTTCAGCAACCAGGCTTCGGCAATCAGCTCTTGTTGCAGCGGCACCAGCCGCATTAAGGGCTGGGCACTGGTGACTACGCCGCCCAGGGTGCTGACGGCCAGTTGTTCAATCACTCCAGCTTCCGGTGCCAGCAACACTTGCTGGCGGGTTAGCAGTTCGGCCTTGACAAGCTCTTGCGTCAGTGCGTCCTGCTCGCGCTGCAGCTGATTGAGCGCATCGGCAATTTGCCGCTCGAACTCGGCTTTAAGCAGCTGCTGTTGCTGCTGACTTTCGGCGATGGCCGCATCCAGCTGGATAAGCCGAGCTTGCTCAATGGCTAGGCTATCGACCTGATGTGTTCTACTTAATTCCAACTCCAGATACTGGTGGCGTGATGCCAATGACTTGGCAGCCAGTTGCTGGACGCTGTCGGCTTGCTCGTGCATCAGTGGCAGGGCATTTTCGATGCGCCGGATAGTCAGTCCGGTGGTGTGCTTTTCGGCTTGCAGTTTTTGCTGCTGGCTATGGACTGTCGCCTGCCGGGCCAGGTACTCCTGCCAGCTGCTGGTAAGGGCTTGCTGCTGGGACGGGCTAAAGGGCTGCAGCAGCGGCGCATCGCGGTGCTGCAACCAGAGCGCCAGTTGCCGCTGACGGGCTACATCCTCGGCCAGGGTAAGCTGCTGGTGCTGCAAGCGGAAAAATTCCGCCTGGGCTGCGGTGTTATCCAGGGTGATGAGCAGCATGCCTGCCTCGACCCGCTGGCCATCCCGCACATGAATGTGCTGTATCACCCCGGTATGCAGCGGCTGGATCACTTTCACCTGACCATCCGGGATCAGCTTGCCCTGGGCGCTGGCGGTAATATCGATGTTGCCCCAACAAGCCCAAAGAATAGCAAGCAGCAACAGCAGCGAGATGGCCCAGAGTAAAATACGGCTAAAGGGTGCCGGTGGCGCGGCTTCAACTTCCAGCGCGGCCGGTAAAAAACCGAGCTGCTGCCGGCTTAACTGCTTGCCCAGTTGTTGTGCTGTTGCTGATGCTTCCACCTGAGTGGGCGCTAAAGGCTGATCGGGCTTCATAACGGTGCCTCTTCTAGCTGCGGTGCTTCCGCTACCAGTGGCTTCGTCGGTCGCTCGGCTGTTGCCGGCAACTGCGCCTGCTGCAATTGCCAGTAAATGCCGCCTTGTTGCATCAGCTCTGTGTGGCTGCCCTGCTCGGCAATCTGGCCTTTATCCATCACAATAATGCGGTGGCAGTCGCGCACCGCCGATAACCGGTGGGCGATAATAAAGACGGTACGGCCGGCGCAGATCTGCTGCATATTGTGCTGAATAATGCGCTCGGACTCGTAATCAAGCGCGCTGGTGGCTTCATCAAAAATCAGGATTTTGGGGTTGGCGATCAGCGCCCTGGCGATCGCCAGCCGCTGCCGCTGACCACCGGATAAACTGGCTCCTTGTTCGCTGACCAGGGTATCGTAGCCTTCGGGCAACTCGCAGATAAACTCATGGGCCCCGGCCAGTTTAGCGGCATTGACCACCCGCTCAATGCTGCTGGCCGGCTCGCTTAGGGCGATGTTGTCGCGGATGCTGCGGTTAAATAAAAAGCTCTCCTGCAGCACCACCCCGACCTGGCGGCGTAACCAGGCGGGCTCCACCAGCGCCAGATCCACGCCATCCATCAACACCCGGCCTGTTTGCGGCACATACAGCCGTTGCAGCAGCTTGGTTAAGGTGCTTTTGCCTGAGCCCGAACGGCCGACAATACCAATGCGCTCACCAGCAGCCACCTCCAGGCTGACGCCCTGTAAAATGGCGACCTGATCCGGCCGGTAACGAAAACCGACCTGCTGCAAGCTGACCCGGCCTTCAATCGCCGGCAAGGTGGTGCGGTTGGGGTTGTAGCCAGGCTCGGTGGGGGCATTCAAGACATCGCCGAGCCGCTCGACCGAGACCTTGGCTTGCTGAAAATCCTGCCATAAATTAACCAGCCGCATAATGGGGCCAGACACGCGCTGCGCCAGCATATTAAAGGCGATAAACTGGCCGACCGTTAAGGCACCATCCACCACGGCAATGGCACCAAAATACAGTGTCAGCAAGGACACGATTTTATTGATGTAGCCGGCGATGCTGGCGTAGATGTTGTTGATATGAGAAGCATCGAACGAGCTTTTGACATAGCCAGCCAGCTTGTCTTCCCAGCTGTTGCGCAGCTGCGGCTCGACCGCCATGGCTTTCACCGTGTGCACCCCGCTGACCGACTCCACCAAAAAGGCATGGTTTTCCGCGCTTTTTTGAAATTTTTGCTCCAGCCGGGCACGTAGGGTAGGCGTGACCAGCACCGACAGCAGGATATAACAGGGAATGGATGCTGCAACTATCCAGCTGAGCAGCGGTGCGTAGTAAAACATCACGGCAAAAAACACCACGCTAAACAGCACATCCAGCACCACCGTTAAGGACGAGCCGGTAATAAACTCACGGACTTTATCCAGCTCTTTGACCCTTGCCACCGTATCGCCGACCCGCCGTACAGCAAAGTAAGAAATCGGCAGCGACAGCATGTGCCGGTACAGCAACGAGCCGAGCTCGACATCCACCCGGTTGGTGGTATGGCTGAACACATAGGTGCGCAAGAAGGTTAATAGCACTTCAAAGGTAATAACAGCGAAAAAGCCCACTGCCAGCACATCCAGTGTAGTCATGCCTTTGTGCACCAGCACTTTATCGATGGTGACCTGGAAAAAAATCGGTGTTGCCAGCCCCACCAGCTGAATAAAAAAGGACGCCAGCAATACATCGCCCAAAAGCGCCCGGTATTTCCACAGCGCCGGCACAAACCAGCGAAAGCCAAAGCTGGCCGAAGAGCCGCCCACCTCACTGCGCTTGCTGAGCACAATCAGCTGGCCATCCCAAGCTTCCTGCAACTCTGCCTGAGTAAGGGTCTGGGTTTGACCACTGACAACATCCTGGATCAACGCCTGGCCTTGCTGCAATCTGGCCAGAATAAAGTAGCTGCCATCCCGGCGCTTGCCGATCGCTGGCAGCAACACAGGCTGAATTTTCTCGGGCTTAGTTGTGCTTAGCCTGGCTTTAAAGCCCAGACTGCGGGCAGCCTTGAGCAGATAAATATCGGTGAGTTCGCTGTTCGGTGGCTGAAACTCGCGGCACAAAGCCGCGATATCCATTGGCACCTGCTTCAGCCGGGCGATCACCGCCAGGCACTGCATAGCAGACAAGAATCTTGAGCTTGACACTGAAAGTCCTTTTTCTGGGGAGGTTCAAAATGCTTACAATTTAAAACTATGAATACTTCCGTTTCAATCAATATTTATACCTTACACGACTATTACAATATCAAATAAAATAGAATTATAATGCAGACGATTTTTTTATTGAGGAAGCAATGGATATGATGCGAGGAATTTTGGCACCAGGCCAACCAGCCCCATGGTTTGAAGCCTGGACCTGCCATAACCCACAGTTTCGTTTTCATACCGTGGCTGGAAAAAAATCACTCCTGATCTTCAGCGGAATGGCTGATTTATCCAAAGAAAATACTGTTAAATCGATTTCTTGCTTGCTAACTGAAGCAAAAAGCCATGACTGTACAATTTTCCTGATTACTAATAGACAAACAGCTGATGTACTAGACTATTTAATAATACTACCAACCAATGTCGTTGTGTTTTCAGATCCAGATAGCAGCATTCACCAGCAATTTGGCATCCATACCGACGCGCCAATTGTTAACAATTTCATCTGCTTTGTGCTGGATGCGCGCTTAACCATTCGTGCCGTACGGCAATTTGGCACAGAGCCACACCACACTGCCGCTCAGATCCGGCCGCTGCTGCAGGCGCTGCAGCAGGAATCCGCTCAGTTTACGATACAGGCGCCGGTGTTGGTGCTGCCGGGAATTTTTGAGCCCGCCTTGTGCAGAACCCTGATCCAAAGCTATCAGCAGCATGGTGGCGAGTTGTCCGGTTTTATGCGGGAGCAGCAAGGGAAGACCGTACTGATGCAGGATCCGCGGCATAAGATCCACCGCGATCATACACTGCATGATCCAAAGCTTATTCAATTATGTCTGCAGCGGATCCGGCTGAATCTGCTCCCCCAGTTGCAGCGGGCTTTTCAGTTTCAGGCCACACGGATAGAGCGCTATCTGGTCGCCTGCTACCACAGCGAGCAGGGCGGGCACTTCCGGCCACACCGGGATAACACCACCCCAGGTACTGCTCATCGTCGTTTTGCCGTGTCTATCAATTTAAATACCTGTGAGTATCAGGGTGGAGACTTGCGCTTCCCTGAATTTGGCCAGCAACTGTATAAAGCACCAACTGGCGGAGCTGTAGTGTTTTCCTGCTCTTTGTTGCACGAGGCTACCCCAGTCACCCAAGGTGAACGTTATGTTTTCTTGCCTTTTTTATACGATGAGGCCGCTGCACTTGTGCGTGAAAAAAATGCAGGAAGCTTTAAAGTTTAAATCTAG
>NZ_JACUUA010000165.1 GCF_014859565.1 Marinospirillum sp. | reverse complement strand
GGCAGGCAGCGATTTGATCAGTCCCTCTGGCAGGTTTTTGCTGATGTTTATGATATTGAACTGACCAAGAAACAAATCACCATCACCCCTACCGCACTCAGTGGTGAAGTGGCCGAAGCCCTGGAAGTCACTGGAGGTTGTCCCGGTTTGCACATCACCCGCCGCAGCTGTACTGCTGATGGCCGCGCCATTGAATATGATGAGGAATATTGGTTGCACGATGTACTGACCATCAGCCTGTCCACCTCGATCTGAGGTGGCTTAATTTCCCACGCTCAAAAAATATTCAACAAAGTGTCACCTTACTGAAATTTTTGGCAGTTAGATTTCTGGTCTATACCAACATGGGAGACCCTCATGAAATCTGTTCAACTGCTGCAAAAAATCAAAAAAACGGCTCTGACCCTTGGTCTTGCCAGCCTGCTGGGTGCCGGTTCTGCACTGGCTGCCACGGAACTGACGGTGTACACCGCTGTTGAATCCGACGATCTGAAAAAGTATGCCGAACGCTTTAACAAAGCTCACCCGGATATCCAGATTCGCTGGGTAAGGGATTCCACCGGTGTTATTACAGCTCGTTTGTTGGCTGAAAAGAACAACCCGCGTGCGGATGTGATCTGGGGTCTGGCGGCTACCAGCCTGCTGATTCTGGATGATGAAAAAATGCTGCACCCCTATGCA
Source organism: Marinospirillum sp. (assembly GCF_014859565.1). The sequence goes on along the minus strand of NZ_JACUUA010000165.1, from coordinate 6,625 downwards.
CCTAAGGGTGTGGAAAAACTGGAATCAAAATTTGTCAGTCGTGAAACTCCGCCCTCTTGGGTGGGTATGGATGCTTGGGTGGCGGCTATTTGTTACAACACCATCGAAGGTCAGCGCCGTGGTATTCCCAAACCCACCAGCTGGGAAGATTTGACTCGTCCGGAATACCGGGGTCAGGTGATCATGCCTAACCCCAGCTCCTCTGGTACCGGTTATCTGGATGTTGCCAGCTGGTTGCAGTTATGGGGTGAAGAAAAAGGCTGGGATTACATGGATCGACTGCATCAGAACATCAGTCGTTATACCCACTCGGGTTCGGCCCCTTGTAACCTTGCAGCCTCCGGTGAAGCCGTGGTGGGTGTGTCTTTTGCCTTTCGTGCTGCCCGCCTGAAAACGCAGGGTGCACCAGTGGAAGTGGTGTTCCCTTCCGAAGGTCTGGGCTGGGATATGGAAGCGGCTGCCATCGTGAAAGGCACTAAAAATATGAAAGCTGCTCAGACTCTGATGGACTGGGCAGTGAGCCGTGAAGCCAACGAGTTATACAATGAAGGTTATGCCGTGGTGGCCATGCCCGGTGTAGCCAAACCTCTGCCCAACTACCCTGCTGATATCCTTGATCGCATGATTGATGCAGATTTCAGCTGGGCGGCACTGAACCGTGCCCGTGTGTTGCAGGAGTGGCAGCGCCGTTACGATGGCAAGACCGAGAAACGCTGAGGTGATGGATATGAATGCCATCAATCAGCAACCACAGCTGCAGCCCTTTGGGGCTGCGGTTTTTTCGGGGCCGGAATGCCTGCGTATAGAGCAGCTCGGTAAACGTTTTGGTGACTTTGTTGCCCTGCGTGACATAGAACTGAGTGTGCAAGAGGGAGAGTTTGTCTGTTTCCTCGGCCCTTCTGGCTGTGGCAAGACCACCCTGCTGCGAGCCATTGCTGGGCTGGAACAACAGAGTGAAGGCCGCATCATCCAGCAAGGACGGGATATATCCCTGCTGCCACCACAGCTGAGGGATTTTGGCATTGTGTTTCAGTCTTATGCACTGTTTCCCAATCTGAGTGTACTGGACAACATAGCTTACGGCCTGCGTAACCAGCGTCAGGATAAGAGCAGCATCAGTCAGCGGGTGGAAGAACTGCTGACATTAATTGGGTTGGAGGATTCTGCTGACAAATACCCGGCGCAACTTTCTGGCGGGCAGCAGCAGCGGGTCGCATTGGCACGGGCACTGGCCACTCGCCCCGGCCTGTTGTTGTTGGATGAACCCCTGTCAGCATTGGATGCCCGTGTTCGGGTGCATCTGCGTCAGCAGATCAAAAAACTGCAGCAAGAACTGGGTGTTACCACCATCATGGTGACTCATGATCAGGAAGAAGCCCTGACTCTGGCTGATCGAATTGTGGTGATGAATCAGGGAGTGATTGAACAGATAGGTACACCACAGGAAATTTATCACCAGCCCACCAATGCATTTGTAGCCGGTTTTGTCGGCAGCATGAACTTGCTGGATGCGGTGGTGGATACACCAAACAGTGTTCGGGTCGGGGAACGTTGTATCCGTCTGGTTAAAACTCATGGTTTGCCGCAGCACAGTGCTGTCCGCCTAGCAATTCGCCCGGAAGCCGTGCGTCTTTGTACAGAGGATGAGGTGAACTGTAATGGTGTGCAGGCGCGTCTAGTGGATGTTGAGTTTATGGGTGCTTTTCTGCGAGTGCATTGTGTACTGGAGTCAGGCTCACATCCCTTGCAGGTGGATTTACCGATGAGTGATCTGGCTCACTTGCAGCAGGCAAGTTGTCTGCAATTACACCTGCCGGAGCAGAGCTTGCAGGTATTTGCCGGAGCAGCGGCATGAAAGGTGAGACCATTAAAAACAGCCACTTGGGCAGTGGCTGGATGATATCTTTGTTGTCGGATAAGGCACTGCGCCTGCTGGTGTTGTTGGTGGCACTGGCCTTGTTGCTGATCGGGTTGGCCTTACCACTTTTGTCGATGCTGATAAAAAGCCTGCAGAACACGAGTGGTGCATTTATCGGGCTGGCCAACTTCAGCTTTCTAAAAGGGTTTTTACAGAATTGTCATTGACCGTTCATTCAGTTTTCCCTGCTTTGTCATTTTTCGTCTTTAGGCTGCTTGCGATGTCCAAAACAACCTGGAGACACCTCATGTTAAAACCTGCTGCGCTGACCAAAACACTGATGCCACTGCTGACGGGCGCTGTAGCCATGACTTTTTCTGCTGCACTGCTGGCTTCCGATCTGGCAGCTCGTTTTCAGGATCGTAATGGCGATCTGGTGGCGGATACACCGACCAATGCCCGTGAGTGGGTGGATCCTGCTACGCTGATTTTTGCCTACACCCCAGTTGAAGATCCGGCGGTTTATGCCCGTGTCTGGGAAGGTTTCATGAAACACATGGAGCAGGTGACTGGCAAGAATGTGCGTTTCTTCCCGGTGCAATCCAACGCCGCTCAGCTGGAGGCCATGCGTGCAGGTCGCCTGCATGTGGCTGGCTTTAATACCGGCTCCAATCCGTTGGCTGTGAACTGTGCCGGTTTTGTGCCCTTTGCCATGATGGCACGCGAAGACAACAGTTTCGGTTATGAAATGGAAATCATCACTTATCCGGGCAGTGGCATCAGCAGTATTCCGGATCTGAAGGGGCGTAATCTGGCCTTCACATCACCCACTTCCAACTCGGGTTTCAAGGCACCTTCTGCACTGCTGGAAGCGGAATTCAACTTGCTGGAAAAACGTGATTTTGAACCAGCCTTTTCTGGTGGGCACGACAACTCCATTCTGGGTGTTGTGAACAAGGATTATGATGCCGCAGCGATTGCCAATTCAGTATTGAAGCGCATGATTGCCCGTGGTGTGGTGCGTGACAACCAGTATGAAACTATCTACACCTCACAAACCTTCCCCACCACTGGTTATGGTCATGTTTACAACCTGAAGCCGGAACTGGCTGAAAAGGTAAAACAAGCCTTTTTCACTTATGACTGGGAAGGGAGTGCGTTGAAAGCTGAGTTTCAGAACTCCGGTGAGGCCAGATTCATTCCGATCACTTACAAGGAACACTGGGCTGTTATCCGCACCATCGATAACGCCATGGGTGTGAAATACAACTGCAACTGAGGTGTACACGCATGTTACAACTGGAAGCAGTGAGCAAGCGTTATGCAGCCGGTGATCTGGCACTCAACAACATCAACCTGAACCTGCCCGCTGGGCAGGTAATGGCTCTGATTGGCCCTTCCGGGGCGGGTAAGTCCACCTTGATACGTTGTGTTAATCGGTTGGTGGAACCCAGTGAAGGCAGCATCCGGCTGCTGGATCTGGAACTCAACAGGCTTTCATCCGGTCGCCTGCGGGAAGCGCGGCGACGGATGGGGATGATCTTTCAGGAATACGCCTTGGTGGATCGTCTGACGGTGATGGAAAACGTCTTGTCCGGTTATCTGGGTTACACAGGTTTCTGGCGCAGCTTCTGGCGACGCTATCCAAAACCGGTGGTGGTGGAGGCTTTTAAATTGCTGGAACGTGTTGGGCTGGAAGCTCACATCGACAAGCGTGCGGATGCCTTGTCCGGTGGTCAGCGGCAGAGGGTGGGTATTGCCCGTGCCCTGTTGCAGAGTCCTGAGCTGTTGCTCGTGGATGAGCCCACCGCCAGTCTGGACCCCAAAACCTCACGACAGATCATGCGTCTTATCAAAGAGTTGTGCCGTGAGCGGGGGCTGGCTGCCATCATTAATATTCATGATGTGCAACTGGCGCAGTTGTTTGCTGACCGGATTGTGGGGCTGCGAGCCGGTGAAATTGTATTTGACGGCATACCAGAGCAGTTAACCACGGACATGCTGACCACCATTTATGGTGAGGAAGACTGGAATACCCAGCCAGAGTCGGATAGTACCAGCGAAGCGGATGAACTTCCTCAGACGGATCTGCGTGCTACCAGCACTCCTGCCAGAGCTGGTGTTACACCACTCTATCGTGGAGCCTTGCAATCATGAGCGAAATCTCCACCCAACGCCTAGCGGCAATCAAGTCCGGCCACTGGCGTCGTTTGCCCATGATTGCTTCTCCATGGCAGCGTTGGGGATTATTACTGGTTGCGCTGGTGTACCTGTTGCTGGCGCTGTCCAGCGTCGATGTCAACTGGGCGCGGGTTGCTGATGGCATGGAGCGGGGTCTGCGTTTTATCACGGCCTTTGCCAGCCCGGATTTCACCAGTCGCCAGGACGATATCCTGGATGGTCTGATAGAGAGTCTGACCATGACCTTCACTGCTACGGTGATTGGTGTGGCACTGGCGATTCCAGTTGGTCTGGGTGCGGCCCGTAACATTGCTCCTCTGCCAGTGTATCTGGTGTGTCGTGCCATCATTGCTGTTTCGCGTACCTTTCAGGAAGTAATCATTGCCATCCTGTTTGTGGTGATGTTTGGTTTTGGCCCACTGGCGGGCATGATTACTCTGGCTTTTGCCACCATCGGTTTTATGGCCAAGCTGCTGGCTGAAGACATTGAAGACATTCAGGCCGGACAGGTGGAAGCCATCCGCGCCACCGGTGCCAGTTGGGGACAATTGATGAATTATGCCGTACAGCCTCAGGTGATGCCGCGACTGATCGGTCTGTCGATCTACCGGCTGGATATCAATTTCCGCGAATCTGCAGTAATCGGTATTGTGGGTGCCGGTGGTATAGGTGCCACACTGAATACTTCCCTGAGCCGGTATGAGTACGATACTGCGGCTGCGATTTTGTTGATCATTATTGTGATAGTGCTGCTGACAGAATACTTCTCCAGCTTTGTGCGTAAATGGGTGCAATGACATGCCAGTGAAAAATTTCCCTGTGATTGACTCGGCACACCCACCGCAGTGGCAATTGCGCACCAGCCGACAGCAATGGTTGTTGTGGCTGGGATGGTTGGCTGGTACTTGCCTGTTCCTGCTGTGCTGGAAGGTGATTTCCGACAATACAATGTGGGTGTTTGTGGAAGATGCACCCCGCCAAGGGGCTGATCTGATCAGTCGCATGTTGCCACCGGAATGGTCCTATACTGGAGCACTGCTTAAACCCCTCTGGGATACCATCAACATTGCCACACTCGGAACCCTGCTGGGCATTGCAATGGCTTTTCCCTTTGCCTTTCTGGCCGCACGCAATACCACACCGCATCCGTTAATTCGCACGTTTGCACTGTTGGTGATTGTGTCGTCCCGTTCCATCAATTCGCTGATCTGGGCGATGCTGCTGGTGACCATTATTGGCCCCGGAATTCTGGCAGGTATTCTTGCCATTGCCCTGCGTTCGATCGGTTTTGTCGGCAAGCTGTTGTATGAAGCAATTGAGGAAATTCATCCGACACCCGTGGAGGCCATTACGGCTACTGGCGCCAGTCGCATGCAGGTGATGAATTATGCAGTATTGCCCCAGGTGATGCCTGCTTTTGCCGGTATTTCGATCTATCGCTGGGATATCAATATTCGTGAATCCACGGTGCTGGGGTTGGTGGGTGCCGGTGGCATCGGCCTGCAACTGAATGCCGCCATCAACAGTCTGGCCTGGGAGAAGGTTAGTATCATTTTTATTCTGATTTTTGCCACGGTACTGGTGTCTGAATGGGTTTCGGCCAAGGTGCGTCGTGCAGTGATTTAATGTTACTTGTGGGGCCTGATTCAATACCACTTCTGCAACCAGATCTGCTGTCAGCGTGTTCGGCTGTCCCTGCCTCAAACGCTGCGCTACGCAGTCCCTGCTGCGCTTGTCGCAGACCTTGCTTGCCGTGGATTTCATCAGGTTGGAAGGTGTTTGACGTTTTACTGGAGTTTAGCCTGAATGCGAAGTGTAAATGCAGAGTTAACGGTGTTTGATCTGATCCGTCATGGCGAGCCACAGGGTGGGCGCAAGTTTCGGGGTTCAACGGATCATCCGCTGAGTGAGCTGGGTTGGCAGCAGATGAAGGAGGCGGTGGCGGAGCTGGCGCCTTGGGATGCCATAGTGACTTCTCCCTTGTTGCGCTGCAGGGAGTTTGCTGAGTGGCTGGGTGATCGTCATCATCTACAAGTGACCGTGGATGAGGACTTGGTTGAGTTGTATCTGGGGGGCTGGGAGGGTTTAACCCATGCTGAGGCACGTGCCAAATACCCGCCGCAGGGTGATGAACCGGATAGTGTTACGGCCTTCTGGACGGCACCTTTGGATTGTCCACCACCGGAAGGTGAAACCCTGACTGCTTTTGATCAGCGTATTGCAGCGGCTTGGCAGCGGATGAATGAGCGTTTTGCCGGTCAGCATGTATTGGTGGTGGCGCATCTGTTTACCTGCAACTTTCTGATTCGTCAGGTGTTACAACAGCCACTGGCACGAGCACTGAGTTTTGATATCCCATACGCCGGGCTGACTCGTATCCGCCGGGAAATTGGTCCGGACGGGGAGGTTAGTCAACTGGAGTGGGTGGGGATGAATTTGTTGCCACAACGGGCTCCTCAGGGATTAGCAGAAGGCCGTTAAAAAAACCGGCCCCAAAGGGCCAGTTTAGACAAGAGCAAGAAGTGTCTGCTGGTTTACTGGGTTTCTGCTTCCAGTTCCATCCAGCGTTCCATTTTCTGTTCCAGT
>NZ_JACUUA010000164.1 GCF_014859565.1 Marinospirillum sp. | reverse complement strand
GCATCAAAGGGAGTCATATCCAAATCATCGCGCTCAAAGTGAAAGGAGCTGGCAATGTGGTCACGAATGGCTTGCAGCCACTGCATTTGCTGTTCATTGAATTTTTCTGAACCACCGGCGTGATACTTCATGATCCAATCCTGAAAGTTCTTTCTGACGGTGCTGCGAAAGGGTGTAAGGGTGCTATCCAGTCCGCAGACACGGCGCATCAGTGCCACCAGGGCGGTGAGTTCACTTAAGGGGTTTTCGCCCGTGTAGTTGTCGAGGTGAGCGTAAGCCTGCCAGATGCGCAACGGTGCAAGCTTCGGTCTATCCTGCTTGAGCTTTTCCAGCAGGGCTTTAATTTGTGGATAGGTGACTTCGCTGCGGCGTGCAGGTGTACGGAAGTAGATGGCTAGTGCATCAATTTTATCCGCCTGCTCTTGCAGATAATCGGCAAACTCCTGGGTAAGCACCTTGGCGTTTTCGGTGGTTTCACCATCCCACTCGGCTTTGAGAAGGGTGTCCAGGTCATCGTGAACGATGGTTTGTTCTTTATCACGGCGGATGGAGTCGATCAGCTCAATCAACTCACCGTTAAATACATTAGCCACCTGGCTAACCAACTGATGCTGCGCTTTATTGCGTGCGTCTTCGCCGGGATCGGTGCCGACGGGCTGGCCAACAATTTCCAGCGCTTTTTGTTCTACCCGGTCGCCGTCAATGGCACTGAAGAGCTCTCCAACAATCATCAAGAGTGGTGTACCACCGGCCTTTTCAGCAATGCGGGCGCGTTCTTTGTCATCGAGCTGTTTATCCAGTCGCGCCAGTCGGCCTGCCAAAGAAGATACGGTATCACTGTCACTTGCTCCCATCATCACGCCCATAGCAAGGTCTTTCAGCGCCACACTGGGTTTGGTGATCAAGGGTTGGCTGGCGGTTTTAACTGATTTAGTCACACCAATCGCGTCAACAATGACATAGTGAGTTTTGGCGCTTTGTGCAGAGGGCGTGACCTTTTGCAGGCTGTCTTTATCCAGTGTACGAGTGCCGCGTCCTTTCATTTGCTCAAAGTAGTTTTTGCTTTTGACATCGCGCATGAACAGCAGGCATTCCAGTGCCTTGACATCGGTGCCGGTGGCAATCATATCGACGGTAACGGCAATGCGCGGGTAGTAATCATTGCGGAACTGAGCAAGCACGGACTTCGGATCTTCGCCTTTTTCGATGACTTTGCCATCAGCATCGGTTTTGTCGTTAGCAACGCGGTAGGTGACTTTTTTGCAAAACTGGTTACTTTCGCCAAACTCTTCACGCACGGTTTGAATGATGTCATCGGCGTGACTGTCGGTTTTGGCAAAGATCAGGGTTTTAGGCACTTCTTTACGACCGGGGAAGATGGTCGGCAGTGCATCCCTGAGGGTGCGAATGACGGTGCGAATCTGGTCGGGATTAACAATATTGCGATCCAGCTGTTTGGCGGTGTAGGCTTCTTCCTGATCCTGTTCTTCCCAGCGTTTTTTTCGTGTTGTGCGCTCGCGTCGTTCAACCTGCTGTTTAGCTTCGATCTTGCCGCCTTGCTTGGTTTTTTCCGTTTCGATAACAAAGATTTCATTACCGACATTCACACCATCGGCCACGGCTTTTTCATGATCATATTCACTGACCACGTTTTTGCGAAAGAAGCCGTAGGTTCGATTATCTGGCGTGGCGGTCAGGCCGACCAGATAGGCATCAAAATATTCCAGCACCTGCCGCCACAGGTTGTAAATGGAGCGGTGGCATTCATCAATGATGATTACATCAAAAAACTCAGGCGGGATTTTTTCGTTATACACCACCGGCAACGGTTCTTTCGGTCTGGTGATTTGCTCAGCCGGGTTTTGCTCTTCGAGTGATTCGTCCAGCGGCTCATCTTTAAGAATGGAATACATGCGCTGGATGGTGCTGATGCAAACCTGGGCATCCTTGGCGATGTATTGGTTCTTCAGCCGCTGCACCGCGTAAAGCTCGGTGAATTTGCGATTGTCATCGTTTGGCACGAAGGTCATGAACTCTTGTTCGGCCTGTTCACCCAGGTTTTTAGTATCCACCAGAAACAGAATGCGCCTGGCACTCACTGGCTCGCGTAACAGGCGATAACTGGCAGTGATTGCGGTAAAGGTTTTACCAGAGCCAGTAGCCATTTGTACCAGAGCGCGGGGTTTGTTTTGTTTAAAGGATTCTTCAAGGTTGGTGATGGCGGTAATCTGGCAATCACGCAAGCCTTCGTTAATCAGGGGTGGGAAATCCTGCAACCGACCCCGCAGACTTTTGGGTTCCTGGAGCCACTTGGCGAGGGTTTCCGGGCGATGAAAGTTAAAGACTTCACGAGACCTAGGATTTGGATCTGATCCATCAGTAAAACGAGAGATAACCCCAGTGCTTTCGTAAACAAAACGCAGAGGTTGGTTGTTGTTAACCCACTTCAATTTTGCTTTGGCATAACCACCCGATTGCTCTTCAACTGTGGTGATTCTTTCTCCCCAGTGCTCCGGTTTGGCTTCAATCACCCCAACTGCTTGCTTATCAACAAACAGTACATAATCAGCAGGGCCAACGTCGGTCTGATACTCCCGAACGGCAACACCATCAGCGGCAGAAAAATCAATTTTCTTCTTGTCCTGAATCACCCAGCCAGCTTTTTTCAGCTGGGTGTCGATAATATCGCGTGCTTGCTGTTCGGGGTTCTGGTTTACCATCAGCCGCTCTTCCTTGTTGTTATGCTCTTATTCAACCGTTACTGATTTTGCCAGGTTGCGAGGTTGATCCACATCGGTGCCTTTTAACACCGCCACATGGTAGGACAACAACTGCAAGGGCAGGGTGTAAAGGATGGGTGCCAGGATTTCGTGGACTTCCGGCAGGTGCAGTACTTTCATACCTTCACCCGGTTCCAGAAAACTCTGTGGATCGGCAAACACATACAACTCACCACCACGGGCGCGAACTTCCTGCAGGTTGGACTTTAACTTATCCACAAGGTCATCTTTTGGAGCCACGGCAATCACTGGCATATCCTTGTCGACCAGTGCCAGCGGACCGTGTTTCAACTCTCCGGCCGGATAAGCTTCAGCATGGATGTAGGAGATTTCTTTCAGCTTCAGCGCACCTTCCATGGCAATTGGGTACTGACTGCCCCGACCTAAAAACAGCGCATGGTGTTTTTCAGCAAAGTCTTCTGCCAGCTGTTCGATATCTTTATCCAGCTTCAGGGTTTCTTCACACAGACGCGGTAATTCTCGCAATGCTTGTACCAGGCTACTTTCAACCTCATCTTCGGCCTCCGGGCTGGGTAGGTGTGCACGGCGCAGTGCCAAGGTTAATAACAGCAGCGCGGTCAACTGGGTGGTAAAAGCCTTGGTGGAAGCCACACCAATTTCCGGGCCGGCGCGGGTCATCAGGCTAAGATCCGATTCACGCACCAGCGAAGAGCCAGGTACGTTACACACGGTCATCGAGGCCAGGTAACCCGCTTGCTTGGCAAAACGTAAAGCGGCCAGGGTATCGGCTGTTTCACCGGACTGGGAAATAGTCACAAACAGGCAATGATCAGCTACCACCACCTCGCGGTAACGGTACTCACTGGCGACTTCCACCTGACAAGGCAAACCCGCCAGCCGCTCAATCCAGTAACGCGCCACCATCCCAGCATGGTAACTGGTGCCACAGGCAATGATTTGCACCTGCCGCACCTGAGGCAACAGCTCCATAGCCGCCACACCCAGAGCCTGGGGCAAAACACGCCGTTCAGACAAACGTCCTTCCAATGTTGATGCCAGAGCCTGCGGCTGCTCATGAATCTCTTTCAGCATGAAGTGTTTGTACTCACCCTTCTCTGCCGCCTGGTTACCATGCTCCCACTGGGTCACTGCGCGTTCAGCCGCCTTACCCTGCGCATCAATAATGTGATGTTCATTCAGGGTCAGGGTTGCCAGATCACCTTCTTCCAGATAGATAAAACGATCGGTGACTTGTAACAAGGCCAGCGGATCAGAAGCACAGAAGTATTCACCAATACCCACACCAATCACCAGTGGGCTGCCCTTGCGGGCACAAACCAGTTGATTCGGCTGCTGCTGATGAATCACCGCCAGAGCATAAGCACCTTCCAGTTGTTTAAGTGCCTGTTGTACCGCCTTGGCAAGATCTGACGTCTGTTGATACAACTGATGTACCAGATGGGCAATTACCTCAGTATCCGTATCAGAAGTGAAAACATAACCCGCTTTGACCAGCTGCTGCTTCAGGGACTCATGATTTTCAATGATGCCATTGTGTACCAGCCCCAGCTCTTCACTGGAAAAATGCGGGTGGGCGTTAGCTTCGCTGGGTTTGCCGTGGGTTGCCCAGCGGGTGTGTGCAACACCCAGATGCCCACGCAGTGGGTCTGTCTCCAGCTTGCGCTCAACCTCGGCCACCTTACCCTGCGCACGGCGACGCTCCAGCTGTTGTTGTTCGTTAATCACCGCCAGACCGGCAGAATCATAACCTCGGTATTCAAGACGCTTTAAACCTTCCAGAAGAATGGCAGTGACATTACGCTCCGCAACCGCACCTACAATTCCACACATTATTCAGTCTTCCTGTTTTTTAGCCGGACGCGGCCAGTTAGCTTTCTGTAATTGTTTGGCACGGGTGACTGCCAGCGCCCGATCATCCACATCACGTGTGATGGTGGAGCCCGCACCAATTGTAGCACCGGCACCCACGCTGACTGGCGCCACCAGGCTGGTGTTGGAGCCAATAAAAGCACCTGCACCGATCAGGGTTTGATGTTTATTCACACCGTCGTAGTTACAAGTGATGGTTCCTGCACCAATGTTGGCATAAGCACCCACTTCTGCATCACCGATATAACTCAGGTGGTTAACCTTGGCACCCTGATGAATCATGGCTTTTTTGGTTTCCACAAAATTACCAATTCGGGCACCCACCTCCAGATGAGTACCGGGCCGCAGGCGAGCAAAAGGGCCAACCTGATTGTCACCCACCAGTACTGCATCCTCGATGACCGAGTGGGACGCCAGTTTAACACCCGGCCCCAGCCGGGCATTTTTCAACACACAATAAGGGCCGATCTCAACCCCTTCCGCCAACTCAACCAAACCTTCAAATACACAACCCACATCAATAAAAACATCACGGGCAGTGGATAAATGACCCCGTACATCAATCCGGGCTGGATCAGCCAGGGTCACACCCGCTTCCATCAGCAAATCCGCCTGTTCACGCTGATACACTCGCTCCAGCGCAGCCAGTTGCAGGCGGTTATTCACACCTTCCACTTCTGCGGTGGTTTTGGGTTGTACGCTACGAATTTCCGTGCCTTCTTTATAAGCCATACCAATAATATCGGTCAGGTAATACTCGCCCTGCACATTGGCATTGGACAGCCGCGGCAACCAGCGCTGCAGCTGTGTCGTGGTAACAGCCAGAATGCCGGTATTCACTTCTTTGATTTGCAGTTGTTCGGTGCTGGCATCCTTTTGTTCAATAATCGCAGCCACCTTCTGATCGGCATCACGAATAATCCGCCCATAACCCGAAGGATCATCCAACTGTACGGTTAACAACCCCATACTGGTTTCACTGACTTGTTCCAGCAGTTGCTGCAGGGTTTCAGCACGAATCAAAGGCACATCACCATACAGAATGAGTACCCGAGCATCCGTTTCAAGGCCAGGCAGGGCCTGAGTTACCGCATGGCCTGTACCCAGCTGCTGCAACTGCTCAACAAAATTGACATCCGCTGCCGCCAGCTGCTCTCTGACACGCTCAGCTCCATGTCCAACCACCAGATGTATGAGACTGGCATTGAGGCGTCGTGCTGTATCCACCACATGACCAACCATGGGTTTACCAGCCAAGGAGTGTAATACTTTGGGGAGCGACGAACGCATTCGGGTACCCTGACCCGCTGCAAGGATCACAACATTCAGTGACATGAAAACTCCAGATAGGATCAGCTGCAATGTAAAACGAACATTCTACTGCCCCAGGGGAGGACTAGCCAGTCAGGCTTCCCTGCTATCGGCAAATGGCAGCACAAAACAGAAACTGCATCCCTTGCCTTCACCTTCTGATTCCACCCAGATACGGCCACCATGACGTTCAACAATCTTGCGACAAACGGCAAGGCCAATCCCTGTACCTTCATATTCACTGCGGGTATGCAGACGCTGGAACACCCGGAACAAGCGATCAAACTGCTCAGGGGCAATACCGATACCCTGATCTCTGATACAAAAGCGCCAATGCCCCTTGGTGCGCTCAACATCCAGACTAACCTGAGGTGCCTGTCCCGGTTGATGGTACTTCAAGGCATTACCTATCAGATTCTGAAAGAGTCGGGTTAACTCATCCGGGCTGGCGTGAAGCATCGGCCAACTTTTTGTCAGCAACTGCACCCGCGCCTGTTTTTCATCTATTAATGGCTGCAGAAACTGCAAGGCCTCTTGGATCGCCGTCTCTGCAGGGGTGTCCGTCATGGGTAAGCCTTTGCGTCCTACCCTGGAGTACTCCAGCAAGGAGACCAGCATTTGATCCAGACGACTGGCACCATCCACCGCAAAATGCATCATTTCCCGAGTCTCATCGGTCAGTGTTGTTTCTAACCGGCGCTCCAGCAGCTGCAAATAACTGCCAATCATCCGCAATGGCTGACGCAAATCATGGCTGACAACATAAGCAAACTGCTCCAGCTCAGCATTGGATTTCTGTAAGGACTCGGTTTTTTGCTGCACCGCCAACTCTGACCGCTGGCGCTCTGTCAGATCGTACCAAACCCCAAGAATCAGAGATCGCCCACGAATCTCGACAGGGATCAAAGTGACTTGCAATAACAGCTCAAACCCATCACTGGCCAGATGTATCCATTCAAACGAAAGACTCTCAGTTTCTTTTAGCGCCTCAAAATGGGTTTTCCGAGCCTTGGAGCTAACCGAGCCATCTGGTTGATACTCCGGGGAGATGTCTTCTGGCTTGCGGCCAATAATCTGTGTTGTGTTATTCAGCTTTAACAGCTTCAAGCCAGCAGCATTACAATCCACAAATTGGCCTGTTGCAGGATCCAGCAGGATCACCGGTAAAGGTAGATGCTGATATAACTGGGTAAAATGATCACTAGCCAGTCGCAGGCGTCGATTAAACAGCATTAATGCCAGCAAAAATCCCAGTGTAAATATCAACAGACTGCCGACTACAAAGATCAAATTCATATCAACCAATTTCCCTGCGGCTACAGGCGCGGTGCAATCTGTTCACTCCACTCAGTGGGATGCCAGAATCGTCGCAAAGCTACCTGGTTATTTTGAGTGACTGCTCCCCGCCCTAAG
>NZ_JACUUA010000447.1 GCF_014859565.1 Marinospirillum sp. | reverse complement strand
TTCTGCTTTGAGCGTCATGGATATACCTTAAATGCAGGTTGAGTCGCTGCTGAGCGGTAAAGAATAACACAAGGCTTCTTGTCTGTTTATGGCAGTTTTCTGTAAAACCTGTCTTTATTTGGTAAGAGTTAGGGTAAACTAGCTTGCCCTGAACCCTTCAGGTTGCTAGAGTTTCCGCCCAGCACAGGGATTCAACAGGATAGGTCACCAAAAGCATGATTAAACGTCTCAGAGGTATGTTCTCCAGCGATCTGTCGATCGACCTTGGAACAGCAAACACATTGATCTATGTACGCGGCAAAGGCATTGTTCTGAATGAGCCTTCCGTGGTTGCTGTCCGTCATCATGGCAATCAGCGCAGCGTGGCAGCCGTCGGTTTTGATGCCAAGCGTATGCTGGGCAGAACACCAGGCAACATTACTGCCATCCGCCCGATGAAAGATGGTGTGATTGCCGATTTCCATGTTACCGAGAAAATGCTGCAGCATTTCATTTCCAAGGTACATGACAACAATTTCTTCACACCCAGCCCTCGTGTGCTGGTGTGTGTACCCTGCATGTCCACCCAGGTGGAACGTCGCGCCATCAAGGAATCCGCACTCGGTGCCGGTGCCCGTGATGTGTTCCTGATTGAGGAGCCCATGGCAGCAGCCATAGGTGCAGGCCTGCCGGTTGATGAAGCTCAGGGTTCCATGGTCGTGGATATCGGCGGTGGTACCACCGAGATTGCCATCATCTCCCTGAATGGTGTGGTGTATTCCGAATCCGTACGTATTGCCGGTGACCGCTTTGATGAAGCCATTGTTGCTTATGTGCGTCGTCACTACGGCAGCCTGATTGGTGATGCCACGGCTGAACGTATCAAGCAGGAAATCGGCTGTGCTTATCCGGGTAGCGAAATCAAAGAGATTGATGTTCGTGGCCGTAATCTGGCTGAAGGGATTCCACGCAGTTTCACCCTCAATTCCAACGAGGTGCTGGAAGCTCTGCAGGAGCCACTGGCAGCCATAGTACAAGCCATCAAAAGTGCACTGGAACAGTCTCCACCAGAGCTGGCTTCCGATATCGCAGAGCGCGGCCTGGTATTAACCGGTGGTGGTGCACTGCTGCGTGACATCGACAAGCTGATAGCCGAAGAAACCGGTCTGCCGGTGATTATTGCTGAAGACCCGCTCACTTGTGTGGCGCTGGGCGGCGGCAAGGCTCTGGAAATGATTGATCAGCAAACTTTTGATCTGCTGGCTATCGAGTAAAATCACAGTACAGTTCGCTTTGAAACGCCCCTCTGC
>NZ_JACUUA010000163.1 GCF_014859565.1 Marinospirillum sp. | reverse complement strand
TTTGTTGGTCGGAGTGACAGGATTCGAACCTGCGACCCCTTGCACCCCATGCAAGTGCGCTACCAGGCTGCGCCACACTCCGTCATACATCTACTGCAGTGCTACTTTTACTTTCAGTGCCGTGTGGGGTTTGCCCTGAGAGCGAGGCGCATTATAAGGCGCTTTTTCACTTTTGAAAACCCTTTTGCGAACAAAAGTTTAGGTTTTTATTCACCCTTGTAGCGTTCCACTCTGGCCTTGAGTTTTTGTCCGGCTTTGAAGGTGACTACACGACGGGCGGAGATGGGAATTTCTTCACCTGTTTTTGGGTTTCTGCCGGGGCGTTCCCGTTTATCGCGCAGATCAAAGTTGCCGAATCCAGATATTTTGACCTGCTCGTTGTCGGTTAGGCACTCTCTGATTTCACTGAAAAACAGTTCAACCATGTCTTTGGCGTCACGTTTGCTCAGTCCGAGTTCATTGATCAGCTTTTCAGCCATTTCTGCTTTGGTTAATGCACCCACGTTTTCCGCTCCTTCCGAATGCTGCATGAAAACAACTGAACTCAAAGCTGGCCGGTCTTGATAGAGTCCGACCGCTCCTGAACAGTCAGGGTTAACCGCTGCAAGCTGGATTAACTGCGCAGCTCCGCTGCAAAACCCTGAGAAAAGGCCGTAACGACCTGATTAACCTGAGTATTAATCTCTTCATCCGTAAGAGTGCGCGAAGGATGCTGCCAGGTCAAGCCCAAGGCAAGACTCTTTTTGCCCTCCGGGATGCCCTGACCTTGATAAACATCAAAAAGTGTCACTTTTTGCAGCCATTCACCACCCTGGTTCTGTGCTTCCTGTAGTAGTGCACCAATAGCAATATTTTCATCCACCAGCAGAGCCAGGTCTCGGCGCATTTCCGGGAAGCGGGACAAGCTGCCAAAACGCTGTACCTTGCCGTCCATCACGCTGCTGAGTGTGACTTCAAAGACCAGAGCATGACCACGAATATCCAGAGCTTTCATCAGCTGAGGGTGCAGTGCACCGATCCAGCCTGCTGATTGCCAGCTGCCATCGGCAGACTGGTGCAGGATTTCGGCAGACTGACCGGGATGCAGGGCAGGATGACTGGCTGAGCGGAATTGCCATTGATCGGGTTTGCGACCCAGGGCAATCAGCGCTTCAAAGTCGCCTTTGATGTCGTAAAAATCAACAGACTCGGCTTTGGTTGTCCAGGCTTCCGGCTGACGGTTGCCGCTGATCAGGCCTGCCAGCATGGGTTCTTGCAGGGTGGTTTCACCCTGTTTGATAAAACGCAGACCGGATTCAAACAGACGAACACGGGGTTGCTGGCGTTTCTGGTTATGGCTTAGTGCTTTTGCCAGTCCAGGCAGCAGGCTGGTACGCATCACCGCCAGATCAGCTGAAATTGGGTTGGCCAGGGCAATCGCTTGATTCTCTGGATCAAAGGTCTGTGACCAGCGAGGATCAATAAAGCTATAGGTGATTGCTTCTTGATAACCCCGTGCGGTCAGCAGGCTACGGATCTGACGCAGGCTGATCTCACTTTCTGGACGGCTCTGAATCAGCAGGCTGGCTGAGGGTGCTTTAACCGGCAGGTTGTCATAACCGTACACCCGTGCCACTTCTTCGATCAGGTCTTCTTCAATGCTGATGTCAAAACGATAACTGGGGATTTGTGCTTCCCAGGCTTCGCCGTTATCCGTGACTTCCAAACCCAGGCGGGTGAGGATATCGGCAACTTCTGTATCCGGCAGACGGATGGCCAGCAGTTTTTCCAGACGGTTTTTACGCAGCGTAACGGGCTGGCGAGCCGGCAGATGTTGTTCCGAGACGGCTTCGGTAATCGAGCCGGGGCGACCACCGGTGATCTGCAGCAGCAGCTCGGTGGCACGTTCCATGGCGCGTTGTTGTAATTTAAAGTCTACACCCCGCTCAAATCGGTGGGAGGCATCGGTATGCAGGCCATATTCACGCGCTTTGCCAGCCAGTGACAAGGGATCAAAGTAGGCGACTTCCAGCAGGACATCACGGGTGTTTTCAGTGCAGCCGCTGTGTTCACCGCCCATAATACCGGCCAGTGCCAGGGCTTTGTTATCATCAGCAATCACCAGGGTTTCTGGTTTCAGCTTCAGTTCAGAGCCATCCAGCAGTGTGAGGTTTTCTTCCGCTTTGGCCATACGTACACAAATGCCACCGGCAATTTCAGCCAGATCAAAGGCATGCATGGGTTGACCCAGCTCCAGCATCACAAAGTTGGTGATATCAACAACAGGGTCGATGCTGCGAATACCACTGCGGCGCAGTTTTTCCTGCATCCACAAGGGGGTAATGGCTTTGATGTTCACATCACGGATGATACGACCCAGATAACGCGGGCAGGCCACCGGTGCTTCCAGTGTGATGCGGGGCTGGTCATCAATCTGTGGTGCAATTTTGTTTAATACCGGCTGGGTGACGGGGACACGGTTAAGTACACCCACTTCCCGAGCCAGACCCGCAATGGAGAGACAATCACTGCGATTGGGGGTCAGATCCACATCAAACAGAAAGTCATCCAGCTGCAGGTAATCGCGTAGATCTGTACCTACGGGTGCATCAGCGGGTAATTCCATAATACCATCGTGGCTGTCGGATAAACCCAGTTCTTGTTCAGAGCTGAGCATTCCGCAGGATTCAACCTGACGCAGTTTGGCTTTTTTGATTTTAAAATCACCCGGCAGCACAGCGCCAATACGGGCAAAAGCAGTTTTCAGGCCAGCGCGGGCATTGGGAGCACCACAAACCACCTGATGAGTTTCAGTACCATCTGAAACACTGCAGACCTGCAGCTTGTCGGCATTGGGGTGGGGTTCTGCGGTCAGAATCTCACCGATCACTACACCACTGAATACACCGGCCGCCGCTTCACGGCTGTCCACTTCCAAACCGGCAAGAGAAAGTTGTTCTTCCAGGCTGGCGGAATCCAGGGCTGGATTGACCCATTCACGCAGCCATTTTTCACTGAATTTCATTGTCTTCGGAATCCTGTTGTAAAAAGGTTGCCCGGATCAGCGCAGCTGGCTGAGGAATTTGATGTCGTTATCAAAGAACAGGCGCAGGTCATCCACGCCATAACGCAGCATGGAGAAACGCTCAACACCCATACCAAAGGCAAAACCGGTGTATTTTTCCGGGTCAATACCGGACATCTCCAGCACCCGTGGATGAACCATGCCGCAGCCCAGCACTTCCAGCCAGCGACCATCACCACGATCCACATCCACCTCGATAGAAGGTTCGGTGAAGGGGAAATAAGACGGGCGGAAGCGAACACGCAGATCCTGTTCAAAAAAGGCACGCAGGAATTGTTGCAGGATACCTTTAAGGTCAGCAAAGCTGATGTTTTCGTCGATCAGCAGCCCTTCCACCTGATGGAACATGGGGGAGTGGGTCATATCGGAGTCACAGCGATAAACACGACCCGGGCAGATGATGCGGATCGGTGGTTGCTGCGATTCCATGCTGCGTACCTGTACCGGAGAGGTATGGGTGCGCAGCAGAGTGTGGGCATCAAAATAAAAGGTATCGTGCATGGCACGAGCGGGATGATGCGCCGGAATATTCAGGGCTTCAAAGTTGTGGTAGTCATCCTCAATTTCCGGGCCTTCAGCCACAGTAAAACCGATAGAGGAGAAGAAGTCTTCAATGCGATTGATGGTGCGTGTTACCGGGTGGATGCCGCCTATTTCCGGATCACGGCCTGGCAGTGTTACGTCGACAGATTCAGCTGCCAGACGAGCATTCAGTGCGGCACTGTCCAGTGCTTCTTTGCGGGCATTCAGTGCATCTTGAACCAGCTGTTTAGCCTGGTTAATCACTTCGCCGGCACGGGGACGCTCTTCTGCGGGCAGGTTACCAAGACTTTTCAACAGGCTGGTCAATTCGCCTTTTTTGCCCAGGTAATGAACCCGGAGTTGATCAAGGGTCTGGCTGTCACCTGTCTGGGTAATCTGTTCCAGCGCCTGATTCACCCTTTCCTGCAAAGGTTGCCCTTCCAGTGACAGGGAGGAGAGGTTGTCCATCTGCACGACTCCAGATAAAAATTCGGTTAAGTAAATTCAGAATAAAAAAAGGGGAAGAGCGCAGCCCTTCCCCTGATTACTTTGCAAGCTGAGTGCTGGAAAATCAGGCCAGAGCGGCTTTGGATTTTTCAACAATGGCAGCAAAAGTAGCCATATCGTGTACTGCGATGTCAGCCAGTACTTTACGGTCAATGGCGATGTCCGCTTTCTTCAGGCCGGAAATGAAACGGCTGTAGGACATACCGTTGATGCGGGCTGCAGCGTTGATACGGGCAATCCACAGGGCACGGAACTGACGCTTGCGTACACGACGGTCGCGGTAAGCGTACTGACCAGCCTTGATAACGGCCTGTTTGGCAACACGGAACACACGGCTGCGGGCACCATAGTAACCTTTAGCCAGCTTTAAAATCTTCTTGTGGCGACGACGCGCCTGTACACCACGTTTTACGCGAGGCATGTAAACTCACTCCTGACTATTAAATTAAAAAAACCTTAGACGCTTGGCAGCATGCGCTTGATCAACGGCAGGTCAGAAGCGGAAATTTGCTTCATGCCACGCAGTTGACGCTTACGCTTGGGGCTTTTTTTGGTCAGGATGTGGCTACGGTGTGACTGCTTGTGCTTGAAGCCTTTGGCAGTCGCTTTGAAGCGCTTACGCGCACCACTGTTTGATTTGATTTTTGGCATTACATTAACTCCACAAGTGCATCATTGGATGCGTTGCAAGGGATTGGGCATGATCCGAGCCCGGTTGCTGAGCAAGCTGCACCCGAAGGTGCAGCAGGGGATCATTTCTTCTTGGGTGCCAACATCATTACCATCTGCCGTCCCTCTAAACGAGGGCGGGATTCAACAACGATGGTGTCACCCAGATCTTCTTCGATCCGCTGGAAAAGACGCAAACCAATATCCTGGTGCGCCATTTCACGGCCACGGAAACGAAGCGTGATTTTGACCTTGTCACCTTCTTCCAGAAAACGAACAATGTTACGGAACTTGATCTGGTAGTCGCCTTCTTCGGTGCCAGGGCGAAATTTAAGCTCTTTGATCTGGATCTGTTTCTGCTTTTTCTTCTGAGCATTTTTTGCTTTCTTCTGCTCAAACTGAAATTTGCCGTAGTCCATGATCTTACAGACAATGGGGTCAGCTTCAGAAATTTTCACCAGGTCGAGTTCTGCTGCTGCAGCACGTACAAGTGCATCCGCAAGAGGAACAACGCCTACCTGTTCACCATCTTGATCAATCAGACGGACTTCAGTGGCTTGAATATTCTCATTGATCGGCGGCAGGTTCTTTTTTGGATCCCGCCTGATTGGATTAGCGCGCTTGATTGCTATATCTCCATATTGTTTTATTTGATTGACACTTGCATATCAATGGCGACTCAGTGTCGCTCCAGTAATCTGGCTTTAACAGTTTCCAGATCCATTGAACCAAGGTCTTCGCCATGACGAGTACGAACAGACACTGTACCGGACTCCACTTCTTTATCACCAACAACCAGCAGATAAGGAATCTTGGCTAGAGTGTGCTCGCGGATTTTAAAGCCTATCTTCTCATTTCTCAAGTCAGTTTCGATACGAACACCGGCTTGATGCAGTTTTTCTTTCAAATCTCGGGCATATTCGCCCTGTTTGTCAGTGATATTCAGTACCACTGCCTGAATCGGGCACAACCAGGTCGGAAGGTCACCGGCATAATGTTCGATCAGAATGCCGATAAAACGCTCGAAGGACCCCAGAATAGCACGATGCAGCATCACAGGTGTCTTACGACTGCCATCTTCAGCAATATAATGGGCATTCAAACGGCTTGGCAATACAAAATCCAGCTGCAAGGTGCCACACTGCCAGACACGACCAAGGCAGTCGCGCAGGGAGAACTCAATTTTCGGGCCGTAAAATGCACCTTCACCTGGCTGTAGATCCCAGGTTTTACCAATTTTGTTGAGTGCGTGTTCCAGCGCGTGTTCAGCCTTGTCCCACAGGGCGTCATCACCAATGCGGCTTTCCGGACGGGTGGAGAGCTTGAGCTCAACATCGTTAAAACCAAAGGCCTTGTAAACATCCAGCGTCAACTGAATAAAACGGGCAGATTCTTCTTCCATCTGGTCATCCGTACAGAAGATGTGGGCATCATCCTGAGTGAAACCACGAACCCGCATCAAACCATGTAATGAACCGGAAGGTTCGTTACGATGGCAAGAACCAAACTCGGCCATACGCAGTGGTAGATCACGGTAACTTTTCAGTCCCTGATTAAAAATCTGCAGGTGGCAGGGGCAGTTCATTGGCTTGATGGCGTAATCACGGTGTTCGGATACCGTGGTGAACATATTGGCCTGGTAATGCTCCCAGTGACCCGAGCGCTCCCACAAGACCTTGTCTACAACCTGAGGTGTTTTGACCTCTTGGTAACCATTGTTGCGCAGCACGCCGCGCATGTAGGTTTCCAGTGCCTGATACAGTGTCCAGCCATTGGCGTGCCAAAATACCATGCCTGGTGCTTCGTCTTGGATGTGGAACAAATCCATACGTTTGGCTAGTTTGCGGTGATCCCGCTTTTCGGCTTCTTCGAGGCGGTGCAGGTATTCCTTGAGGTCTTTTTTATCGGCCCAGCAAGTGCCGTAGATGCGTTGCAGCATCTTGTTTTTGGAGTCACCGCGCCAGTAGGCACCGGAAACACGCATCAGTTTGAAGGCTTTTAGCTTGCCGGTGCTGGGAACATGCGGGCCACGGCATAAATCGGTGAACTCACCCTGGCGGTAGAGGGATAATTCTTCATGCGCTGGGATATCACGGATGATTTCAGCTTTGTAGATTTCACCCTGCTGCTCAAAAAAGGCAACCGCTTCATTCCGTGACAGCAGGAAGCGCTCAACAGGAATATCTTGTTTTGCCAGTTCTTCCATGCGCTTTTCAATGGCTTGCAGGTCTTCCGGCGTAAATGTGCCGTCGATGTCGAAGTCATAAAAAAAGCCATCTTCAATGGTTGGGCCGATAGTGACCTGAGCCTTGGGGAACAGCTGTTTTACAGCCATGGCCATCAGGTGGGCACAGGAATGGCGCAGCACTTCCACGCCGCCAGCATCTTTGGCAGTGATGATTGATAGCTGGCTGTCTTCACTGAGCAGATGGCTGGTATCAACCAGCTCACCATTAACCTTGCCTGCAAGAGCGGCTTTGGCTAGACCGGCACCAATGGATTCGGCGACCTGAAAAACGCTGACGGCCTGCTCAAACTGACGCTGGCTGCCATCGGGAAGGGTAATTACGGGCATGATAAGTTCCTGAGCAGTGGTGTCCCCTACGAAAGGACACTTGGTTCATGAAGGCAGACGTTTTTCTGCTGTACGGCGGCCACC
>NZ_JACUUA010000446.1 GCF_014859565.1 Marinospirillum sp. | reverse complement strand
TGATGATCCGGATGTGATTGCCGGGCAGGGCACCATTGGTATGGAAATCCTGCACCAGCATCCTGACCCTATCCATGCCATTTTTGTACCTGTGGGTGGTGGTGGTCTGATTGCCGGTGTCGCCGCTTACGTTAAATACCTGCGCCCAGATATAAAGATTATTGGTGTCGAAGCGGAAGACTCAGCTTGCCTTAAGGCAGCCATGGAAGCGGGTCGCCGTGTGGTGCTTGAGCAGGTGGGGATTTTTGCTGAAGGTGTTGCTGTGGCACAAATTGGCAAGGAGCCCTTCAAAATCTGCAAGGATTATGTGGATCAGGTAATCACCATTACCACCGATGAAATGTGTGCAGCGGTGAAGGATATCTTTGAAGATACCCGCGGTGTAGCAGAACCCTCCGGTGCACTTTCACTGGCTGGTTTGAAGAAGTATGTTGAAGAAACTGGCATCACTGACTCTACGCTGATTTGTATCAACTCGGGTGCCAACACTAATTTTGATCGTCTGCAGCATATTGCCGAGCGTACCGAGCTGGGTGAAAAACGTGAGGCGATTCTGGCAGTGGGAATCCCTGAGCGCCCCGGAAGCTTCAAGAATTTCTGCAAAATTATTGGCCGCAGGCGAATGGTGACCGAGTTCAACTACCGTTTTGCTGACCCTGAACAAGCGCAGATTTATGTGGGTATACAGGTCAAGCCAGGTGGGGAAGACCGTGAGGAGCTGATCCATGCCCTGCAGGAAGCAGAGTATCCGGTGGTGGATCTGACCGACAACGAGCTGGCCAAGCTGCATATCCGCCATCTGGGTGGCGGACGTACTCCGGCAGGTAACGAGGAAGTGTATCGTTTTGAATTTCCTGAACGTCCCGGTGCACTGCTGAATTTTCTGAACCATCTGGGGCATGACTGGAATATTTCACTGTTCCATTACCGCAATCATGGTGCAGCTTATGGACGAGTGCTGGTGGGTTTACAGGTGCCGGATGGTGATCGACCACGTGTTGAAGAATACCTGGATAAAATCAGTTACCGTTACTGGCGTGAAACGGATAACCCTGCCTACACACTGTTTCTGCGTTAACCACACAAAAAATGAACAAAAAGATAATAAAGTGTGAACGAGTTGGCTTGTTATAACCAATTAAAAGGAATAGATTAAAGAAACCTTGGCATACCTGAGGTTTTTAACTCTGTTCTAGTTAGCCAAGGGAAGGCAGAGAGGAGCAAAAAAAGATGAAGAAAAAGCCAGACCTGATGCTCTTGCTGGTCATGTTATTTGTGCTGGGTTTATTGGTAACAACCTAT
>NZ_JACUUA010000445.1 GCF_014859565.1 Marinospirillum sp. | reverse complement strand
CAAGCGTGATGTGGTGATTGATCTGGTTTGTTACCGTCGTCGTGGTCACAACGAGGCAGATGAACCTTCCGGTACTCAGCCACTGATGTATCAGAAAATTGCCAAACAGCCCAGCACCCGCAAGATCTACGGTAAAAAACTGGTGACTGCTGGTGTGATCACCGCTGAAGAAGACAAAAAATTCAGTGATGACTACCGGGATGCACTGGATAATGGTCAGCATGTGGCCAAATCACTGGTTAAAGAGCCCAATACGGAGCTGTTTGTAGATTGGACGCCTTATCTGGGTCACGAATGGACAGCCAAGTACGATACCAGCGTTGAAATCAAACACCTGCAAGAACTCGCCGTTAAAATGTGTGAAGTTCCTGAGGGTTTCCAGATGCAGCGTCAGGTTGCCAAGATCTATGAAGATCGCCGCAAGATGCTGGCTGGTGGAATGGGGTTGAATTGGGGTTTTGCCGAAGTACTTGCTTATGCCACGCTGCTGGATGCCAATCATCCGATTCGTATCACTGGACAGGATGTGGGTCGCGGTACTTTCTCTCACCGCCATGCTGTATTACACGACTGTAATGATGGACGTGTTTATGTACCGCTGCAGAACCTGAAACTTGATCAGCCCAAGCTGGTCATTCATGACTCCTACCTGTCAGAAGAAGCTGTTTTGGCCTTTGAATACGGTTATTCCACCACCATGCCCAATGCACTGGTCATCTGGGAAGCCCAGTTTGGTGATTTTGCCAACGGTGCTCAGGTGGTGATGGATCAGTTCATCTCTTCTGGTGAAACCAAGTGGGGGCGTCTGTGTGGTTTGACCATGCTGCTGCCGCACGGTTATGAAGGTCAGGGTCCGGAACACTCTTCAGCTCGTCTGGAGCGTTACCTGCAGTTGTGTGCTGAGCACAATATCCAGGTTTGTACACCAACTACACCTGCGCAGATTTTCCACCTCTTGCGTCGTCAGGCACTGCGCCCACTGCGTAAACCGCTGGTGGTTATGTCTCCGAAGAGTCTGCTACGCCACAAGGATGCCACTTCCACGCTGGAAGATCTGGCTAACGGCTACTTCCAGACCGTCATTGGTGATCAGGGCAAACTGGATGCCAAAAAGGTCAAACGTGTCATTCTGTGTGGTGGCAAGGTTTATTACGATCTTGCGGCCAAACGTGAAGAAACAGGCGCTGAAGATACTGCGATTATTCGTATCGAACAGCTCTACCCCTTCCCGGAAGATGACTTGGAAGCTGAACTGGCGCAGTACACCAATCTTGAGCATGTTGTCTGGTGTCAGGAAGAACCA
>NZ_JACUUA010000001.1 GCF_014859565.1 Marinospirillum sp. | reverse complement strand
CCAGAATCGTCGCAAAGCTACCTGGTTATTTTGAGTGACTGCTCCCCGCCCTAAGTGCTAAAGCGCCACGGGCGAGGCTTCCAACTTCTCAGGTGTCGGGTAGATGCGTACTTTCGCGGCCTTTAACATTTCAGTGCTCATTGATATACTTCTTTCATTATAAACCGTCAAGGTCATATTTCAAGTGAGTGAACATCATAAAGAGTTGTTATACGCCGGATACGCATACTCAATACCATATACCCCGTCAAAGCAAAAGCGCAGCGCTCTGGTCACGCTCCTACTTTGCCTGTAGTGCAGGCGGGGCAACGATTGAAACACTGAGAGAGTAGGTGCAAAGTCAGGCTACACCGGACTAGAACCGCTGCGCGGTTCCCGCTTATATCCCCGCCCGATTGGGCGAGGGTTTACGCGGATTTTGCTAAATGTTACGTACAGCAGCAAATCTTCCAGCCTTACTGGAAGAATCGAGTTACATTTACTAGGCTAGAGCATTGTTATACAAAAGCTTGACAAAAGCCCGTACATAGCCCACCTTATCAAGGAATCAAAACTTAACTTATCAACCAACAAGAGGTGAACACCATGGAAGTTTTATCCTTCGGTTCTGACAACATTGAAAACACCCTGGCCAAAATGTCCAAACAGCAACTGGATGGGGTTGCTTTTGGTGCCATCCAGCTAGATGCTCAGGGCAAGATTCTGCAATACAACGCAGCAGAAGGTGATATCACCGGTCGTGATCCCAGCAAGGTGATCGGCAAGAGTTTTTTTCGTGAAGTAGCTCCCTGCACCAACCGCCCCGAGTTCAAAGGCCGTTTTGATGAAGGCGTGAAAGGGGGCAATCTGAATGTCATGTTCGAATACACCTTTGATCATGAAATGAAGCCCACCAAGGTGAAGGTACACATGAAAAAAGCCCTGAACGGTGAAAGCTACTGGGTGTTTGTTAAGCGCTTGTAATGTTCGTCGCCACTTTCAGCTCAAAAAGGGAGGTTATTGCCTCCCTTTTTTATTTATCTGCACTATTGATTCACACTAGATCCCTACCTATATTTGAGTCTGTATGCAGAGGCACCACCAAGTAAAATATGGTATAAGGAATATATCATTCAGCTCTTAGGTCGCCCATGCAACTTTCATCCGCACCCACTGCATCACTAAGGTAGGCTCATCATGGCTCTCAAAAAAAACTCCTCTGCTTCATCTGGCTCTTCTCCCGCTGCGGCTCGTGCAGCAACAACATCAACATCCGTTGATGATAGCACCGCTAGGCGTTTAGCTGATCAGCAACGCCGCCGTTCTCGTACCCTTGCTAAACAGCAGCAGTCTGCTGAGCGTATTGCCAGTGCTGCGCAAGAGTTAGCCGCCAGCATTACCGAGGCAGCCAAAGCCCGTGACCAGTTAAATATCGCTGTACAAGAAATCGCCACGGGTGCGGAAGAAGCCGCCTCTTCCAGTCAAGAAAGCCTAGCCGCAGTGAATTCCATTCGTGAGCAGGTTCGTACTCAGGCACAAAACACCACACTCACCAAAGAAAATGCTCAGCTCGCACAAAAGATCGCCAATAGCGCCGGACAGCGCATTCAGTCGTTGGTGAACAACCTGCAGCTGACCGCCGAGCGTCAGGAAAAATCCGTCACGCTGATGCAGCAGCTGCAAGAGCAAGCGGGTTCGATTAACGAAGCCGCGCGGCAAGTGATGCGGATCGCCGATCAAACCAATCTCTTGGCGCTAAATGCGGCGATTGAAGCAGGTCGTGCGGGGCGTCACGGCAAAGGCTTTGCCGTGGTAGCGGATACCGTACGCACACTGGCTGAGACCTCTGAGCGCAGCGCGACCGACATCACCAATTTAGTCGAAAAAATTCAGTCCAAAACCCAACAAACAGCCGATGCCGTAAAAAATACCGCCGATCTGGCGATTCAACAGGTGGAATCCTGCATTCAGGTGAATGAGCAGTTTGTATTGGTTGAAAAGGATATTGCCG
Organism: Marinospirillum sp.; assembly: GCF_014859565.1. The sequence continues at coordinate 105,436 of NZ_JACUUA010000001.1, read as the reverse complement.
ACATCGATAAAGGTGCAAAAGAGGTCGATGAATCTGTAGAAATGATTCGCCAATCGGTGGTGGAGTTACAACAAACCTCCGAAGCCATTGCCAGCGCCTCAGAGCAGCAAGCTGCTGCCGCAGAGGAGGTGAACAACACGCTGGAAGAACAAGGCATTGCCATCAACGGCGCAGAAAGTGCGGCCAATGAACTGGAAGAAATTTCTGAAACTCTGCGCAGCAGCACCGATATCAGCAAAAGCGCGGAAAGTGTTGCAGCCGCCGCGGAAGAGCTGGCGGCTTCAGTGGAAGAGCTGAACCGTGGCTCTTCAGAAATCAGTAAAGCCCTTTCAGAGGTACTCAGTGGTTCAGAGCAGAGTGCCACGGCCACAGAGCAAGCGCTTGCCGCCATCTCGCAAATTGATAGTGCAGTGAATTTATCCTTGAGCAGGATCAACACCAGCACGGAGCAGATTCAGCGCATGGAGCAAATACTGACCAACAACCAGCAACAGGTGGAATCGGTGGTCACTGGCGTGTCAGAAAACCTCCATTCAGCCAAGAACAATCTAAAAGAAATCCAGGAAATTCAGCTCTTGAATCGCCAGATTGAAAAAATCGCCGGAGTCATCGCCAATACCGCCATTAAAACCAGCATGTTGGCCGTGAATGGCGCGGTAGAGGCAGCACGCGCGGGTGAATACGGAAAAGGTTTTGCTGTGGTTTCGAGTGATATTCAGAACCTCTCTGATGATTCCGCCAGCAATGTTGAACAGGTACAAAGCCTGGTGCGCTCCATTCAGGATCAAGCAGATATGACCGAGCGTGATTTAAACGAGGCGCTTAAAGCCGCAGAAATTGAAGTCGAGCGTTCTAAAGAAACCATGAAAGACATTGATAACCTGCGAGCCACCAAGGATGAGCTAATGCAATGCAGCAAAAACTCTGAGCAGGTCGCCAGCGAAATTGCCACCGCCATTAACCAGGGCAAAAAAGGCATGGAGCAAATTTCTGCGGTGGCGGAGCAAGCGGCTTCCAGTGTACGCGAGGCTTCTGTAGCGGCAGAGCAACAATCACGCGGAGCGCAAGAACTGGCCACAGCGATTGAAGAAATCGCATCGGTTGCTGACGAATTACAGAACTCTTAACCCTTGAGGACTGTGAAATGAATGATTCAGAAACAGAAGATAAGACGATAGAAGACACTGCAGAGCAGGCGCATCAGTATGTGACCTTTGCTCTGGCTCGTGAAAGCTTTGCGCTGCCGATGCAGAGCGTGCTGGAGATCGTGCGTTACCCTGAACCTGTGCATGTACCACTGACACACCCTTGTTTGCTGGGCGTGGCCAATCTGCGCGGTAGCGTGGTACCGATTATTGATTTGCGCGGTTTATTGGGTTTAGAGCAAAAACCGCTCAATGATGCCAGTCGCTTGTTGGTGATTGCCTTACAGGGTGCTCAACTGGGTTTGGTGGTTGATCATGTTGAGCGGGTCATGGAGCTGAACCCTGAGCACATTGAGCCGCCCGGAAATCTGTCCACCTTGGTGAGCAACGAAGTATTAAATGGCGTGTATCAAACCGAACAGGGTGGCGTGATTCAGCTTTTAGAACTCACCAGCCTGCTGGAAAAAGAATTCAGCCAAGCGCTACTGAAAGCCAGCACCAGCAAGGCTGCGGGTGTATTGAATGTGCACACTGGCAGTGTGCAGCAGGAAGAGGAAGAGGTTCTCACTCAGCTGGTGAGTTTTTTGATCGACGAGCAGGAATTTGCTTTTCGTTTGACGGATGTGCAGGAGATCTTGCGTATTCCTTCAAAAATCAATGAGCTGCCCAATAGTCCACCCCAGGTTTTAGGGTTGATCAACCTGCGTCAGAGTACCTTTCCGCTGCTGTCGATGCAGGCTTTATTCGGTTTGCACAGTCAGAAAAGCAACTCAGAAGAACAGATGCTGATTGTGCTGCGCCGTGGCAAGGAAAAGGTCGCACTGGTGGTGGATCAAGTGCGCGAAGTCGTGCGCTTGCATGAGCATCAACTGGAAGCGGCGCCAGCGGTATTGGCTTCGCTGAGTAACATGCAGGATGTGGAAGCCGTGTGTCGCCTGGATCAAGGCGAGCGCTTGATTATGCTATTGCAGGTGAATCAGCTTTTTCACGTGGCGGATATTCATACCCCTGAATTGCGCCTGGATGTCTCGAACACGGAGATCAATATGCAGGCAGACGAACTGACCGCAGGTCTGGAAGAGGACGAAGATGACTGCCAGCTGGTGGTCTTTACGCTGGATCAGGCCCTGTATGGGTTGTTTATTGAGCAGGTGCAGGAGATCACCCGCTTGCCTGAGCAACTTTATCCCGTGCCCAAATGCCCCGATTTTATTGATGGCATGATGAACCTGCGCGGCACGGTACTGCCAGTGATGGATATGCGCAGTCGTCTGGGTTTGGTGCGTGCACCGAGCAGTGAGCGGCAGCGTATCTTGGTTCTTAAAATGAATGGCTTGTTGACGGGCTTTGTGGTGGATGCGGTGAACGAAGTCAAGCGTTTGAAGCGTCAACAAGTTGAAATCGCCCCGGCGCTTTCTGATGAACAAGAGCGCCTGCTGGGACAAGTAGTGCGCCTCACGGCTGAAAAACAATTGATTCAGCTGGTTAACTGCGAGGAGTTGATCAGTCATCAAGAGCAGCAGGCGTTAGTTCAGACAGCCGAGGTTCAGGCCACGGATGCAGCGGGGGGCATTGTGTGATCAAGGTTTTGGTGGTGGATGATTCAGCCTTGATGCGCCGCCAGCTTCAGCAGATTTTCACTGAGGCAGGTGGCTACGAAGTGCTGACTGCACGGGATGGTCAGGATACGCTGGATAAGCTGGCGCGTTTTGCACCCGATGTCATCACGCTGGACATCAATATGCCGGTGATGGATGGCTTAACCTGTTTAAGCCACATCATGGCTCAATACCCCTGCCCGGTCATTATGGTGTCTTCACTCACGGATAAAGGCGCTTTAGCCACGTTTGAAGCGCTGGAGCTGGGAGCCTTTGATTACATCACTAAACCGGGTGGCACGGTTTCACTGAATCTAAAGCAGGTAGCAGAAGAGCTGCTTGCCAAAGTACAGGCCGCCATAAAAGGCTCAAGGAAAGGCTCAACTAAAAGCTCTGTTGTACAAAAACTGAGTCAGCGGCTGAAAAAATCCAGCGCCTTAGAATCTGGCGCAAACAGTACGTCAGCGCGTCTAACACGCCCACCGGTAAGACTAAAAACCAACAACCCAATCAGTCGCTCCACAGGCTCGATCGACAAACTGGTTTTAATTGGCGTGTCCACGGGGGGGCCCGGCACGGTAGAGCGGATTATCACTTCACTACCCGCGGACTTCTCTTGGCCGATCTTAATTGCTCAGCACATGCCCTCGCGTTTTACCGCGGCTTTTGCTGAGCGCCTGGATCAGATTTCACTCCTGCCCGTCAGTGAAGTGACCACACCGACCAGCCTTCAGGGTGGGCAGGTGTATATCGCCAAGGGCGATGCTGATGTCAAACTGGTGAAACGAGCCGGGCAGATTAAAGCTGTACCGCAGCCGATGCACCCTGAACACCTGTGGCATCCCAGCGTATCCTTGATGGTGGCTTCTGCTTTGGAAGTCTGCGCGCCTCAACAGCTGATTTGTGTGCAGTTAACCGGCATGGGTTATGACGGAGCGGAAGAAATGGCACAGGCGCATCGATCAGGGGCACTGACGATTGCTGAAAGCGAAGAATCAGCCGTCGTTTATGGGATGCCGAAGGTTTTGATTGACCTGAACGGTGCAACGGAAATTCTGCCCCATACACGCATTGCAGCGCAATTGGTACAGTGGGAAAAGCAAGGGCGAGGCAAATAACATGGCATTGGTTAAACGTACACTGAATGCACCCGAGGCTTTACCCGAGCAGAATGGCGCCAGTTTAGAGCAGGCCTTATCTGCACCTGATGTGAGTACGCGCCGTTTAGCTGCGCGAGATTTGGCACGGCACCCTGAGAGCCTGGCGCTGATGTTACAACGCTTGGTTGAAGAGACGGATTATGGTGTGCGGCAAGCTATTTTTTGCAGCCTGCAAAGCATCGGCAACAAGGAAGTCATAGCGGGATTGATTCCACTGCTGCGTTCAGATGAGGCTGATTTACGCAATGCCGCCATTGAAGTGCTGCAAAGCCAGCCTGAACTCACGGGTGAGCATCTGGAAAACCTGCTGCACGATGCCGATTCTGATGTGCGGATTTTTGCGATTGACATTTTACAACTGCTGGCTCACCCCAAGGCACCGGTATGGCTGTTGCAGGTGCTGGAACAAGAAACCCATGCCAATGTGTTGGGCACGGCTTTAGATCGGCTGGCGGAGCTGGGGCAGCCTGAAATGCTGCCTGCTTTAATGCAACTCAGGCCAAAAATTCATAACGAACCCTACCTCTTGTTTACTCTTGACCTGGTGATTCAGCGTTTACAGGCACAGCAGGAATAACAGCAGGAACAGGAGCTGCAAGATGTTGAATGATGTGCAAGCCACTCAGCGCATTTCGCTGCAAGATTACGAACGTTTTCGAGAGTATTTTTATCGGCGTACCGGCATCTTCTTTGAGGATAGCAAGCGCTACTTTGTTGACAAGCGGCTGTTGGATCGGATGCGCCTCACCGAAAATACGAGTTTTCGTTCTTATTTTGCATTTATGCGTTTTCAGGCCAGCGGTGAGGAATTTCAGAGCCTGGTCAATGTGATGACGGTCAACGAAACCTATTTTATGCGTGAGCGTTATCAGTTTGAGTGTTTGGTGGAATCAGTGCTGAATGAACTGGTTGCGCGTCATGGTGAGCAGAAACTACTGCGAATCTGGTCGATTCCTTCGAGTACTGGTGAAGAACCCTATTCGATTGTATTAAGCCTGCTGGAACACTGGCCATTGCTGGAGCGGGTTGATGTAGAAATTGTTGCCTCGGATATTGATACCCAGGTTTTGCAGCGTTGCCGCGAGGGGATTTATGGCGCACGTTCTCTGGCGCATCTTTCGCCGGAGGTCAGAAAACGCTATTTCAAGCCTCTTGATGATCATAAGTGGCAGATTGCTGATTTTATTCGTGATTCCGTTGAGTTTACCCAGGTGAATCTGGCCGATTTGCAGCAGACACGTCAATACAAGCAATTTGATGTCATCTTTTGCCGCAACCTGTTGATTTATTTCGATGATCTTGCACGACGCAAAGCGGCTGAGGTCTTTTATGATGCGCTGGATGAGGGCGGCTTTATCTTTTTGGGGCATTCAGAGTCCATGAGCCGTATTTCCTCGTTGTTTGAGGTGCGTAAATTCCCCAAGGCGATGGTGTATCAAAAAGCCGAGATTAAATAAGAGGTGCGGGTAATGAACCAGCGGGTATTGGTAATTGATGATGCGGTGACGGTGCGGATGTATCATCGCCAGCTGCTAGAAGCTTTGGGGTATCAGGTCGATGAAGCTGAAAATGGGGTCGAAGCTTTAGAAAAAGCGCTATCGAACCCTTATGCGCTGTTCCTGGTGGATGTCAACATGCCCAAAATGGATGGCTACCGTTTTACTTACGAAGTCCGCAAAAACCCTGAATTAGCAGAGATTCCCGTGGTGATGGTGAGTACCGAGGCGCAGGAGCAGGATCGTCAACGAGGCCTGGCCGTTGGAGCCAATTTTTATCTGGTGAAGCCAGTGCGCCCAGAGCAGCTTCAGCCCTTGTGTCAGCTGCTGCTTACTCAGCTAGAGTCTTGAAGGAGTCGATGATGAACCCTTTGCTGCAATCGTTTATTCACGAGTCACGTGATCATATCGAACAAGCCAGCCGCTGCTTATTACTGCTGGAAGCAGACCCTCACGCCTTGCCGATTTTAGATGAGCTGTTTCGTGCCATGCACACCATCAAGGGCAGTTCGGGCCTGTTTGAGGAGTATCGTGTTTTTACACGTTTTTTGCACTTGATAGAAGATCATCTGGATCAGGTACGCTCAGGTGAGGATCAGCTGCAACCTACTGCTATTGATACGCTGCTTAATGCCCTTGATCTCATTGTTTACTGGCTTGATGCCCTAGAAAACACGGAGGCTTTGCCGAGTGATGCGGAGTATGTCTTTGCTGAAGAAAGCGCTCGTTTAAAGCAGGGCTTGCAAGCCCACCGGCAAAACGAAGCCTCCTTCGAGGCGCAGACAGAACCTCAGACAGTAGTCAAAAACCCACCCACCAGCCTAGCCACCAAAAGCGCGGCGCCCGAGCACCCCGTCTGGTGGCAACAGGTCAAAGAAAGCCAGCGTCAGCAGCTGTTGATTCAGGCGCTTGACCAGCAGCAAGATGATTCAGATCAAAAAACCTGGTTTCTGATCCGCTATCAGCCAGCACCTGAGTGTTTTTTTATTGGGCAAGACCCGCTATTTAGTGTGCGCCAGATGCCGGGAGTGATGTGGTATCGCGCTGAGCCGAGCGAACCCTGGGTAAACCTAGAGGATCTTGATCCTTATCGCTGCGTGCTGGGATTTCAGTTGCTGGCTTATGCCAGCTTACCGGAGGTACAGGAGCATTGGCGCTATGTGGCTGATCAAGTCACTTGGATCGTTTGGCCGACTGATTTACATCCTGCCCAGCTGTTTGTTTTTCCGACAGGTGAAATGGGGGCGACTGATTTTTATCAGCCCTTTGTGCAGCAGGCTAAACAAGCCTTGCAGGTGGGCGATATTTCCAGCATGAAGAAAAAGCTCAAGCCAGTGCAAGAGCTTAGTGCAGGTCAGCTTTGGCAGCATTCAGTAGTACGCTGGATCGCTTGGATACTGGAGCGTATCGCCCCTGAAAAGGATCAACACCAACCTGCAACCTGGCAGCTTGAAGCACTGAACTCCCTATTGGAAGCATTAGTGAGTTCAGTTTGGCAATGGCAGCCGCTGGCTCCCTCATCTGCCGCTCCGGAAAAGCAACAGAGTCCAGCTTTGCCTCCCAACGGTGAACGCGGCACAGATGAATCTGGTGGTGTTCAGTCCCGCGTTAAACAAGCTGAAAAAGTATTGATTGAGCAATTGCTCCAAAACCAAATTGCAGTGCTCACGCATAATCAGGATAGCCATCAAGATTCCAGTCTCAGCGCAGGCTGTATTGCTTCGGTTCATCAAGTGCTACGGCGCTTGATTCGACCTCTGGGGCTGAATGAGGCTGATCTTAATGCCGCCAGACAGCATGCCAACGCAGCAACTGCACTGATCGATTGGATCGAAACCCAAGCGCTACCTGCTTGTCAGGCCACCGCAGTAGAATCCTCACCACCCACCCCTATTTCACCCCCACCTCACAGCGCAGTGGAGCCAGATCCGGTATCTGCCCGTCCAGTTGCGGTTCAAACGGAGCGGCCAGAGCGGGAATCAGTCACTACAACTCAAGCAAATCTTTCGATTCGCGTTGAGCAAAAGCGCATTGATGAGCTGATGAATTTGGCCGGTGAGTTGATTGTGGCGAAAAACGCCTTGCCTTTTCTGGAAAGCCGCGCGCGTGAAGGTATGGAGCCACTATTACTGGCGCGTGAAATCAAAGCCCAGCATGCCAACCTGGATCGTATTACCGAGCGCATTCAGGCTACCGTGATGGCGGCGCGAATGGTGCCTTTTTCAGGGGTTTTTGCGCGTTTTCCGCGCTTGGTGCGTGATTTGTCACGCAAAATGAATAAGCAGGTGGAATTGGTGCTGGAGGGCGAAGAAACCCAGGCGGATAAAAATCTGCTGGATCGCTTGGCTGATCCCTTGGTGCATTTGATTCGCAATAGCCTGGATCATGGCCTAGAAACGCCCGAAGAGAGGCAGGCCGCAGGCAAGCCCCCGCAAGGGCGCATTATTTTAAGTGCTCAGGCTCAGGATGATCGTGTGCTGTTGATGGTGATAGATGATGGGCGCGGCATCGACTGTGAAAAGCTCAAGCAAAAGGCTTATCAGCGCGGGTTGATTGATGAGGCCAAGCTGGACAGTCTGACTCAGGAGCAAGCACTGCAACTGATTTTCTTACCCGGGCTATCCACCGCAGAAACCGTCTCGGATGTTTCAGGACGGGGGGTGGGTATGGATGCAGTGAATAGTGTACTGCAAGAAATTGGTGGCCGGATCAGTGTCAACAGCCAGCCAGGACAAGGCACACAGCTACAAATCAGCCTGCCATTATCCATGGCTGTGGCGCGGGTGATGATGGTGGATATCGGCGGGCAGGACTTTGGGGTTCCGATGTCAATGATTGGCGAAACCGTTCGCATTGCCACCGAGAAGATTCATGGTATTAAAAATCATGAGGCAATTACCCTGCGCGACAGCTTGATTCCGCTGCGCCGTGCACGCCAACTACTGAGTTTGCCGCCCCTTCCATCGCGTACCGAAGAGGCGATTTTAATTCTGGAGGTTCAAGGACAGCGTTTGGGGCTGATTATTGATGACTTCCGCCAGGGAATCGATATTGTACAAAAGCCGATGGAAGGCATTATGGCGAACTACACCATTTACTCAGGCAGTGCATTAATGGGTGATGGGCGCGTGTTGCTGGTATTGAATTTGCCTGAGCTATTAAAGCTCAACTAAAGATTAAGCTGAATTAAAGAGGATGGCACCATGCCACTGGTTTTTGAGTCGGATCGTGTGTGTTTGCATGAGATTTGTGAGGCCGATGATGCCGAGCTGCTGCTGCAATGGCTGCTGGATCATCCTCAAGGCGGGGTAGATTGTTCATCATTAGAGCATCTGAACACGGCCGTCTTGCAGGTGCTGCTGGCGGCTCAACGTCCTTGTACCGCCTGGCCGCAAGATCCTTTATTACAGCGTTTTCTGAAAACTGAGCTGACCCGAAACCTATGATTATTGCCATTGCCAACCGCAAGGGTGGCACCGGAAAAACCACCAGCTGTGTGAATCTAGCTGCCGTTTGGGGGCGACAGGGTTATCGCGTGTTGGTGATTGATCTGGACACTCAAGGGCATTCTGCTTTGGGTTTGGGACGGCCCTATGCCACTCCGTCTTCCACACAGCCAACCAGCAAGACCTTGCGCAGTGTGCATGGTTTTTTTCAGGCAAAAGCTGAGTTAATCGATCCTCAACGCAGAATAGCTCAGCAACAGGCTCCACAGCAGCTGCGGGACTGCATTGATACCACACCGACTCAAGGGGTGGATCTGATTGCTGCAGACGTGCACTTTGATGGGCGCGGATTGCATTACCCAGTCACCTGTTTGCGCGATGCACTGCAACAAGAAGGGCTAACGCAAGACTATCAGCGCATTATTTTAGATACCCCGCCCACGCTGGATAGCCTCTTAATGAATGCCGCCGCCGCTGCACAGGGCATTGTGGTGCCTTTTGTGCCTCATCACCTCGGCAAGGTGGGTGCCTTGCAATTGGCGCGTTTGTTTTACGATATTGCATCTAATTACAATGATGACCTGACTTTACTGGGCTTATTGCCGGTCATGCTGGATCAGCGCCTGACTTTACACCGCAACACCATTGATGAGCTAGGTGCTCAGTTTGGACAAAGCAAAATGCTGCGTGGCATTCGCAACAACATCCGCTTGGCTGAGGCTTTTGCCGTACATCAATCGGTGTTGGATTATGCCCCGCGCAGCAGTGGCGCGATGGATTACACCCTTCTGGCGGCAGAGCTGGATGCGCTCTGGGGCAGCGGAAAGGACGCATAACAAAGACATCAAAACAGTTCCTTCGAAGAGACAAACAGCCAATGAAAAAAATTTTTTTGATTGATGATTCCGCCACCATCTTAATGAGCATGACCAGCATTTTAAAACAGGCTGGCTACACGGTGGAAACCGCTAAAGACGGCCAAGATGGTTTCGAGAAACTCAAAAGCATGGACGTGAAACCCAACTTAATTATCACGGATGTCAACATGCCCCGTATGAACGGTCTGGAGTTGATCAAAGCGGTCAAAACTCAGCTGAGTGGTTATCGTTTTGTACCCATTTTAGTGCTCACAACAGAATCTCACCAATCTCGCCGCCAAGAGGCCAAAAGCGCGGGTGCTGCAGGTTGGCTCGTCAAACCCGTTGCTGGCAGCGATCTTCTCAAAGTCATTAAAGAGCTAGTCCCAGGAGCCTAAGATGCTGGAACACCCTCGCCGAGTCCGCGCATTTTATTTTGCTTTTAGCCTCTTGTTGCTACTCGGTTTGCTAACCCTGGATATTCACTGGCTCTGGGCTGGAGGAACCACAGTGTTGCTCTATGCGGTTGGCTGGGTTTTAGAAGATCGCCTACATCGGAAGGAAGAGTCTAAATTACTAGAAACAACCCTAGAGCCATCAGATTCATCCGCTGCAATACCAACAGCCGTTGAGGGTTTGCAAGCCCTGTGCACCCAAGATGAATTAATCCAGCTGCGCTTGCAGGAAACTAAAGACTTCACTGAAGATGCTGCGTTTTTTTTGGTGGAGAAGCTCTCCCACATCAATGAGCTGTCGGATCATCTGGTGGACTACCTCAACATTGCCAATGAGCAAAGCCAGGAAATGCAGCAGGCTTTTGAAAACAGCAGCAACGCGATTAATGAGCTAACCCAGTTTATTTATACCCTGCCGGAGCAAATCCAGCGTCAACAGCAGGACTTTAAGCAGCTGGGGGAACGGGTGGGCTTGTTAACAGAGAAAGTTAATCTGATTCATAAAATCAGTGATCAAACCAACCTGCTGGCGTTGAATGCGGCCATTGAAGCCGCGCGTGCAGGTGATGCGGGGCGTGGCTTTGCTGTTGTAGCGGATGAAATACGCAGGCTGGCGATTAGTGCAGCAGAAACCGCGACCACCATTGCCGAGGGCATTGATTCGATTTCAACCGCAATGGATCGGGCTTTTGGTCATGAAATCGAAGAAAAAAATGAACATGACATGCAAGAGATTGAGCGTTTAACCGGCATGATCAAGGGCTTGGATAACGATTATATCGACATGCGCCAGTTTTATCGCATTTTGCTGAGCGTGGTCTTGCAGCACAATGAAAATCTGAACCGAGAAGTAGCCGACGCGCTGGGCAATATCCAGTTTCAGGATGTAACACGCCAAATCATTGAGCGGATGCAACAAGCCATGCAACAACGTCACGCCTTGCTGCACCAAATCATGCAGGACTTGCAGGAAGAAAATCGGCCAAACTGGATTGCATTAAAGGCGTTGACCGAGGCTTATCAGCAGGAAGAAGCCACGCACTTTTCACGTCATGGTTTCGACCAGAGCGCACAGGCTGAATCTGCCGCTAAGATAGAGCTTTTTTAACCCATCTTACATAGAACACTTGCCACCAGAGAGGTCGGATAATGAGCCGTATTTTACTCGTTGATGATGATGAGCAGTTTCGTTACACCGCCCAGCAGATGCTGGAGCTGGATCAACATCAAGTCATCAGTTTGTCCAGTGCTGAAGCGGCTTTGGAGAAGCTGAATCAGGGTGGGCAGTGGGATTTAATCATTACCGATATTTGTATGCCGGGCATGGATGGATTGGAGTTTTTGCGTTTGATCCAAAAAGAATACTCGGTGCCTGTGATCGTCATTTCAGGCGGTGGCCAGCGTGCATTGCACCGAGATTTTGCGCTGCAATCGGCGAGGATGATCGGCGCAACGCATACTTTAGAAAAGCCCCTGCGTTTGCAAACCCTGCGCGATACGGTTAAGCAAGCGATCCGCTAAGAAAAAACCAGGTCGGTGAAGGGTGAGGAGGGAAAAAAGGTGGGGAAGGTGATTGATTCAGGAAAAAGTTTCTCCGGCTGCATTGTCGCCATTGGCGCTTCGGCAGGTGGACTGGAAGCGCTGGAGCAGTTTTTTGATGCTTGCTCGAGCGAGACAGGGGCAGCGTTTGTAGTAATTCAGCATCTTTCGCCTGATCATAAAAGCATGATGAATGATCTTCTCGGACGACACACGGACATGCCAGTGGTGTTGATTGAGGATCAAATGCCCATCGAAGCCAACCGCGTGCACCTGATTCCACCCGGCAAGCTGCTTAAAATCAGTTATGGGATGTTTAACCTGCATGATAAGCAGCCGCATGTGCTCACCTTGCCGATCGATATTTTTTTCAGTGCGATGGCCGAACAGTATGGGGCACGGTGTATTGGTATAGTGCTTTCTGGCACCGGATCGGATGGCACACGAGGCTGTGTAGCGATTAACGCAGCGGGTGGTTTTTTACTGGTACAAGACCCAGACGAAGCGCGTTTTAATGGTATGCCGAATAGTGCCATAGCGACCCATCTGGTCGATGAAGTGAACACGGTACATCAGCTGAGTGAAAAGCTGCCTCATTATTTAGAACGCATCAACACCTCAACACTTATTCAGACTCATCTTGGCGACCCAGCCAGAAAAACTGCCACTCCCCGCTCGGCTGCCACGTCTTCAAATGCTGTACCGGCTTATCATCCCAAACTGCAACCCACTCAGGATGAAGTGTTGGAGTACCTGTTTCAGGCGCTGCAACAGGCCTGTGGCGTTGATTTTCGTGAATACAAAATGGCCACCGTGCTGCGACGGATTGAACGGCGGATGCAGGTGTTGCACTTAAGTCGCCTAGAAGACTACTGGCAGCATCTGCAGCAGGAGCGCAGCGAGTTAACCCTTCTGCGCCGTGAGCTGCTGATTTGTGTGACCAGCTTTTTTCGTGATTCTGAAGCCTTTGCGGCCTTGAATGAGCGCGTGATTCAACCGCTGGTGGCACAGGCAGGACCACAACCGAGCCTGCGCGTGTGGTGCGCAGGGGTGTCGCGTGGGGAGGAAGCCTATTCGATTGCGATGTTATTTGTAGAGGCGTTTGAACGGCTGAATATCCAGCCAGAATTAAAAATTTTTGCCACCGATGTAAATCCCCAAAACATCGATTTTGCCGGTGCGGGGCTGTATGCAGAAACCATTGCCGCCGAGATGGATGCCACGCGCCTGGAGCGCTTTTTTACCCAGGGTGAAAAAGGCTATACGGTGCGACCGGAGCTGCGTCAGGTCGTGGTGTTTGCTCAGCATAATCTGCTGGCCGATCCACCTTTTACGCGCATGGATTTGGTGGTGTGCCGTAATACACTGATTTATTTTAAGCCGCAGGCTCAGCGGCGGGCATTAACTCGTTTGCAGTATGCGCTCAAGCCCAAGGGGTATTTGTTTCTTGGGCCGAGTGAATCGGCAGCGGAACTGGGAGCCAGTGTGCAGGCGCTGAATGAAAAACAAAAGATTTTTCAGCGCACCCATCACCCTTTGCAGGCCAGCCTGGAACAGCAGGATTTGCGCCAGTTGTACATGCCGGCAGAAAGACGCCTCGCCCCGCGCCCTGCTCCAGCGGCGATTCAACCCGAGGAGCTGTTGATTCAACATGCGCAGCAGCTGTTAACTGAATCCTATGCACCGCCCGCGCTGCTGGTGAATCAACAGGATGAAGTGCTGCATTTTTTTGGACAGGTGCAGGATTATTTGCATCTGCGTCCGGGGGTAGCGAGTATGAATCTGGTGCGTCTACTGCCAGAAACCTTAGTACCCATAGCGACGGCCTTGCTCTATAAAGCCAAAAAAGAGCAGATTTCCCTGGCTTCCGGCTGGGTAACTCAGTCTTTAAAAAACAAAGCTAGGGCACGAACAGGTGAAGCTCAGGCAAAGGATGAGTTCAAAACCGCACAACCCACAGCGGAGGAGGCAGAAAATGTCGAGCTGCGTCTGGTGGCTCATGCATTACCCCCTCTGCCTGATCAAGCGCAGGAGGCGCGTTATGCTCTGCTGTGTTTTGAAACACACCAGCAGCAGCCGCGCAAGAACAATGCGCTGCTGAATATGGATAAAGAGGCGCAGGTGCGAATCGGTGAGCTGGAGCTGGAGCTGACTGCAACACGTGAAAGCTTGCAGGCGACCATTGAAGAATTTGAAACCGCCAACGAAGAGCTGCAAGCCACTAATGAAGAGCTACGCGCCTCCAATGAGGAGCTGCAAAGCTCCAACGAAGAGCTGCAATCATTAAATGAAGAGCTGAACACCGTCAATGCTGAATACCAGGAAAAGGTACTGCAACTGAATCAGCTCTACAGTGATTTAGACACCATGGGCAAAGCGCTGGGCATTCCGACCATTTTTCTTAACGCCCAGTTATGCATTACCCGCTTTACACCCGATGCACAAAAACTGTTTAAGCTGCGCGAAGGCGATCTGGGGCGACCTCTGGATGATATCGTCAACCAGCTGCAACACCCGCAGCTGCTCGAAGATATGCAGCGCACCTTAGATACGGGCAAGCCGCTGGAAAAAGATATCGTGACCGAAGATGGGCATAATATCTTACTGCGAGTCATGCCTTATCAGGTGCGCTCTTCAGTCAGCAAAGGTGCAGTAGCGAGTTTTATTGATGTCACCGCTTTAGCAGGTCGCCAGCAGGTGCATTTTTCAGCCAGCCAAGCTCACTCCTCTCAACAACCTATACGCCCACCTCAACACCTGAACCTCAGCAATGACCAAGATGAATGAACAGCGTCAGCAACATCTACAGGATTTACGTGAACGGGCAGAAAAAGCTCTGGCTGAGGGCTTGGTGATTGTTGAGGACGCAGGAGCGGGTGGCGAAGCGGGGGATGGCCGTCTTCAGCAGATGCAGGCCTTGGGTGAAGAGCTGCGAATTTATCAGGCCGAGCTGGAAATTCAAAACCAGGAACTACGCTTTGCTCAGCTGAGCCTTGAGGCCGAGCGTAAAAAATACGCGGCCTTGTTTGAAAACCTGCCCATACCGGCTCTAGTGATTGATCAGCACGGGGCTATTCGTGAAGCCAATCCACAGGCGGCTTATTTTTTGTTGTTTAACCACCACAGTGCCCAATTAAAAAACCATTCGGTGTATCGTTTTATTGGTGCCGAGGGGCGTTTGTGGTTGGCTTCGGCTCTGCATGAGCTGTATGAATTCAACAGCAGCGCGAATTTTCGTACTTTTCAGAATGAAATTGACATCACACTGAACCGCGAGACGATTCCTGCCTTGGCAAAATTAGCGGATTTACCCAGTGATTATTATCTGGATCGCTCGTTTTTGCTGACACTGGTGGATTTAACCGCGCAGCGCGATGTAGTCAATCAATACGAGGCGTTTCAGGCGGTGCTGGAGCAACGCCCAGCCATTTCGATGGGCTTTAATGAACAAAGCTTTGATGCATCCAGTGCTTCGGTGGTGATTACTGATGTGAATCAGCATGTGGTGTATGTGAACCCTACCTTTTGCCGCATCAGTGGTTACCAGACCAATGAGGTGCTGGGTAAGAAGCCTTCGATATGGAAATCTCACCATACCTCGCCAGAAACCTATGAAAGCTTAAAACAGCATTTAAAAAATGGCAGTGTCTGGATCGGAAAGTTTGTCAACACCTGCAAGGATGGTGGCACCTGGACCGAACAGCGAGCGATTCAGCCGTTTTTAAACCAGGAGCAACAGGTGGCGGGTTATATTTCCATCGGTTTTGATCTCACTCAGCAGGTGATGATTGAAGAACAGGCGCAAAGAGTCGGGCGCATTGAGGCGATTGCCACGGTGATTGCCGGTCTTGCCCATGAGTTTAATAATTTGCTGGGTTCGATTAACGGATTGACTGAAGTGAACATGACGCTGTGTGACCCTGATTCTCCGATTTATAAAAACCTTGAGCAAGTGCTGCTGGCAGGGACTCGCGCCGAAACCCTGGTGCAGCAACTCAAAAATGGCACCAGCATTCAAGCCAGTGAAAAAACACAGGTGGATCTGAACCAGATGATTCAAGGACAGATGAATCTGCTTCACAGTGCTGCGGGGGCGATGCAGATGCGTTTCATGCCTCATGATCAACCTCTGGCCGTGTGGCTGGATGTCCCCTATTTTTTACAAACACTGGTTAACCTGGTGCGTAATGCCAAGGATGCCACCCAGGAGACGAAGAACCCCACCTGCTGGATTCAGCTCAGCCTGTACATGCAGCCCACCTTCAGTGATGAATACCAGCCCTTTGCTGATATTAAAGTGAAGGATAATGGTTGTGGGATGTCCCTCGCGGTGCAAGAGCGTTTGTTTGATCCTTTTTTTACCACCAAGGAAGTCGGTAAGGGTACAGGCCTAGGCATGATGCAGGTGCTGAATTTTATTAAGCACCATGATGGCTTGATTGATGTACATAGCTATCCGAGGGCGGGAACAGAGTTTACCTTGAGGTTGCCTTTGGCCATTGCACAGAGATCATCCTTAAACAACATCAGTCCTGAAATAAAAACACCGGATTAAGTCGGGTTCATTATGCTTAGTGATAAAAAATACAACTTATTACTCATTGAAGATAACCGAGTACAAGCTGTTTTAACACAAGGCTTATTAAAAAAAGCAGGCTATTTTGTTTACTGGGCGCCAACGGCCGAGGAGGGGCTGCAGTATTTGCAGCAAGAACCCGTTGATCTTATTCTGATGGATGTTGAGCTACCGGGGATGAATGGCTACCAGGCCGTACGCCAGGTTCGTTTAATGGATGGTGACTATTGGCGACCTATTTTGATGGTGACTGCTGATGACAGTGCCAGAGGTTGGCAAGAAACCCATGCCTGTGGTGCCGATGATTACCTGCACAAGCCAATACAGCAGCATCATTTACTGCATAAAATCTCGATTATGCTGCGCCTTTATACGAGCTATTACGCTAACCTACAAGCACAAAAGCTGAAGGCTTTAGGCCAGTTTGCTGCGGGTATCGCCCATGATTTTAATAATTTATTGCTGATTATTAAAGGCAATGCCGAAATGATTTATGATGACCCAGGTGATGCTGATTTTAATCAGTCATCTGCAACAGACATTATTATCTCAGTGAATCGCAGCACAAAATTGATTGAACAGCTGGAGATTTATGCATCGGATCGTCAACCTAAAATTGAACCCTTGGTTTTAAGCCATTTTCTGAAGGACTATTCAAGCTGGACAGCCAAGCATCTGCCACAGCATTTAAAGCTCAAACTGGAAATCGAGCCAGAACAGGAAGACTGCATCATCCTGGCCAATTCAGTGCAAATCACTCGGGTTTTAGATAATCTTGTCAAAAATGCTGTTTTGGCAATGGCTAATAAAGATAAGGCTTGCCTGAGTATAAGATTAAAAAATGTACAGGAAGCCCAGGAAACACAAAAAACGACCGAGGATGCCAGCATAAAGCGAGTTATTGTGCAGGTTTCTGACGAAGGTGAAGGAATCCCGGAAGAAAACCTGAACGTGATTTTCGATCCATTTTTTACCACCAGAGACGTATGGCAGGGATTTGGTTTAGGGTTGTCTGTGGTTGCAGGTATTGTGCGACAACATCATGGGCAAATCAAAGTACACAGTCAACTCGGTGTTGGCACATCGTTTGATTTAATCTTCCCTGTGCTGCTTAAATCAAATCTTGAACGCGAATCATCTTAACAAGACAAATTGATAAGACAAAATAAATCCAACCACTTAGGAGCAACACCATGCCCACATTGCTTGTGATTGATGATGACCCGCAGCTACGGCAAATGCTGCAGCGCTTGCTGACAAAATCCCAGTATCAGGTGGTTCTGGCAGAAAGCATTGCCCAGGCTTTGCAGCAAATCAAAGCCCAGAGCAAAATCGATTTAATTCTGACGGATGTTATGATGCCAGAAACAACCGGCATTGAAGGCTTTCCAAAACTGCGTGCAGCCTGCCCGGATACGCCTATTGTGGCGATGTCGGGTGGTTCACGTGCACTCAACTCCGTCTTTAACCTGTCCTCAGCTAAAATGATCGGGGCACAAGCAACCCTAACCAAGCCTTTTGATAACAAAGAGTTGCTAGCCTGTATTGAGAAACTACTCGCTTGAACAATGCGGTTAAGGAGATGGGCTGATGAAGGGTTTTGAGATGCAGGGTTTTGAGAGACAAGGCTTTGAGCTGAGCGAAAACATGCTTCTGGAGGTCATCAAGGCACTGCTGGCCGATGAACTCAAGACGTTACGACCCGAAACGGCTCAGGATATTTTTTCTGAGGATTGGGATCAGCACACCTCGATTCATCCTTTGCCTGCCGATGCTGAACAGGTTTCGCTGCAAGCCGACTCGCTGGAAAAGCTGGCCTTAGCCACCCGTGTGACCGATTTTTTTCAGCTGCGTGAAAGCGGCCTGGAAGATTATCTACTGAGATACAAAACCCTGGGACAGTGGGTCGAACTGGTGGCTGAAGCCAGAAAGCGTGGCACTCAGAACCTCACCTTCTATACCTCTGGCAGTACCGGCCAGCCCAAACCCTGTCCGCAGAATTGGCAGAGCCTGGTGGCCGAAGCAGACTATTTTCGCCAAATATTTACCCAAAGATTACAGCAGCCGATCCAGCGTATTCTGGCACTTAGCCCCTGCCAGCATATTTATGGTTTTTTATTTTCTGCCTTGCTGCCGAACCTGTTGCAGGTTCCAGTGATTCGGGGCACCCGGGCTTTTTCTTTGGTGCAAAGCCGCAACCTGCAAGCTGGTGATCTGGTGATCGGCTTTCCTTTTATCTGGAAGCAGATCAGTCGCAGCCAGCAGGCTTTTCCTGCCGGAGTGGCGGGCATCACCTCCACCGGCCCCTGCGACCCTCAAGTGATTCAACAACTCCATCAGCAGGGTTTGAATCCTCTGGTGGAGATTTACGGTTCCAGTGAAACCGGTGGTTTGGGCTGGCGTGAGCAAACCGAACAGCCCTTTCAGCTGCTGCCACGCTGGCAGGCTGTTGAAGGCCGGGATGATGCCCTGCTGGATCTTGCTTCCCATCAGCAGCAACCTCTTAACGATCAACTGCAATGGCAGGATGCCCGTCACTTTTATCCGGCAGGTCGTCTGGATCAGGCGGTGCAGGTTGCCGGAACCAATGTTTTTCCTGCACGAATTGCTGAACAACTGCGCCAGCTGCCTGAGGTTCAGAATGTGGAGGTACGCCTGATGTCTCCAGAAGAAGGTGAGCGCCTCAAGGCTTTTGTGATACCGGCTGACCCTCAACAGTCAGAATCAGAGCTGCGCCAGCAACTGCAAGCCTGGTGCCAGAAAAATCTCAAGACTGCTGAGCGCCCCCAGGCGTTTACTTTTGGAGCTCAACTGCCTTGTAATGCTCTAGGCAAAGCCAGCGACTGGCCGCTACAGACTTCCAACCTGACACCAACTGAGTAATTAATGAAGACGATACAACTGCAGGCAGAAACCAGTCTGACTCTGGAAGAACTGGAAGCCATTGCTCTGGGTGCCACGCTGGAACTCAGCGAACCTCATTGGCAGGCGGTGACTCGTTGCCGCGAATTTCTCGATCAACTAATTGCAGGTAAAAGAAGAATTTACGGGGTCACCACCGGTTATGGCCCCTTGGCCAATACCTATGTGGATACCGAATCGTCCGCACAACTACAGCAGGGTTTAGTGCATCATTTGACCAGCGGCACCGGCCCGCTGTTAAAAAAACAACAGGTTCGGGCAATCATGGCCGCCCGTGCCGTGACCCTGGCTCGTGGCCACTCCGCCATTCGCCCTGAAGCTCTGCAACTATTACTCGACTGTCTGGAAAAAGACCTGATCCCTCAAGTTCCAGCCATAGGCACCGTGGGAGCCAGTGGTGATCTGACTCCTCTGGCTCACATCACTCTGGGTTTAATGGGACAGGGGGAAGTCTGGTTGAAAGATGCCAGCATGCCCGCACTCCAGGCGTTACAGCAAGCCAAACTTCAATCTTTGAATCCGCAAGGTAAGGATGCCCTAGCGCTGGTGAATGGCACTTCGGCCATGACCGCTATCGCTGCACTGAATGCCTGTCAGGCTGAGCGTTTATTACGGCTTTCGGTTGCTCTGACGGGACTTTATGGTGAACTCCTGAACGGCCACTTGGAAGCCCTGCAACCGGGGCTGGCACAACTGCGTCCCCATCCGGGTCAGCTTTGGGCGCAGGAAGCATTACTAAAAGCCTGCGCCGACAGCCAGCGTTTGCAAGGTGTAGAACAACCACCGCCACGCTTGCCGCAAGACCTGGCAGCCGGTACAGCTCGACACAATCAACCTTTACCCCAGGATGCCTATACCTTCCGTTGTGCACCCCAGCATCTGGGTGCCGTTAAAGACACCCTGGACTTTCATCATCAGGTGGTGGCAAGAGAAGTCTGGTCGGTCACCGACAACCCGTTGTTTCTGCCAGAGACTCAGGAAGTGCTGCATGGTGGTAACTTTTTCGGCCAGCATGTTGCCTTGGCAGCCGATGCCTTGAACAACGCCCTGATCACGCTGGCGGTGCACAGTGAAAGACGCATTGCCCGCATCACTGACCCCAGTATGAATCAGGGACTGCCACCCTTTTTACGCGGTAACAACAACGGCCTGCACAGTGGCTTTATGGGTGCTCAGGTCACCGCTACGGCTCTGGTTGCGGAAATGCGCACTCAAGCCAGCCCAGCCAGTATTCAGTCCATTGCCACCAATGCCAATAATCAGGATGTAGTGACTATGGGCACTCTGGCGGCCCGGCGCTGTGTTACCACTCTGGAGCGATTGACTGAACTGCTGGCTATTGAAAGCCTGATTCTCAGCCAGGGTTATGAGCTGAGGGGTGGTCAGTCGGCAGGCTTTTCTCAATCCGCCAGCCAGTTGTACCAAGCGGTACGCAAAATTGCCGATGGCTTAACAGATGATCGACCTCTGGCTGGTGATATTCAAAATCTCAGTCAGCAACTGGCTGATCCCGCTTTTATGCACAACTTTTTAAGGTGAGTTAGGTACTGATCAGAGTCCAAAATCCAGTAGCGATGTGGCAATACCAAAATAAATCAGCACACCAACAATATCGGCAATGGAAGTCACCAACGGCCCGCTGGCGGTTGCCGGGTCCCATCCCAGTTTGTTGAGTAGAAAAGGCAGACTCATCCCAATCAGGCTGCCAACCACTACAATAACAAACATGCTGTAGGCCACTACCTGAGCGATATCCATTCCACCGCGCCAGAATCCGATGCCAGCAATAGTGGCAGCCATGGTTAATCCCAGAGATGCAGAAACAATTAACTCTCGGCTCAGAAGTTTACCCCAGTCTCTGGCACTGACATCCCCGGTTGCCAGACCACGGATCATCAGGGTGGATGCCTGTGAACCGGCGTTACCACCGCTGGCAACCAGCAAGGGTAGGAAAAAAACCAGCACCACATAAGCTTCAATGATTTCTTCATAAAAAGCGATACCGGCACCGGAGAGGATGTTGGCAAACACCAGCAATACCAGCCAGTTCACCCGTCGACGATAAAGATTACTGATTTTGGCCTTGCCAAAACCATCATCCAATGGCCCGACCGAAGCACTCTTGTGAATATCTTCTGTGGCCTCTTCTTCTGCCACGTCCATGGCGTCATCGTAGGTGACTATCCCGATCAAACGGTTTTCATCATCCACCACCGGCAGTGCCAGCAGGTCATAACGGCTGATCAGGCGTGAGGCTTCTTCCTGTTTTTCTGAGGCATTAATACTGACCAACTCAGTGGTCATTAACAGGTCAACACCGGCTTCCGGGCGTGCCAGTATCAACTGTCGTAACGACAGGGTACCCACCAGCTTCTGGTGTTCATCCAGTATATAAACCTGGTAGATGGTTTCCGCATTTGGGGCGGTTTGGCGCACAATATCCAGCGCCCGACTGACAGAGACACCTGCTGGAACCGTAACATAATCACTGGTCATGACCGCACCGGTGGTGCCTTCTTCATAACTGGCCAACCGACGGATATCTTCCCGTTCTTCTTTTGCCATACGGCGCAGAATGCCTTGCTGGCGATCTTCTGATAACTCATTAAAAAGGTCAGCACGTTCGTCCGAGTTCATGTGGACAAAAAGTTGTGACAGACCCTCTTCGGTCATATTTTCTGCCAGCTCACACTGGGTATCCACTTCAAGATAACCAAAGGCTTCGGCACGTTGTTCGATGGGCAGGTGGGTGAGCAACTTAAGGGTTGCATCGATGGTCTGATGACGGACAAACTCAGCCAGATCCGCTGGCTGCATTTCAGCAATCAGCTGCTCTATGGCTAAAGTGTCTGACCTCTCCATGGCAACGTAGAGTGCACTGGCGAGTTCTTCATAAATCATGCTCACCCCCTAATTAAAAATGACGGTTTTAACGGAGAATTTTTACTGTCAGGTCAGATCCAAGTCGTTGTTTCATTGATTCGGAAAGCCAGCTTTTCCACTGATCATTTTCCCGGCTGATCAACAGGACTTCGAGGCCTTCACGGTTTGCCAGCTGCAGAGCTGATTCTGCGCCCATCACCATCAAAGCTGTTGCCCAGGCATCTGCAATGGCATTACTGGGGTGCAATACCGTTACTGATGCCAGATGGTGATCCACTGGCTCCCCGGTTTTTGGATTGATGGTATGCGACATGCGGCGACCATCAACAACATAAAAATTGCGGTAATCTCCTGATGTTGCTACGGAAACATTCGATACAGGTAAAATATGGTGCGCTACCTGCATACTTTCATCCGGTGTTTCAACACCAATTCTCCAGGGCTGATCCTTGTGTCGTTCGCCAGAAACAATCAAATCACCACCAATATTCAACAAAAAGTTTTCCACACCCTGAGCTTTTAACCAGTTGGCAACCTGATCCACGGCATAACCCTTGGCAATACCTGAAAGATCAATATAACTATCTTTCATACGCCTTGCTTGCAAACGCTCTGCATCCAGCTGCAGGTACTGATAACCTGCCTGTTCTAACCGCTGGTTTAACAATTCCGGATCAGGAATTGTTTCTGGCCTGGCTTCCGGCCCAAAGTTCCAGAGGTTAACTAACCCACCCACCGTCACATCAAAAGCACCGCTGCTGAATCGGGCTATGGCCTGACTGAGACTGAGCACTTCAAACAGTTCTGGTGATAGTTCTACCCACTGTTCCAGTGGAGCAGCATTAAACTGGTTCAGTTCCGAATCTTTTTTATAAGTGGACATGGAAGCATTCACTTTATCCAGCTCCCTCCTGATACCCGCATCCAGTTGTTTGACCTGCTCTGCAGACCAGTCATCAGGAAAGGTTGCCAACCAGAAGGTCCCAAAAATCTGCCCTTGCAGGCGTACCGGTTGCTTTTCAGGCTCGCTGCTGCAACCTGCCATCAGGATAAAAACCAACAACAAAACCAGTGAATAAACCCATCTTTGTTTCATTTTTTGCATCATCATCAATCCGTCCTGTTACCAGAAAAAGTACAACAGCAGCAAACCCAGCAGCACCCGGTAAATGACAAAAGGCTGCATCCCAATTTTTTTGATAAAAACCAGAAAGTAGTGAATACACAGGTAAGCACTAATGCCCGAAAAAACTGCACCCCAGAAGATTTCACCCCAGTTCACTGCTGTTGTCTGTTGCAACAGGCCGTGGACTTCTAACATTCCAGCCAGAGTGATCACCGGGATAGACAACAAAAACGAAAAACGTGCTGCACCCTCACGACTTAAACCCATCAACAAAGCAGCAGTGATGGTGATACCAGAGCGGGATGTACCAGGAATTAATGCCAAGGCCTGAGCAAAAGCGATCATGGCAACATCTTTCCAGTTCATCTGGTACTCACTGCGTCCGCCTTTGTTTTTCCAGTCGGCATAACCCAGCAACAGACCAAAACTAATCAATGACCAAGCCATGATAACTGGGCCACGTAGTTCAGTTTCAATCCAGCCCTTGAGTAAAAGCCCTGCTAAACCTACTGGTAAAGTACCCAGTAGCACTGCCCAGGCCAGTTTGGAATCTTCATCCAGCTTGCGGGTGACCAGAGAACCTGTCCAGCTGCGTACCATACGAATCAGATCCTGACGAAAATACAGGATCACCGCACTCAGGCTGCCAAGGTGCAAGGCAACATCAAAAGCCAGTCCTTGATCTTGCCAACTGGTAAACAGGGGCACCAGTATCAAATGGGCAGAGCTGGAAATAGGCAAGAACTCTGTCAAGCCCTGCACCAGCGATAAAACAATCAGTTGCAGCCAATCCATCTAAATATCACCTCATCAATCAGTAAAGACCAAGCAACCAGGTCGCCAGAGCAAAATAGGTGATGACTCCACCCGCATCCGCAAGGGTGGTCACCAGCGGGGCAGAAGCGGTGGCCGGGTCCCAGTTAAGCCTGTGTAACAAAAAGGGCAGGCTCATGCCAATCATGCTGCCAACCAGCACAATAATGATCATGCTCATGCCAACCACCATGGCAATATCCAGACCACCACGGAAGATTCCAATTGGGGAAACAGCAATAGCCATGGTCAGACCCAGCGCACCGGCAACCAGCAGCTCTCTAACCAGCAGCCGTGTCCAGTCTCCTAATCCAACATCACCTGTTGCCAGACCACGAACCATCAGGGTGGATGCCTGAGAACCGGCATTACCACCACTGCCAATCAGCAATGGTAGAAAAAACACCAGTACCACGTGAGCGGCAATAGTGTCCTCATAATATAAAATACCGGCACCGGAAATCAGGTTGGCAAAAATCAGCAGGATCAACCAGAAGATTCGGCTGCGGTACAGATCAAACAGGCTAGTGCGCAGCAGGCCTTCTTCTAAGGGTGCAATACTGGCGCCCTTGTGGATATCTTCGGTCGCTTCTTCTTCCGCCACGTCCATCGCATCGTCATAAGTGACAATGCCCAGCAGCCGTTGATGTTCATCCACCACCGGCAAGGCCAATAAGTCATAACGGCTGATCAGGCGGGTTACTTCTTCCTGATCGGTATCGGGCAGGCTGGTGACCAGATCTTCTGTCATCAGTTGATCTATGGTGGCACGCGGATTGGCAAGAATCAGCTGTCGCAGTGAAACCACACCCACCAGGCGGTGACGTGGATCAACCACATAGGTGTGATAAATGGTCTCTGATCCCGGCGCCGTGCGACGCAGGATTTCCAGTGCTCGCTGTACATTGATACCGGTTGGTAACAGGGACATTTCTGTGGTCATTAATGCACCAGCAGTGCCTTCCGGGTAACGTGAAAGGTGCTCCAGTGCTGCACGATTACGTGCTGGCAGGTCTTTCAGCAGATCAGTTTGTTGTTCCGGGCTAAGCAGTGCAAACAGATCGGTAGCACTATCCGCCGGTAACTCTTCCAGCAGCTCCATCAGGGAATCTATGCTGCATGCGGCTGCGACTTCTTCCTGAACACCCTCAGGAAGATAATCAAAAATTTCGGCACGACGTACCAGTGGTAACAGATCAAGACAACCGACTATCAATTCCGGTGTTGAAAGATGACTTAACTCTTCTGCCACATCCACCGCTTGTTGGCTGGCTTGGGCAAATCGCCAGCCGGATTCTCCCGGCAAGGGTATTTCCAGCTGTTTTTCAGCTGTTGGGCTGGTTTTTTCTTCGCTCATTGGCAGCCTCTCCTGCAGAGGTACTTCAACAAGGAAACAAATTAAAAAAGGCGGCACTAAGCCGCCTTTTTTTCAGTGCGACACTTTTTTATTAAGGCCACACATTTAAGATCACACCACTGATGCCGTTTAATCGAATAAGGATTAACGACCCAGCTTTTTGCGCAGTTGCTGAATGGTCTGAAGCTGAGCTGCAGCTTGAGCCAGCATGGCAGCCGCCTGAGCAAATTCCATCTCGCTGCTCTTGTCGTCCATGGCACGCTTGGCTGCTTCCATTGCTTCCTTGGCTGCTGCCTCGTCCAGATTGGCCGCACGTTCAGCAGAATCTGCCAATACGGTCACTGTACCCGGCTGCACTTCCAGGAAACCACTGGAAACATAAATCAGCTCTTCTTCACCATTCTGTTTTTTGACCTTAATAGTGCCAGGTTTAAGCTCGGTCAACAGCGGGGTGTGACCAGGCAGAATGCCCAGCTCACCCATGACACCCGAAGCTACAACCAGCTCCACACGGCCATCAAACAGTTTCTTTTCAGCACTGACAACATTGCAATGCATTGTCATCGCCATGGGTCTCCCCCTTGGGTTATCCCGTCAGCCTTACTTCATGCCCTTGGCTTTTTCGACTGCTTCGTCGATGGAGCCAACCATGTAGAAAGCCTGCTCAGGCAGATGGTCATAATCACCATTCAGAATGCCCTGGAAACCACGAATGGTGTCCTTCAGGGAAACGTATTTACCAGGTGAGCCGGTGAATACTTCCGCCACGAAGAAAGGCTGAGACAGGAAGCGCTGAATTTTACGAGCGCGGGATACTGTCTGTTTGTCTTCTTCGGACAGTTCGTCCATACCCAGAATGGCGATGATGTCTTTCAGTTCTTTGTAACGCTGCAGAACTGTCTGTACACCACGAGCCGCTTCATAGTGCTCTACACCGACAACCAGTGGATCCAGCTGACGCGAAGTGGAGTCCAGTGGATCAACCGCAGGATAGATACCCAGAGAAGCGATATCACGCGACAGTACCACAGTCGCATCCAAGTGCGAGAAGGTCGTTGCCGGAGACGGGTCAGTCAAGTCATCCGCAGGTACATAAACGGCCTGAACAGAAGTGATGGAACCTGTTTTTGTGGAGGTGATACGCTCCTGCAAAACGCCCATCTCTTCAGCCAGTGTTGGCTGATAACCTACCGCAGAAGGCATACGACCCAGCAGTGCAGATACTTCTGTACCAGCCAGGGTGTAACGGTAGATGTTGTCCACGAAGAATAGAACATCACGACCTTCATCACGGAATTTCTCAGCCATGGTCAGACCGGTCAAGGCTACGCGCAGACGGTTACCCGGCGGCTCGTTCATCTGACCGTAAACCAGTGACACCTTGTCCAGTACGTTGGAGTCTTTCATCTCGTGGTAGAAGTCGTTACCTTCACGAGTACGCTCACCAACACCGGCAAATACGGAGAAACCTGAGTGCTCGATCGCGATGTTACGGATCAGCTCCATCATGTTGACCGTTTTACCAACACCGGCACCGCCGAACAGACCAACTTTACCGCCCTTGGCGAACGGGCATACCAGGTCAATAACCTTGATACCCGTTTCCAACAGTTCTACAGAGCTGGACTGCTCATCATAACTAGGTGCTTTGCGGTGAATTGCCCAGCGTTCTTCTTCACCAATCGGACCGGCTTCGTCGATTGGGCGACCCAGCACGTCCATGATCCGACCCAGAGTTTTGACACCCACAGGTACAGAAATTGGTGCGTTAGTGTTATTTGCCACCAGGCCGCGCTTCAGACCTTCGGTGGAACCCATTGCAATGCAACGCACGATGCCATCACCGAGCTGTTGCTGAACTTCGAGAATCATTTCGCTACCGTCGACGGTCAGGGCGTCGTACACGTTGGGTACGCCTGCCCGGTCAAATTCTACGTCGATAACGGCACCGATGATCTGTACGATACGTCCGCTACTCATCTTGGTTCCTCTCAAACCTGCAAATGAAACCTGCTACCCTTTTTAACCCCCGCAATTATTTGCGGAGGCACTGATCAGATCGCTGCAGCACCGCCACAAATTTCGGCGATTTCCTGTGTGATTGCTGCCTGACGTGCTTTGTTGTAAACAAGCTGCAACTCACTAATGAAGTCGCCAGCGTTGTCTGTTGCGCTTTTCATCGCAACCATACGCGCAGACTGCTCACAGGCAATGTTCTCAACAACAGCCTGATAAACCTGGGACTCAATGTACCTGACCAACAAACTATCCAGAAGGACTCTGGGATCCGGTTCATAGATGTAGTCCCAACCAGCCACCTTGCTCTTGTCGCTTTCTTGCTCTGCTTCAGCTTCCAGGGGTAACAGCTGCTGGATGAGCGGCTTTTGACTCATGGTGTTGATAAACTCGTTGTACACCACATAAAGCCGATCAATTTTGCCTTCTTCATAGGCATCCAGCATGACCTTGACACTACCCACCAGCTCATTCGCTTTGGGCGCATCACCCAGCCCGCTCTTGGCAG
This sequence comes from Marinospirillum sp., assembly GCF_014859565.1. Next base: position 77,539 of record NZ_JACUUA010000001.1, on the reverse strand, counting down.
CCACCAGACTTCCGCCATAACGACGGAAGAAGCCGCCAGCCTTGCTGCCGATGGCACAGATATCAATTTCTGCGCCTTTGTTTTTCCAATCCATCACTTCTTTTACAGCAGCTTTGAACAGGTTAATGTTCAAGCCACCGCACAAGCCGCGATCGGTAGAAACAACAATAAAACCAACCCGTTTTACGTCACGATCCTGCATGTAACTGTGACGGTACTCCGGAGTTGATTCAGCAATATGGCTGACCACTTTTCTGATCTGGGTGGCATAAGGGTGGCTGGCGGCCATGCGATCCTGTGCTTTACGCATTTTCGACGCAGCAACCATTTGCATGGCGCTGGTGATTTTCTGCGTATTCTTGATACTCCCAATCTGGGAGCGGATCTCTTTTCCGACTGCCATACGCTTTCGCCTTCTTAGCCAACAAGTACCTGAACCGGTTGATTAAACATCGACCGGTTCTGCAGTACTTACCAGGACTGGGTGGCCTTAAACTGCTCAACAGCAGATTTGAGGGCCGCTTCGATTTCCTTGCTGAAATCACCGCTGTCATTGATCTGCTTGATCAGGGCTGCGTGCTCACTGTTCATGTAAGCGTGCAGAGCCTTTTCAAAAGGCAGGATCTTGCTGACTTCGATGTCATCCAGGAAATGGTTTTCCGCTGCAAACAGAGATACACCCATATCAGCAATGCTCATCGGGCTGTACTGGTTCTGCTTCATCAGCTCAGTAACACGCTGACCATGTTCCAGTTGTTTGCGGGTCGCTTCGTCCAGATCAGAAGCAAACTGGGAGAAGGCTGCCAGCTCACGATACTGAGCCAGAGCCAGACGGATACCACCGCCCAGTTTCTTGATGATCTTGGTCTGAGCTGCACCACCAACACGGGATACAGAAACACCGGCGTTCATTGCAGGACGGATGCCTGAGTTGAACAGGTTGGTTTCCACGAAGATCTGACCGTCGGTAATGGAGATTACGTTGGTCGGTACAAACGCGGATACGTCACCACCTTGGGTTTCGATGATTGGCAGAGCCGTCAGCGAACCGGTTTTTCCTTTGACTTCACCGTTGGTGAACTTCTCTACATACTCCTCACTGACGCGGGAAGCGCGTTCCAGCAGACGTGAGTGCAGATAAAAAACGTCACCTGGGTAAGCTTCACGTCCGGGTGGACGCTTCAGCAGCAGGGAGATCTGGCGATAAGCCCAGGCCTGCTTGGTCAGGTCATCATAGACAATCAGGGCGTCCTGTCCGCGATCGCGGAAGTATTCACCCATGGTGCAACCGGAGTAAGGAGCAATGAACTGCAGTGCAGCTGCTTCGGAAGCAGAGGCCACCACCACAATGGTGTGAGCCAGAGCACCGTGCTCTTCCAGTTTGCGTACTACGTTGGCAATGGTCGACTGTTTCTGACCAATGGCAACATAGATACACTTAACACCAGAACTTTTCTGGTTGATGATGGCATCAACTGCAACAGCAGTTTTACCGATCTGGCGGTCACCGATAATCAGCTCACGCTGACCACGACCAACCGGTACCATGGCGTCAATCGCCTTGTAACCGGTCTGTAGAGGTTGGTCTACACTTTTACGCCAGATAACACCCGGTGCAACCTTTTCGACCGCATCGGTCTGTTTGGCTTCAATCGGGCCTTTGCCATCAATCGGGTTACCCAGTGCGTCTACAACTCGACCCAGCAGTTCTTCACCGACGGGTACTTCCAGGATACGGCCAGTACAACGGGCAGACTGGCCTTCAGCCAGACCGAGATAATCACCCAGTACTACCACACCTACGGAGTCACGTTCCAGGTTCAGGGCCATACCAAAAGCGCCCTGTTCAAATTCTATCATTTCGCCATACATGACATCACCGAGGCCGTGAATTTTCACGATACCGTCAGCAACGCTCACAATGGTGCCCTCGTTTTGGGCTTTCGAAGTGACATCCAAGTTACCGATGCGCTTCTTGATAATGTCACTGATCTCGGATGGATTCAGTTGCTGCATGCCTTGTCCCTCAAAATCAGGATTTCAATGACTCGGCCAGTTTCGCGAGTTTGCCGCGAAGCGAGCCATCGATCACCAGGTCACCGGTGCGAATAACAACACCGCCAATGAGACGCTTGTCTATTTCTACCTTGAGTGTAACCTCACGGTTTAAACGCTTGCGCAGTGCATCTACCAGCAGCTGCTGTTGCTCGGCACTCAGCTCAAAAGCTGAAACAACCTGGGCTTCAACAGATTTTTCCTGCTCGGCCTTAAAGGCCTCATAGATTTCGGCAATGACCGGAATCAGGGGTAAACGGCTTTTTTCACTCAGCAGCTTGATGAAATTGCGACTCTGATCATCGATTTTTGCTTTGCAAATATCGAGTAACAGCTCTGCTTTTGCATCACTGCCCAGCGAGGGGTTGAGTAACAAGGAAGCTACTTCCTTATTGGTAGCGGCTTCGGCAACCAGTCCCAGCATTGCGGACCAATCTGCCAGCTTGCCTTCGCTCAACGCATACTCAAAGGCGGCCTTCGCATACGGCCTGGCGAGTGTGTTCTTGTCAGCCATCAGACACCTCGCTTACAGTTGTTTGGCGAGTTTGTCGACCAGCTCGCTATGTGCTTTTGCATCCACAGAGCTTTCCAGGATTTTTTCTGCGCCTTCAATAATCAGGGCAGAAATCTGAGCACGAAGCTCATCCTTGGCGCGGTTGATTTCCTGGGTGATCTCAGCTTTTGCGCCTTCGACCAGACGAGCACCTTCGGCACGTGCCTGTTCTTTAGCTTCTTCGATCATCACTGTCGCGCGCTTGTTCGTCTGCTCCAGAATCTGGGCAGACTGCTCTTTGGCTTCACGCAGGGTCTGGGACGCCTTTTCCTGAGCCAGCTCCAGATCGCGTTGTGCGCGACTGGCTGAATCCAGGCCATCAGCAATTTTTTTCTGGCGTTCACGCATGGCCGCAGAAATCGGGGGCCATACAAACTTCATGCAAAACCAGACAAACAGAGCGAAGGCAATAGATTGACCCAGAATGGTCATATTCATATTCATTGCGATACACCTTTTGCCATTGTTAAAGGTTGCGAGAAGAGCTTCATGGGGTCAGAAACCACTGACCCCGTTAACTCAGTCTTAACCGGCAACAACGAAGATCAGGTACATCGCGATACCAACACCGATCATCGGCACGGCATCCAGCAGACCAGCCATCAGGAAGGTCTTGGTTTGCAGCTGGGCACCCAGCTCAGGCTGACGAGCTGTGGACTCCAGCAGCTTGCCACCCAGCAGGGCGAAGCCAATGCCAGTGCCCAGTGCACCCAGACCGATCATGATAGCGGCTGCAATGTATACGAGTTCCATGAGTTACTCCTAAGGTTACTAAGGTTGGTTGAAGGTGAGTTGAGGTTAAAGTTTACTGCTAAAACTCGCCAACCTGCCTTATGGCAAGTTGGCTGGTTACTGCTTAATGATCTTCGTGTGCAGCACTGAGGTAAACAATCGTCAGTACCATGAAGATAAACGCCTGCAAAGGGATAACCAGCAGGTGGAATACGGCCCAGATCCACTGCATGCTCAGACCCAGCAGACCCATGAAGACACCTGCACCAAAGGTCAGGGCAATCAGAATAAACACCACTTCACCGGCGTACATGTTACCAAACAGACGCAGCGCCAAACTGATCGGCTTGGTCAGCAGACCGATGATTTCCAGTACCAGGTTAACCGGAATAAACAGCCAGTGGTTAAAGGGTGTGAAAGATAGCTCTTTGGCAAATCCACCAATACCTTTCACTTTAATACTGTAAAAAATGATCAGCAAGAAAACACCGAGCGACATACCAAAAGTGGCGTTGGGGTCAGTGGTGGGAACAATCTTGAAGTAATCAGCACCCAGCAGAGTAGCCACACCTGGGATCCAGTCCACCGGCAGCCACTTCAGGCTGTTCATCAGGAAAATCCACACAAAAATGGTCAACGCCAGCGGTGCAATCAGCGGGTTCTTGCCATGAAAGGTTTCTTTAACCAGGTTTTCGACAAATTCAAAACAGATTTCCACGAAGTTCTGCAGCCCACCCGGTACACCACTGGTCACTGCATTGGCGGCTTTTTTAAATACAAACAGGAACAGCAGACCCATGGCAATCGACCAGCCCAGTGTGTCCACGTGAAATGCCATAAAACCCATTTCCGCAGCTTCTGCACTGGTTTCGGCCATTTTCCATCCCAGCTCTGGGTGGTTGCCGTAGGTCATGTTCTGTAAGTGATGCTTTATATATTCAACAGGTGTATCTGCCATGATCAGCCTCAAAACGTTGGGTGGTTATCGTCCGGTTTGCATCAGCCATGGAGCTAGCCAGTGCACCATCAGAACCACTGTGTAAGCACATAAAAGGGAAATGGGGTTTGAAGGTTGCACTCCAATAAACACCAGTGCAAAAAGAACAACCGTCAAACCTAACTTCACCATCTCTGCCATAAACATCAGCTGTACAGCTTGATTAACCCTTCTGGCACCCCGATGCCGAAACATCAAGCCACTGAATGCAGCATGAGGTATAAAAGCAATCAAACCACCCAGCAATGCCGAAACACCGGCATTTTTACTGATTAGCTCAGCCAGCAGACTGACCAGCACAACAGCAGCGGCTTGCATCATCAACAAGCGTTTATAGGGCGGAAGGGGAACCGCTGCCATCTTCCGTCTACTCCTGCCAAGTCAATTTACAAAGCTCAATTTACAAAGCCAAAGGATTATAGAGACTAAGTATCTAGGCTTCAACAATGACCTGACGGTCAAACAGGAACTTACGACCAAGGTGCAAGATATCCATCAATGCAGATGCCTGAGAATACCGTCCAATTCGGCCAGACTGGTATAACGTATCTCCAGTTTGCCTTTACCCTTGGCCGAATGCTGGATTTTCACCTGAGCGCCGAGGCTGGCTTGCAATTGTTGTTCCAGCCGCTGGATATCCGGATCTCTTGGAGCCTGCTGGTCTGTCAGTGTCGGCTGTTCGAGACTTTTTCTGACTAGTGCCTCGGTCTGACGGACTGACATACCTTTGGCCACAACCTGACGTGCTGCTTCCAGTTGTTGATTATCCTGCAGACTCAACAAGGCGCGGGCATGACCCATTTCCAGATCACCATGTTCCAGCATGCGTCTTACATCTTTATGAAGCTGCAATAATCTCAGCAGATTGGTGATGGAGCTACGTGATTTACCTACTGCATCAGCCACTTGTTGCTGAGTCAGTTCAAATTCTTTTTGCAGGCGCTGTAAAGCCAGAGCTTCTTCCAGCGGGTTCAGGTCTTCCCGCTGCAAGTTTTCAATCAGTGCCAGCGCCACAACGTCTCGGTCTTCTGCTTCTCTGACCAGGGCAGGAATTTTTTCTAATCCAGCCAGCTGTGCTGCCCGCCAGCGTCTTTCACCGGCAATAATTTCATACTGACCACCAGCCACCGGACGAACAACGACTGGCTGCATGATGCCCTGCTGACGAATGGATGCAGCCAACTCTTCCAGTGCCTCTGGATGCATATCCCTGCGTGGTTGATATTTGCCCGGACGCAATAATTCAACCGGAATTTTTTTCAGTTCACCTTCATGTGGATGAACGTCCGAAGACGCTTCTGCATCCACATGGGTCGGTTCAGGATTAGCACTACCCAGCAGGGCATCCAGTCCACGACCCAATCCTCTTTTTTTTGCTGGTGTCATAGGTATAAAGCTGCTTTACAGTTTACAAGGAGTTACGGCGAAGGATTTCACCCGCCAGCGCCAGATAAGCCAGACTGCCTTTAGATTTGGCATCATAACAGAGCACTGGCAGACCATGACTAGGTGCCTCTGCCAAGCGAACATTTCTTGGAATAACAGTATCCAAAACCTGATCACCAAAATACTCAATCAACTGTCCGGAAACATCCTGGGTCAGGCTATTGCGTGAATCATACATGGTTCTGAGAATACCGCTAACCTCTAGGCCTGGATTGACTGTTTCTGTCACCCGCTTCAGGGTATCCAGCAGTGAAGTCAGACCCTCAAGGGCATAATATTCACACTGCACCGGTACCAGCACACCCCGTGCCGCAGTCAAGGCATTAATGGTCAGCAAATTCAGCGAAGGAGGGCAATCAATCAGAATAAAATCATAGTCTTTTTTAATACCTTCCAGCGCATTAGCCAGCTTCCTTTCTCGTTGAGATTCATTAATTAAACCCACTTCAGCACCTGCCAAGTCTACATTGGCAGGCAAAAGATCATAACTGGCAGGATCGGTTGTTTTGCGGATCTGTTCAACGGTGGCTTCACCCATCAATAAATCATACACCGAATACTCTAGCTGTTTTTTATCCACACCACTGCCTAGTGTGGCATGTCCCTGAGGGTCCATATCCACCAGCAAAACCTTGCGCTTGGTCGCCACCAGTGAGGCTGCAAGATTAACGCAGGTGGTGGTTTTACCCACACCACCTTTTTGATTGGTCACAGCAAAAATTCTGGTCACTGCTTTATCCTTACGCTTGTTTGACTAAAATCAGCAAATGACGCTGGCCTTCTTCACCCGGAACTTGCAACAGATGACTTTGCTGACAGAGAAATCCTTCCGGTAGATCCTTGAGTTCATCTTCAGGATACTGTCCTTTCATTGCCAGCCAACGTGCATCTTCGGTTGCCAGAGGCTGCGTCAACCGGAGGAAATCACCCAGACTAGCAAAGGCACGGCTGACCAGCTGTTGACTTCTTGTGGCCGGTTGAAAGGTTTCCGTACGTGCCTGCTGCACCATAAAGTTATCCAGTTTTAAGGCTGATTTCACCTGAAACTGAAAGCGGGTTTTTTTGCCATTGGAATCAATCGACAACACCGACATTTCCGGCCGCATTATGGCCAGTGGAATACCAGGCAGGCCGGCACCAGAACCCACATCGGTAATTTGTTGACCCTCGACATAAGGCAAAATCGATAAACTGTCCAACAGGTGTTTGCTGATCATTTCTGCCGGATCACGTACAGCGGTCAAATTATAGGCCTGATTCCAGCGTACCAGCAGTTGCAGGTAATCCAGCAGTTGCTGCACTTGCTGTTCAGTAGCGTTAAGTTTTAACGCCTCCATCCCCTGCACTAACCTTGATGCCAGTTGCTCTTCTGTCATCATGCTTGTCTCGCCAACAAATCACGTTTTTTAAGGTGTATCAGTAGCATGGAGATGGCTGCAGGAGTTACACCCGGAATTCTGCTAGCCTGTGCAAGCGTGGCTGGTCGGATAGTACTCAGCTTGTTTTTAAGCTCATTGGATAAACCATCCACCTGACTGTAATCCATATCGAGCGGAAGTGGTGTTTCTTCCTGACGGCGAATACGCTCAATATCCTGTGCCTGACGGTCAATATATCCAGCATATTTGACCTGGATTTGTACCTGCTCCTGCACCTGAGAATCTACCGGTAATTCACCTGGTGCCAGATGCGCTAGATCCCAATATCCCAGTTCCGGTCGCTTTAACAGATCCAGCAGTGCATGTTCACGACTCAGTGGTTGTTCCAACTTGGCATTCAGTATGTCAGAGGCTGCTGTACCTGGATGAACAAAGGTGTGCTTGAGACGGTTTTTTTCCTGCTCTATTGCTTCACGTTTCTGCTCAAATGCCGCCCAGCGTTTATCATCCACCAGCCCCAACTCGCGTCCTTTTTCGGTCAGGCGCAGATCAGCGTTATCTTCACGCAGCAGCAAACGGTATTCAGCCCGAGATGTAAACATGCGGTAGGGTTCGGTTGTACCCAGAGTAATCAGGTCATCCACCAGTACACCCATGTAGGCTTCATCGCGACGCGGGCACCAGCTATCCAGTTCTTTTGCCCGGCGTGCAGCATTTAATCCGGCCAACAGACCCTGAGCAGCCGCTTCTTCATAACCGGTGGTGCCATTAATCTGTCCAGCAAAAAACAGGTTGTGGATAACTTTGGTTTCCAGACTGGGTTTTAAATCCTGGGGATTAAAATAATCATACTCAATGGCGTAACCGGGACGAGTGATATGAGCTTCTTCCATACCCCGGATAGATCGCACCAGATCCAGCTGTACATCAAAAGGCAGAGAGGTTGAAATGCCGTTGGGATACAGCTCGTGAGTGGTCAGACCCTCTGGTTCGATAAAAATCTGGTGGCTGTTTTTGTCAGCAAAACGATGAATTTTATCTTCAATTGAGGGGCAGTAACGCGGTCCAACCCCTTCAATCACACCGGAATACATGGGGGAACGATCCAGGTTGTTACGGATAATCTCATGGGTCTGACTGTTGGTATGGGTGATATAACAGCTGATCTGTTCTGGGTGCTCGTCAACTTGACCCAAGAAAGACATCACCGGTAATGGATCATCACTTGGCTGAGCTTCCATCACTGAAAAATCAACGCTGCGAGCATCAATGCGGGGTGGGGTACCTGTTTTTAAACGTCCCACACGCAAAGGCAGTTCACGCAGCCGATCAGCCAGAGCAATGGAGGGTGGATCTCCGGCACGACCTCCGGAATGATTTTGCAGGCCAATGTGAATCAAACCGCCCAGAAATGTACCTGCAGTCAGTACTACCGAAGTGGCATAAAAACGTATACCCGACTGGGTTATTACACCGGCAACACGATCCCCTTCAACAATCAGGTCATCTGCTGCTTGCTGAAAAATCTGCAGGTTTGGCTGGTTTTCCAGAATTTTGCGGATCGCTGCCTTGTAAAGCACACGATCAGCCTGAGCACGGGTTGCTCTGACCGCTGGCCCTTTTCTGGCATTCAACACACGAAATTGAATACCGGCCTGGTCTGTGGCGTGAGCCATGGCACCACCCAATGCATCCACTTCTCGCACCAGATGACTCTTTCCTATCCCGCCAATGGCCGGATTACAGGACATCTGACCCAGTGTTTCCACATTGTGGGTCAGCAACAGGGTTTTACAACCCATACGTGCAGCAGCAAGTGCAGCTTCCGTTCCCGCATGGCCACCACCAATCACCAGCACATCAAAACGGGTTGGGTAATCCACGGTACACCTCAAATGACTTCTTCCGGATAAACGAGCAATTATAGCCTGTTCAGTGGCTCACAACAGTAGAAATCACACTTGTTCACCGCAATAGTAATAACCATAAGATTTATAAAGTTCTTTAATACTGTAGTTATTATTAGTGTGGATGGTTTCTGTGGATAAGCCACTACAAGCCTTGTATGGCAAGCCTTACAGAATTGCATAACTCTTCGGGTTAGGTCAGGATGAGTTGTGTAGTGAGTCTGCATGGCCTGTGCATAAAAGCATTATTTACCCACAAGCACAAAATATCCCCGGCTTGATACACTCCTTCTACGGGTTAAAACATCCTTGTTATCCACAAGTAGATATTTATTTTCCTATGCAGAACTCACCAAAAATTTTTCCGAGTAGATCATCCGCAGTGAATTCACCGGTAATTTCTGCCAGCTTCTCCTGTGTTTTACGCAGGTCTTCAGCCAATAATTCACCAGCACCATGATGTTCCAGCTGTAATTGACCTTCGTGAAGAATTTCACTGGCTTGATGCAATGCATCCAGATGCCTGCGTCGGGCTGAGAATCCACCTTCCAGCGTATTTTGATAACCCATGACCTGTTTCAGGTGCTGGCGTAATTTATCCACACCCTGTTGATGTTTTGCTGAAATACGGATAACCGGAGGGGTTGTGGATAAATCAGAGTCTTCCTGCTCGCCACTGAGATCAATCTTGTTGCGAATTAAGGTCAGACGCTCAGGATGCGGAAGACGTTTCACAAAATCCGGCCAGATTTCTATTGGATTCAGACTGTTTGTTTCCTGAGCATCCACCAACAGCAGTACACGATCCGCTTTTTCAATTTCCTGCCAGGCACGCTCTACACCCAATTGCTCAACCAGATCTTCTGTTTCTCGCAAACCGGCGGTATCAATAATATGCAAAGGCATGCCATCGATGTGAATCTGCTCTTTTAAAACATCACGGGTGGTGCCAGCAATTTCAGTCACCAAAGCCCGATCCTGCCCGGCCAGTACATTCATCAGGCTGGATTTACCGGCATTCGGACGACCTGCCAACACCACGTTCATGCCATCCCGCAACAAACACCCCTGCCTGGCTTCCTTTTTAACCGCTTCCAGCTGCTCTTTCAGACCTTGTAACTGCTGGCTGACATGACCATCACTGATAAAGTCGATTTCCTCCTCCGGGAAGTCGATAGCCGCCTCAACATACATCCGTAGGTGAATCAATTGATCCACCAGCTGATGCACCTTGTGAGAAAAAACACCCTGCAGGGATTTCAGGGCATTTTCTGCTGCCTGACGAGATGAGGCATCGATCAGATCAGCAATGGCTTCAGCTTGTGCCAGATCCATCTTGTCATTCAAAAAGGCACGCTGGCTGAACTCACCCGGTGCTGCTAGACGAACACCGGCCAGTAACAAGTTCTCCAGTAGCCTATCCAACAGAACGGAGCCACCGTGCCCTTGAAACTCCAGTACATCTTCACCTGTAAAGGAATGGGGTGCCGGGAAAAAAATAGCCAGCCCCTCATCAATGGTCTGACCTTGCAGGTCTTTAAACACCCCATAATGGGCATAACGGGGTTTTGGTTGATAACCTAAAAAGTCTGCAGCTATTTTCCGACACAAACTGCCGGATACTCGAACGATACCTACACCACCGCGTCCCGGGGGTGTAGCAACAGCTGCTATGGTGTCTTGTTGATTCATCAGAATTTACCCTTCAGATAACAAAACCCCCTCACTTGGAGGGGGTCAGGTTCAGGATGCGGCTTTTTCTCTGGCCTTGTCTTCAGACTCTATCTTGTGAGTGATATACCACTGCTGCAAGATCGAGAGAATGTTGTTCACCAACCAGTAGAGTACCAGACCCGCAGGGAAGAACAGGAAGAAGAAGGTGAAAATCACCGGTAACATCTTCATGATCTTGGCCTGCATGGGATCGGGTGGAGTTGGGTTTAGCATCTGTTGCAGGAACATACTGACACCCATCAGGATTGGCAGCACAAAATAGGGATCTTTCATCGAAAGATCCGCAATCCACAACATAAAGGGGGCATGACGCAATTCAACCGATTCCAACAGCATCCAGTACAGGGCAATAAACACTGGCATCTGAACAAGAATGGGTAAACAGCCACCCATCGGGTTGATTTTTTCCTTGCGGTATAACTCCATCATGGCCTGTGACAGCTTCTGACGGTCGTCACCACACTCTTCCTTAATACGAGTCAGCTTGGGGGCAACACGGCGCATGTTAGCCATGGAGCGATAAGCGGTGGCTGAGAGTTTGTAAAACGCCAGCTTGATCACCACCGTTACTAAAATGATGGCCACACCCCAGTTACCCACAAAACCATGAATCCAATCCAGCAGTAGGAACAATGGCTGAGCAATAAACCACAACCAGCCATAATCCACAGTGAGATTCAGGTTTTCTGCAATAGCCTTCATGTCACTCTGGATTTTCGGTCCCACATAGGTTGCGGCAGAAAGAACGGCTGTTTCACCCGGTGCAATCAGACGTTCAGCACCTCTGAAACCAACAATGTTGTTGCCATTACGATCGGTACGAGTGCTGAAAAAATTACTCTCATTGGCTGCAGGTATCCAGGCACTAAGGAAATAATGCTGCAGCATGGCTGCCCAGCCACCTTCTGAGTGAACCTGGAAGGATTGGCGCTGGATATCCTTAAAATCCACTTTTTCGTAACGTTTGTCCGTGGTGGAGAATGCACCACCCAGATAAGCACTCATCCCCATAAACTCACCCTGGCTTGGATCAGCGGAAGAATCACGCTTGATTAAGCCAATAAAGCTGGGGCTGATGCTTCGGTCTGATTGGTTATTGATTTCATAATCAACACCGATCAAATGACTGTCACGGGTAAAGGTGAAAATTTTGGCCAGTTGTACCCCGTCAACTTCACCATTCATACGTACCTGCAGCTCATTCTGACCAGGCGCAAGTTCATACTGGTAGTGTTCGGGTGTCAGCTCTACGCGCTGTTGATTACCCAGGCCACTGATGTCACTTTGTACTACATAATGACGCTGATCATCATTCTGCAGAAGTACAAAAGGATGATCTGAATCCACACGGGTTTTATGACGCAGCAGTGCGGCATAAACCAGATCACCGCCCCTAGGATTGATTCGTACATCAAACGTATCCGTTTTGATGCTGACCAGGCTATCGCTTGACTGAGTAACAGTCTGTGCAGGAGCCATCAATGAGGGAGAGCTTGAGTCTGTCAGTTCCAGTACAGCATCCTCATCACTGCCAACACCAGCATTGATGGGTGGCTGTTGTTGTACCTGAGGTGCCTGAACCTGAATATCCTGCTGCTGGTAGTCTTTATTCCACTGAATAATCAGCAGATAGGCGACTACCGCCAGGGATGAAAAGAGCACGATGCGTTTTACGTCCATGGGGTCACTGCCGCTTAATCGAGAGGAGATGGATTTGCAGGCGTTTTACTAACACGTCTGCTGAGTTGTAGCCAGGCTTTGGACAGGTGTTGGCTGAGTTCTTCAGTTGTGACCTGATTAGCCCCTTTGACAGCAAGAACAATAATATCCACTGCAGGCAGCTGTTGCTGATTCATCCGGAAGGACTCACGAAACATCCTTTTGTACCGGTTACGATTCACTGCAAGTTTGACATTCTTCTTGCCGATTACAAAACCTAAGCGGGTTTCTGTTTGTCTAGCAGGCGCTGCAAGCAACAAAAAACCGGGGCAAAACACCTTGTAACGGGTGTTTTCAAAAACATAACGGAAATCCCCGGGCTTGAGTAGTCTCAGGTTCCGGGGAAATCCGAAATTTTTCATTGGGCAGGCTGGTGCTTAAGCACACAGACGCTTACGGCCCTTGGCACGACGACGGGACAGAACGTCACGGCCGTTTTTGGTTGCCATGCGAGCACGGAAACCGTGAGTACGCTTGCGCTTCAGGACGCTGGGTTGAAATGTACGTTTCATGATTTTTTACTTTCCACAGGGTGATAAAGGTTTAGGAATCCCCGCAGGTTGATGACCCCAGAGAAACTTTGCTGATGCAAGAGCGGGATTTTAGAGAATTATGAGCTGGAGCGCAATTTTTCCTTTTGCGGACTTTTTGTGCCAGCCAAACATAACTATAAAAAAAGAACTTAAAGATCTTTAACTCTTACTGTTATTTTTAGACGGGATAATTTCTGTGTATAAGTCTTATTTTCAAATAAAAAACAGTCAATTATGTATTTGATAAGTCAGTTAATTGCCTTGTAGCAGAGGTGTTTATCCTGTAGTGGAGCTGTGTGCAAATGTGCTAACTGTCCACAGGCTTAAAAAGTACCCCTTTTGTTCATTCTTTTTACAGCTACTGACCGTAGTGTTATCCACATGCAGTTAATCTAGTCTGTTTGAGCTATTTTTCAGGTTGTGGATAAGTTTGCTGCAAAAGGCTAGAATAGGCTGAATATCCAAAGGAGCTCTATTGTGCCTGTTGATGACCTGTGGTCGCAGTGTCTTGCGATTCTTGAAACTGAAATCCCTGCCCAGCAACTGTCTACTTGGATCCGTCCGTTGCAGCCAGAAATGAATGGTCGTAGCTTGCAATTGTTAGCTCCTAATCGCTTTGTTCTGCAATGGGTAACGGATAAATATGCTTCTCGTTTGCAGGAACTGGTGCAGGACGTTTCTGCTGGGCAAATTCCGGACGTTAAATTCAGTGTGGGTAGTCGTCAGGCAGTCGCTGCTGTTCCTGCACCCGTTATGCAATCAGTATCAACTGCTGCCCCATCATCTGTTCCTGATTATCAGTCCACCTTGACAGATCTTTCGGATGAAATTGGAGCAGTTAACGAACCGCAGGAGTCTGTACCAACTTCCACGCACCAAAAAAGTCGCAATCGTTCCAGTATTCAGGTTGAAGGTGGTATCAAACACGCTTCAACACTGAATCCAATGCACACTTTTGAAACCCTGGTGGAAGGTAAATCTAACCAGCTTGCTCGGGCTGCTTCTTTTCAGGTCGCAGAAAACCCCGGTGGTGCCTACAACCCTCTCTTTATATATGGAGGCGTTGGCCTGGGTAAAACTCACTTGATGCATGCGGTGGGTAACCAGATTCTCAAACAAAATCCCAATGCGCGGGTGGTTTATCTGAATTCCGAGCGTTTTGTGCAGGATATGGTCAAGGCACTGCAGCTCAACGCCATTAATGAATTTAAACGTTATTACCGTAATCTGGATGCTTTGCTGATTGACGATATTCAGTTTTTTGTTGGCAAGGATCGTTCCCAGGAAGAATTTTTCCATACCTTTAATGCTCTTCTGGAGGGAGGTCAGCAAATTATCCTGACCTCTGATCGTTATCCAAAAGAAATTGGTGTTGAGGAGCGATTAAAAAGTCGTTTCGGCTGGGGGCTGACTGTTGCGATTGAGCCGCCTGAACTGGAGCTGCGTGTTGCCATCCTGATGAAAAAAGCTGAAATGGCCAACGTTGATCTGCCGCAGGAAGTGGCATTTTTTATCGCCCAGAAAATTCGTTCACATGTGCGTGATCTTGAAGGTGCATTAAACCGTGTGGCAGCGGATTCACGGTTTAAAGGTCAACCCATTAGTGTTGAGTTGGTGCGCGAATCACTCAAGGATCTTTTTGCTGTTCAGGACAAGCAAGTGGGTGTGGATAACATACAACGCACCGTCGCTGAATATTACAAAATCAAAATTGCTGACCTGCATTCCAAGCGTCGCAATCGATCCATTGCCCGGCCAAGACAAATGGCTATGGCACTAGCCAAAGAGCTGACTAACCACTCACTTCCTGAAATTGGTGATGCTTTTGGTGGTCGAGATCATACAACCGTATTACATGCTTGCAGAAAAATCCTGTCGCTGCAGGATGAAAGTCCTGATATCCGTGAGGACTGGAAAAATCTGCTGCGTTTGTTGACCAGTTAAATTTTTAAGGTGAAAGACATGAAATTTTCCGTATCACGTGAAACCCTGCTGCGCCCATTATCCATGATGTCTGGTGTAGTGGGTCGTCGCCATACTTTGCCGATCCTGTCCCATATACGCATTGATGCTACAGAAGAAGGTCTGATTCTGACCGGTCTGGATCTGGAAGTAGAACTGATCTGGCGTGTTGCCCTGCGTCACCTAGACACACCGGGAAGTATTACAGTACCTGCCAAAAAATTGTCTGATATCTGTCGTTCTCTGGCAGACGAAGCGGTCATTGAATTTACACTGGAAGATCAGCGTGCCGTGGTTCGTTCCGGTCGCAGCCGCTTTGTACTTGCAACACTGCCGTCTTCGGAATTCCCTTCTGTGCAGCTAAGCCCGGAACGTTATCGCATTACCTTGCATGAGAGTGAATTATTGAATCTGATTCGTCGCAATAGTTTTGCAATGGCCAAACAGGATGTTCGTTATTATTTGAATGGCATGTTGTTTGAGCTGCAAACAGGTTGTTTACGCGCTGTTGCTACCGATGGTCACCGCTTGTCTCTCGATGAAATCAAACTGGCGGAATCTGTGGAATATGAAAAAAGCAGCATGATTGTTCCTGCCAAGGCAGTGAGCGAGGTTGCCAAGGTACTGGTTGATCCCGGTGTTGAGATGGAAATGGAATTGCAGTGGATTCAACCACCCAGTCAGGAGTTGCTGAACGCATCTACACAAGACAGCAAAATGTTGGAGGTGCGTCCTCTGGTGGGTGGTGGTTATGAAATCATCAAAAATCCTTCTGTTTATACACAGGCGCTGGAATCAGGTAAAAGCCACGTTACGGTTAGAATCAGTGATTTTCATGTGGATCTGATTTTTGGTGAACAGCATTTCCAGGTGAACGGTCAAAACATGACTTTTGTTTCCAAACAAATTGAAGGCCGTTATCCGGATTATGAGCGTGTGATTCCTCGTGGTGGTAACAAACATATTATCTGCGACCGTATAGAGCTGCGTCAGATGCTGAGCCGTATTGGTATTCTGGCCAACGAAAAATTCCTGGGGATCCGTTTATTGTTGACTGACAATACCCTGACATTGGTTGCCAACAATCCTGAGCAGGAAGAAGCTGAAGAAAGCATGAGTATCAACTATCAGGGTGAAACTCTGGAAATGGGTTTTAATGTAGGTTATCTGATTGATGTGATGGACAACATCGGTGATCAGGTCAAACATGTACAGATCAGTCTTTCTGATCCTGGATCCAGCGCTTTGATCAGTGCTGCCGAAGGTGGTTCTGCCCTTTATGTTGTTATGCCAATGCGCCTCTAATTTTAAATGCACTGCTGACTTTTTGCAGCGGTGCTAACCTCATGACCATCCATCGTCTGCAAATAAAAAACTTCCGAAATATCCCCTCTGCTGAAATACATCCAGTTGAGGGGATCAATCTTTTTGTCGGCGAAAATGGCAGTGGCAAAACTTCTTTGTTGGAAGCCATTCATCTGCTTAGTCTGGTACGGTCTTTCCGCAGTAAAAAACTCAAGAGTCTGATTCATCACGAAGCCGAACGTTTTACGGTGTTTGCCCAGATCAGGATGCTGGATTTTTCTCTGGCTTCTCTGGGAGTCCAGCGTGGAACTCAGGATGATGAAACCGAAATCCTTTTTCGTGGTGTGCGTCCTTCCGGTGTTGCTGAATTAACCAGTGAGCTGCCAGTCCAGTTGATCAATCCAGATGCATTTCGTCTGCTTGAAGGCAGCCCACGTGAACGTCGCCAGTTTGTTGACTGGGGAGTGTTCCACGTGGAACATGAGTTTATCTACTGCTGGCAACGTTTCCAACGTGCCCTTAAACAGCGCAACAGCCTCCTCAGACATGGTAGAATAGACACCCTGCAGCTGCAGCTTTGGGAAAAAGAAATCGCTCTAAATGGCGAGCAGATCACGGCTTATCGGCAATCTTATCTCGATCATTTAAAGCCTTTGTTTGAGGTTTTGTTACAACGGTTTCTTGAAGGGCAGCTTCTCAAGCTGGTTTTTCAGCGTGGCTGGGATAAAAATATTAGTCTGGCAGAATCACTGGAAACATCACGTAGCAGAGATATTGAACAGGGTTTTACTCAGTCTGGACCTCAGCGTGCTGATATTCGAATCAGTGTTGATGGACGACCTGCCATGGATGTGTTGTCCCGAGGTCAGCAAAAGCTGGTTGTTTCGGCCTTAAAATTGGCACAGGGTGAGTTGTTGGCAGTAGCAGGAAAAAAGCAGTGTGTTTATCTGATTGATGACCTGCCAGCAGAACTCGACAAGCATCACCGCAGTATTTTTTGTCAGGTACTTGAAGAACAAGCCGGACAGGTTTTTATAACCAGTGTGGATGAAGAAGCACTGGCTTACGGCTGGCAGCAGCCAGAAAAAAACGCATGGTTTCACGTGGAACATGGACAAATCAGTCCTAAAGCCTTGTCTTGATGTTGCATGAATTGAATAACCAGCATCGAAGGATTTAATCAGGAGTGGGTAATGAGCGAAAGTAATTCCTATAACTCGTCCAGCATCAAGGTGCTGAAAGGGCTGGATGCGGTTCGTAAAAGACCGGGCATGTATATCGGTGATACAGATGATGGTACAGGTCTGCATCACATGGTGTTTGAGCTGGTGGATAACTCCATCGACGAAGCACTGGCGGGTTACTGTAATGAAGTCCGCGTAATTATCCATCCTGATGAATCGGTCAGTGTGTCAGATGATGGTCGTGGTATGCCGGTTGACCTGCATGAAGGTGAAGGAGTGTCTGCCGCAGAAGTCATCATGACCGTACTTCATGCCGGTGGTAAGTTTGATGACAACACCTACAAGGTTTCCGGTGGTTTGCACGGTGTGGGTGTATCAGTGGTGAATGCCCTGTCAGAAGAGTTAACACTGACCATCTGGCGTAACAAACAGGTGCATGAGCAGGTCTACCGTCACGGCGTTCCTGATGCACCGCTCAGTGTGGTGGGCCATACTGAAAAAAGCGGTACTCTGGTTCGATTCAGACCTTCACCACAAACCTTCACCAACATCGAATTCAGCTTTGACATTCTGGCTAAGCGTTTGCGTGAACTCTCCTTCCTGAATTCCGGTGTAAAAATATCCTTGTTGGATGAGCGCAGCGGCCGGGAAGAAATCTTCCACTATGAAGGTGGGCTAAAAGCCTTTGTGGATCACTTAAACACCAACAAAAACACCCTGGGTAAGGTGTTTTATTTCAGCACCCAGCGCGAAGAAGATGACGTGGGTGTTGAAGTCGCCATGCAGTGGAATGATGGCTACTCAGAGAATATCTACAGCTATACCAACAACATTCCTCAGCGTGACGGTGGTACCCACCTGGCTGGTTTTCGGGGTGCTTTGACCCGTGTTTTAAACCAGTACATCGAGCAGGAAGGGCTGGCCAAAAAAGCCAAGGTCAGCACCACTGGGGATGATGCTCGTGAAGGCTTGACGGCAATTGTTTCAGTGAAGGTGCCTGATCCTAAGTTTTCCTCCCAGACCAAGGACAAGCTGGTTTCATCTGAAGTGAAAACAGCCGTGGAACAGGAAATGGGCAAGGCTTTAAATGATTACCTGCTGGAGTTTCCGCAGGAAGCCAAAGCTATTGTTAACAAGATGATTGATGCGGCGCGTGCCCGGGAAGCTGCACGTAAAGCGCGTGAAATGACCCGCCGTAAAGGCGCACTGGATATCGCTGGCCTACCAGGCAAGCTTGCAGATTGCCAAGAAAAAGATCCGGCACTGTCAGAAATATATCTGGTGGAGGGTGATTCCGCTGGTGGTTCTGCCAAACAAGGACGGGATCGCAAAACTCAGGCAATCCTGCCGTTGAAAGGTAAAATCCTTAACGTTGAAAAAGCCCGTTTTGACAAGATGTTGTCTTCAGCAGAAGTGGGTACTTTGATTACTGCGCTGGGTTGTGGCATTGGCCGTGAAGAGTTTAATGCCGACAAACTGCGTTACCACTCCATCATTATCATGACCGACGCCGACGTGGATGGTTCACACATCCGCACTCTGCTGCTGACCTTCTTCTTCCGTCAGACCCTAGAGTTGATTGAGCGCGGCCATGTGTTTATTGCTCAACCTCCACTCTACAAAATCAAGCGCGGTAAACAGGAGCAATACTTAAAAGATGAGGCAGCACTGGAAGAACATCTGACCCAGACCGCTTTAGAAGGCACCGCGCTTTATGTGAATCCGGAAGCACCGGGTCTATCCGGTCAGGCTTTGCAGACTTTGGTAGAAAACTATCGCAGCACTATGAACCGTGTGCACCGACTGGCCAGAGTTTATCCGGAGTTTGTCCTGACTCAGATGATCGATGCACCCAGCTTAGATGTGGCCGATCTGCAGAACCGTGAAAAAGTGGCGACCTGGGTGACTCAGCTGGAGTCTCTAGTAGTCTTGGCAGCCAGTGATACCACTCAGGTGCGTATGCGTATTGAAGAAGATCATGAACGTGGCCTGTTCCTGCCGGCTGCTGAAGTGATCGCTCATGGGGTTCCCACTGAATATGTCTTCGGAATGGACTTCTTTAAGTCCGGCGATTATCGTGCTCTAAGGTCGCTGGGAGAACAGCTGGACGGACTGCTGGAAGAAGGGGCATACATCGCGCGTGGTGATAAACAACAGCCGGTTAAACGCTTTGTTGATGCGCTTAACTGGATGATGGCAGAAGCCCGTAAAGGCATGGGGGTACAGCGTTATAAGGGGTTGGGTGAGATGAACCCGGATCAGTTGTGGGACACTACAATGAACCCTGAAACGCGCCGTATGTTGCGTGTTACCATTGAGGATGCCGTAGCGGCGGACATGATGTTTAACACCCTGATGGGTGATGAGGTTGAGCCACGTCGTCACTTTATTGAAGCCAATGCCTTGTCAGTATCCAATCTGGATATCTAAATAACACAGCACATCTAAACTAAAAAACCGGAGGCGGAAGCTTGCGGTTTTTTTCAAGTTAACCTCGCAGGCGGGTAGCCAGAACCTTGCACATCCCCAACAATATTTGTGGTCGCTGCATCACCAGGCTATGAAAGCGCAATTTATCCAGCCGGAGAATTTCACTGTCACAAGTAGCCACGGCTGTTGCTGAACGGGGTAATTCATCAAGCAACGCCATTTCGCCGACGGGTTGTCCAGCTCCCAACTTGGCCAACAACATATTTTCACCCTTATCGTTTTTACGACTAACAGCCAATTCACCGCTGACTAGAATATACAGGCAGTCTCCAGGATCTCCTTCGTTAAACAAAAGTTCGTCAGTATTAACCTTGCGGCTACGCAATTGTGCATCCAGTGATTGCAGGTCATCCAGATTTAATTCTGCAAATAAGGGGACTTGATGCAAGAGTTCCAGACGTTCCATAAGTGAAGCTCCAACGTATTGTGTGCAAGATTCAGAGTGACACAGGCGAGGATAAACTTCTGCCATCTTGTTCATCCAAGGGTCAGGAATCTGTTTTAACAGGTTGACCATATCCTGATCAATGCGACGAAACGGTTTTAACAAGGTACGAAGATTCATGCTGGGCAAGGGTTCAAAAACCAAGTTTAACCAGTAGGTTAGATGTCGCTGAGGAATCAGGCTTAAGGTTTCCAGTGCTTGGGCTTTCTGGCGAGAGTCACCGGCATACAATCGAATTTCTATCCCCTGTAATGTTCCCTTGGTGTCATAGGGGCGTAATAACTCCAGCAACAGGCACTGTGCACGGCGGCGATAGTTTTCTGTCACTAGATGAATCAGTCGGCGTTTTAATGGATCGCGAATTTTGCTTGTTAGACTGTAACCCATATAGAGCAGCGTCAGCGGATTGCCCCAGTGTTTGCGAAACCACAGCAGCAGCAGCACAGCAATCCGCTCATTAAGTGGAGGTAATCCACGAATGAACAGCACCAACGAATCTAGGGGATGCTGAGACATTTTTGGCAGCATGTACATGAGTGCTTTGCGTAGTTCCCTATCATCCAGCGCATGGATGTAAGGCAGTAGCTGCTGAACCAACGATGGCTGATGCAGCTGAGTGAGCCACTGATTCATCATGCCGGTGGTCAGTTTTATGTCTTCTGTTGAAACCTTTTCAAGGTGAGATACAGCGGCGTGTTCTGCCGCTGCTGTATAACTGTGCAGTCCCCTAGCGCGAGGCTGGATCTTGTTGGTATGGGAGCTGCCCAGCTGCAAGGTACCTACACTGACCTGCTTTTTCAGATCCTGCTCATAACTCTGACCTGCACGCCAGTGCATCAGTAGCAATGCAATAGATAACAAACCACCCAGAATAGCCAAGTGTAACAATGATAACAAAGGTTCAATAAATAACAGCAGCACACCGGATAAACCGAGAGCTACAGGATAAACAATGCCGTCATTAAATAGACGTAGTGAGCCAATCTGACCGGTAGGCAGGGCATTGTAAAGCAGGGTAGTGGTTGGTGAATTAACACTTACATCCAGGGGGTCGCTGGCAATATGAGCGATCACACCGGACCAGAGTCTCCCGGACAAGGCAACAGCAGCAAAGGCAAACAGGTTAAACAGGGGGTGGAACAAGTGAGTTCGACTGACACCAATGCGAGGTAATAATAAACCGGTAATCAGCAAGGCAAACATCAGGCTGGACAGGTGCAGCAGGCCAACTGCAAACCCAAGAAAAACAGCCAGAGACTGCTCATCAACGTAATGTTGTTCATAAAGAGTAAAGGCCAGGATTTCCTGCAGGCACTGGATAACTACAGCAAAAAACACACCAGCTGTCAGCCAGCGTGCCAAGGAATGTTTCTTGAAAATTGCCAGTAGTAGTTGAAGTTTGCCTTGTTGCTCAGATGTCAGGTAATGATCATCCGTTTCTTCTGGCATGGATTCAGCCAAGGGTTTTTGCCACTGATGATAAAAATAGACCAGAATCAGCCCCAACAGGCTGATCAGGGCAATCAACCACAGGGATTCGTTTGGAGATAACCAGATGGCAGACAAACTAACCAGCAAAGCACCACAGACACCTCCCAGAGCTAGCATCAGACTGAGCTTACCAGTCATGCGTTTACTCTGCGTCAGGGAAAAATAGTCACTGAGCAAAATACCCGCCAGACTGCCCAGCAGCAGTTCTGTGGTGCTGATACCCAGATAAAAAACAAAAGCAGCGTTTGATGACTGGATGCCAAGCCACCAAGCTATTAAAGCCAGCCCACCTAATAGTGCCCAGAGTGTTGCCAGAATAAACAAGCGAGGGATGCGGTCTGCCCACCAAGAGACCAGAGCACTGACAGGTGTTGAGACCAGAGCAAAAAGGATAAAAAACAAAGGTAGAGCAGATGCCCCTGCCTGGCTAAGAAATAGGGTGGTGGCCAGAGTGGTGGCTGTTACCAGTGACAGGGACATCAGGAAAACCAGCGCAAGAAAACCGGCTGGCCGCAGAATATTGCTGTTTAAAAGAAAATGGGATTCAGATGCTTTAGGCATACTTGATTAGGCTTCCTTTTCGGTAATAAAAAAGGTTTTATCACGTTAAATCACTGCTTGATCAAGTAATTCACTGGCCAGTTGTGCCAGATTATCCACAACGGTTACCTGCTCCAGACCTTCACCAGCAGCCAGGGTTTTTTTACCTTTACCCGTCCTAACTAGTACTGCCTTGCAACCTACAGCCTGACCAGCCTGAAGATCTCTGAGACTGTCACCGACCATAATAGCTCCATCCAGGTCAAGATTCAGTGCCAGGCTGATCTGATGTAACAAACCGGGGCGTGGCTTACGGCATTCACATCCATCATCCGGCCCATGTGGGCACCAGGCTATATGGTGCACGTCACCACCGGCCTGGTGCAATAAACGAAGTAGTTTTTCATGCTGTGCATCAAGATCCTCGGCAGAAAATTTGCCACGAGCCAGCCCGGACTGATTGGTGGCAATCGCAAGAATCCAGCCTGCTTTATAAAAAGCCGCCATGGCCTCAATCGAACCTGGAATGGGAATCCATTCATCAGCATTTTTTACAAAGGCATCAGAATCTTCATTGATGACACCATCACGATCCAGAATCAGTATTTTTTTCATGGTTCAGGTACAGAAAAGTCAAAAAAGGGGGCAAATGCCCCCGGATACTTAGTGTTGCAATTGGGCAATATCAGCAGTATGCAGGAACAAGGTCTGCAAAGTAGCTAACAATGCCAGGCGATTGGTGCGAATAGCTGGATCATTCGCCATCACCATCACCTGATCAAAGAATTGGTCAACCGGCTCACGCAAGCCTGCCAGGCAGTTTAATGCGGCCTGATAATCACCCCGTGCATACAATGGCGCCACATCAATATCTTTCACGGCCAGCTGTTCGGCCAGAGTGACTTCAGCGGCCTCTGTCAGTAATGCTTTGTTGATATTCGCGGCGACCGGCGTTTCCAGTTTGCCCAGCAGGTTGCTGACCCGTTTGTTGGCTGCAGCAAGAGCAGCCGCTTCTGGCAGTTTGCTGAAGGTAGCAACGGCTTGTACACGACGGTCAAAATCCAGTGGATGAGTGACACCACGACTACGAACAGCCAGAAACACTTCTGTGGCAATACCCTGAGCCTGATACCAGGCACGGAAACGATCCAACATGTAGTCCAGTAGCTCTGTGCTCACTTCTGCGGCTTTGGGCAGGCTGGTGTGCTGTGCCAGAGCTAGTTGAATCAGCTCTTTCAGATCCAGGTCAAGTTGACGATTAACCAGAATATTCAACACACCCAGTGCAGCACGGCGCAGGGCAAAAGGATCTTTAACCCCAGTGGGTTTCTGACCGATACCAAAAATACCGGTGAGGGTATCCAGTCGATCGGCCAGAGCCAGACAAATACCGGTTTGGGAAACAGGCAGTTCATCGCTGGCGTTGCGTGGTAAATACTGTTCACGCAGGGCACGGCAGACTTCTGGGTTTTCACCATCATGCAGTGCATAGGCTTCACCCATGATGCCCTGCAGTTCGGGAAACTCCAGTACCATTTCAGTATTCAGGTCGCACTTGCTGAGTACCGCAGCTCGCTCAGCATGACTTTTATCCGCACCAATACGCTCTGCAATGGCTACTGCGACAGCAGCAACACGATGGGTTTTATCAGCCAGGCTACCGAGTTGTTGCTGGAACACCACCTTTTCTAAACCCTGGCTGCGGCTGGAGAGACGTGTTTTTTTATCGGTTTCAAAAAAGAATGCTGCGTCCGAAAGGCGGGGACGAATGACACGCTCGTTACCCAGAATGACCACTGAAGGATCGGCACTTTCAATGTTGCAAATGGTGATAAACAAAGGCATCAGACGCCCTTGCTGATCCACAAGATGGAAGTATTTCTGGTTGGCTTTCATGGATGAAATCAGACAGGCATCCGGCACTTCCAGAAACCGTTCCTCAAAACTGCCGGTGAGCGCTACCGGCCATTCAACTAGCCCGGTGACTTCATCCAGCAGGTTGTCATCAATCACTGCCTGGCCTTTAAAACGGGTGGCTTCTGCCAATACCTGTTGCTGAATCATGGCACGGCGTTCGGCAAAAGCGGCAATAACACGGGCATCTTTCAGCGCAGCCAGATAATCAGCAGGCTGCTGCAGAGTAATGGCTTCTGGTGCATGGAAGCGGTGACCATAAGTAATACGGTCAGCGTTTAATCCCATGATTTCGGCAGGGATCACTTCTGTGCCATGTAACATGACCAACCAGTGTACCGGACGGGAAAACTCGATCCGCGAAGCGCCCCAGCGCATCCGCTTGGGAACCGGTAAACCGGCAAAGGCTTTACTGACCAGCTCTGGTAACAGTTGTGCGGTGCTTTGGCCGGCTTGCACCGTGCGATACACCAACCAGCTGCCTTTATCGGTTTCCAGAGTTTGCAGGGCACTAACATCTACGCCACAAGAGCGGGCAAAACCTTCCAGTGCTTTGGTGGCAACACCGTCTTTATAAGCAGCAGCGACTGCCGGACCGCGACGTTCAATATCCTGATCCGGCTGATGGCTGGCCAGTTGGTGTACCAGCACCGCCAGTCGCCGAGGTGTTGCATAAACTTCTGCACTTTTAAAAGGCACACCGGCACTGGTCAGGCCTTCTGTCAGACTGGTCAGTAGGGCATCAGATAATGGCTTCAGCAGGGTTGGTGGCAGCTCTTCACAACCCAGTTCAATCAATAAGTCGGCAGCAGCCATCATGCTTTCTCCTCTTCGGAAGCCAGTTGAGCCAGTACTTCTTTAGCCAGTTGTTCCGGAGCCAGCGGGAATCCCAGCGCCTTACGTGAATTAAAATAAGCCAGAGCCACTTCCCGTGCCAGAGTACGTACACGCAGAATAAAACGCTGACGCTCAGTCACGGAAATAGCATGACGGGCATCCAGCAGATTAAAAGTATGGGAAGCCTTCAGCACCTGCTCATAAGCAGGCAGTGGTAAACCGGCGGCCAGCAGCTTGTTGCATTCTTTTTCACACTGATCAAACCAGCTAAACAAGGCGGTTACATCAGCCTGTTCAAAGTTGTAGGCACTCTGCTCTTTTTCGTTCTGCAGCCAGACATCGCCATAGGTGACGGGGTTACCTTGTGGATCAAGTGTCCAGACTAGATCATACACACTGTCCACACCCTGCAGGTACATGGCAATACGCTCCAGACCATAGGTGATCTCACCAGTCACCGGGTAACATTCAATACCACCGGCCTGCTGAAAATAGGTGAACTGGGTCACTTCCATACCATTCAGCCAGACTTCCCAACCTAGTCCCCAGGCACCCAGGGTGGGTGATTCCCAGTTGTCTTCTACAAAACGGATATCATGAACCAGCGGATCAATACCCAGCAGCCGCAGCGAGCCAAGGTAACGTTCCTGAATGTCAGCCGGAGACGGTTTCATCACCACTTGAAACTGGTAATAGTGTTGCAGACGATTGGGGTTTTCACCGTAACGACCATCAGTGGGGCGACGGGAAGGCTGTACATAAGCCGAGTTCCAGGTTTCCGGCCCCAGAGCACGCAGGAAGGTGGCGGGGTGGAAAGTACCTGCACCCACTTCCATATCCAGCGGCTGGAGGATCACACAGCCCTGATTGGCCCAGTATTGCTGCAGAGCCAGAATCAGGCCCTGGAAGGTTGAAACGTCCGGCGTTGACGAGTTCATGGTGAAAACTGCCCTTGCATCGGTGAATGGAGATGAATGGGCAGGGATTATACCTTATCCCTTTTGAGCTTTCAGGCTATGAATCAACGCTTGATAAACAGCAAGGTGTTTAAGTGCCACCTTGTCTGCGGTGGCTTCTTTCAGTTCGGATTGGGCATCACGTGTCATGCGGGTACGCAGTGGCAAGCTGTCGTAAAGCACCCGGATCATTTCGATCAGTGATTTCACATCATTTTTCTTGAACAGCAGGCCGTTGGAGCGATGGCTGATGAGTTCAGCAAAACCAGATACCTTGCTGGTGATGACGGGTATATGGAAACTCATGGCTTGTAATATACCGGTAAAAGAATCAGCGGTATTGGCTGGGTCAACATAGATGTTCATCACGGAATAATAATCACCGGGGTGTTCCGGTTCACCGGCAAAGTCAATGTTCTCTAACTGTTCGCAGCTTTTTTTCAACTTGTTGAAAGCCGGTCCTTCACCCAGCACCACAAACAACACGTTGGGCAAATCTTTCTGCAGGTTTTCAGCAGCTTTAATCAGCAGCTGTTGATTGCCTTTGGCACTGATATGCCCACGGTGACCAATAACAAAACGCCCTTGATAAAAGCTGCGCAGCTCGGTCATTTTCATTGGATTGGTATCCAGCGTGATAATGGCATCAGGAATGCGTTTGACTGGACACACGGCTTTTTCGCGCATGGCCATTTCTACGGCTCGGGAGTTAACCAGTAGTGCCTGGGCTTTTTTCAGGGTTGATGAACTTAATTGGCTGGTGGACGCTTCATCTGGATGTTTCCAGCTCATCAGCCAGGGTGTGCCCCTTAGTCGATTTTGCCAGCGCGCCCAGGCGGCAGCGGGCAGGTCGTGCGCATGCACCAATCCCGTTTTGGGAACACTGAAGTGGCCGGAAAAACGAGATCGGACGGTGACAATCGGCAGATTACGCAGGTGGGACAGTTTATTATGCAGCACTGAGTTTTTGCGGCATACCAGCAGCTGTTTAATTTTTTTTTCAGCAAGTGTGCGTATCAGCAGTTCGGTCTGCTGGGTCTGGGCATTATAGTGATCACTGAGACAAACGTGGATCAGTCGCATGGTCAACGGCCTTGTTTTTGAGTTCTGGTAGCCATAATCAATTTCTCAGTCTCGCACTAAATTTCAGTATTTGCCGTGAAGAAATCAGTTTTTTTTGCAAAAAGGTGTTGCTGTACCACTATTACAGTAACCTTCCATGAACCATTGCAGCCATAATTTTGCCTGAGTTGGGTTCAGCTTGATAAATGCACGCTGCAAACGCCCAATGTTCTGGGTAGCAAGTCGTGATTCCGGCTCTTGGGAGAGCTGACAACGATCAAAATCAATCAACCAGACCTGCTCTGTTTCAGGATTGACCAGCAGGTTGCGCGGATTTAAATCAACATGATTCAACCCGGCAGCATGAAAAGGCTGCAGCATTTTGCCTGCCTGCTGCAAAACCGACTGAAGCTTGGTTGAGTCAGCTTGCAACAACAGATCCGCCAGAGGCACAACATCAGGGATACGGGCAGTGATCAGATCTGCCCGATAAAACCAGCCTTGCCTCTGAATTGCAGCAGCCAGAGGTTGAGGCACAGGGAAGCCTCGGTCATACAGCTCACGGGTCAGGTGCATTTCCTGCCAGGCACGGGTGTTGTTCAGGCCGTTCCAGAAATAACAATCACGAACAAACTTGCCGGGTAATCCCCCCCGATGGTAATGGCGCCAGACAGCTTCACCCACGGGAGTTTGAATGAAAACACTGGTGCCACGACCGGGCGCTCCACCGATTAACGCCAGGTTTTTTTGCCAGAAGGCCATTTCAAACCAGTCTGAGCTGATTTGTGGGATACAATCAGTGTCATATAGAATGGTTCGCCCTTGATCGTCCAGCTGCCGGAAATTACTCATGCCGTCTTTGTCTTCTTCTGCTGTCATCCCGCGCGATATTTGCATCCTGCGTTTATCTGCGCTGGGTGATGTCTGCAATCTGGTACCCAGTATCCGTGCCCTGCAAAAAGCAGCACCACAGATGCATATTACCTGGGTTATAGGTCGTGCTGAGTATAACTTACTGGAAGGTCTGGAAGGGGTTGAGTTTCTGGTTTATGACAAAAAGACCGGGTTGTCCGGGATGATGGCGCTGAGAAAAACGCTGTTAAAACAGCGCCAGGGTCGTCCTTTTGATGCTCTGCTGCACATGCAGGCAGCCTTGCGTGCCAGTGTGTTATCCCGCTTTATTCCGGCAAAACGACGTATCGGTTTTGATCCGGCACGGGCAAAAGACTTCCAGGGCTGGTTTGTAAATGAACAGTTGGCCGCCCATGAGCAAACTCATGTGGGTGAAGGTTTTTTGGATTTTGTTCGATATCTTGGCATCACCCATCCAGCAAAAGAGTGGGATATGCCAGTGACAGTCAAGGCTGAAGAAGAAGCCGCTCGCTGGATCAATGCACAAACAACCCCTTATCTGCTGCTGAGCCCCTGCTCCAGTAATCGTGCGCGTAACTGGCGTAACTGGTCGGCTGAAGGTTACGCAGCCGTAGTGGATTATGCTTTTCAAACGTATGGGCTCACCACGCTGATCACTGGTGGCAACAGCAAGATTGAACAGGAGATGGTGGTCGCCATTACGGCGGCAGCTGAATCGCCGCTGGTGAATGCGGTGGGTCAGACATCACTCAAGGCACTACTGGTGTTGATCCGGGATGCCCGCTTGGTGATTGCACCCGACTCAGGCCCAATTCATATGGCTGTGGCAATGAATACTCCCCCGCTGGGGCTTTATGTAACATCCAACCCACAGCGCACCGGCCCCTGGCTGGGACAGGAATGGGTGGTGAATCGTTACCCTGATGCCGTCAGAAAGTACCTCGGTAAAGAGCCCGAACAGGTGGGCTGGGGGCAGCGAGTCAGAGATTCGGCAGCAATGGAGTTGATTAGCACCGAGGATGTGATTGCCAGGTTGGATGCCATTATGAATAGTAAAAAGCCGCTTGGAATACAGGAGAGCTGAGCGATGAAAATTAATCTGGCCGCCTTTGAACAAGCCAGGGTGTTAGTGGCGGGTGATGTGATGCTGGATCGTTACTGGCAAGGTGCCACCTCCCGTATTTCCCCGGAAGCACCGGTGCCGGTGGTCAAAGTGCAGCAGACGGATGATCGTCCCGGTGGCGCAGCGAACGTCGCGCTCAATCTGGTTAGTCTGGGTGCTGCGGCCAGTCTGGCTGGGGTGGTGGGTCAGGATGACAATGCTCGCCTGTTGATGGACAAGCTGCACCAGTCCGGGGTGCAAACCTTTTTTTACCAGTCTGCTGCCCACCCGACCATTACTAAATTACGCATCATGAGCCGTAATCAGCAACTGATTCGGCTGGATTTTGAAGAGCAGCTGGAGGCAGGTCAGCCACTGCTGTCGGCATTTGAAGAAGCTCTGGAGCAAGCGGATCTGGTGATCCTGTCTGATTATGCCAAAGGCAGCTTGGCACAGGTACAGCAGATGATTCAGCGGGCACGTGGCGCCGGAAAAAAAGTGCTGGTTGATCCCAAAGGACGGGACTTTTCCATTTATCAGGGTGCCAGTGTATTAACACCTAACCTCAGTGAGTTTGAGCTGATTGTGGGGGCCTGTGCAGACGAGACAGAGCTGGAGCAAAAAGGCCAGGCACTGATGCAGCAACTGGGACTGGAAGCCCTGCTGATTACCCGCAGTGAAAAAGGCATGACCTTGTTGCAGGAAGGGCATCCAGCCATTCACCTGCCGACTCGTGCGCAGGAAATTTTTGATGTAACCGGTGCTGGTGACACAGTGATTGCTGTACTGGGTTTGGCGCTGGCTTCGGGTCATGATTACCCGGAGGCAATGATGCTGGCAAACCTGGCTGCCGGACTGGTAGTGGCAAAACCCGGTACAGCCACCGTGAGTGTGGCGGAAATTTATACTGCCTTGCACGGTGAAAAACTAATTGAGTATGGTGTATTGCCGGTAACCACACTGATAGAAGCTGTGAAGGCTGCTCAGGCACGTGGTGAAAAGGTGGTAATGACCAACGGCTGTTTTGATCTGCTTCATGCCGGACATGTGGCTTATCTGGAAGAAGCCCGTAAGCTGGGTGACCGCTTGATTGTTGCAGTCAACTCGGATGCCTCGGTCAGTCGTTTAAAAGGCCCAACACGCCCGATTAATCAGTTGGATCAGCGGATGCGGGTGCTGGCTGGTTTACAGTCGGTCGATTGGGTCGTGCCTTTTGAAGAAGACACCCCGGCAGAACTGATTGCCAGAGTTATCCCGGATCTGCTGGTTAAAGGTGGTGATTACAAACCGGAAGAGATTGCCGGTGCAGATACAGTGCTGCAGGCCGGCGGTGAAGTGAAGGTATTAAGTTTTGTGGATGGTGTATCCACTACCGCCATGGTTCGATCAATTTTGGATAAAAATTGAGGAGCCGGATCAAACCCATGTCATCCCTGCCGCGCCTGTTATATACAAGCCTTTTGATGTTACTGGCTCCACTGGCGAAAAAGCGTCTGGCTCGTGAGAAGGTGAATGAGTTGTCTGATTCTCAGCGGGCTGGGCATATTTCACCCTGTCAGCAGCCGGTGATCTGGGCACATTGTGCCTCGGTCGGAGAGGTGCTGGCAGCTGAGCCACTGCTGAAACAATTACAGCAGCGCCACCCGAATAAACAGCTGGTGGTGACCACCATGACCGCCACGGGTGCCATGCAGGTTAGACAGCGTTTTCCGGATGCCCGGCATTATTTATTGCCACTGGATCTGCCGTGGAACACCACCCGGTTTATTCGCACCCTCAAGCCGTTGGTGGGCATCATTTTTGAAACCGAGTTGTGGCCTAATCTGATTCACAGTTGTAAACAAGCTGGTATCCCACTGATGCTGGCCAATGGCCGCCTGTCAGCAAAAGCCTTTACGGCGTATAAAAAGATTCGCCCACTGATTGCAGAAGCTCTGCAATCCATCACTCTGGTGGCTGCCAAAGCGCCGGTGGATGCCGAGCGGTTTATCGAGCTGGGTTTTCCAGCCAGTCGTTTGCAGATTACCGGCAGTATCAAGTATGACCTGCAACCACCATCTGACCTGCCACAACAAGCAGCCAGTCTGCGAGCTGAATGGCAGCGGAAATGTGTCTGGATCGCTGCCAGTACTCATGAAGGTGAGGATTTGCCGTTGTTGCAAGCCCACCAGCAACTGTTAAAAGATGATCCTGATGCCTTGTTGTTACTGGTGCCACGCCACCCCCAGCGGTTTGATCAGGTTGCCGAGCTGATCCAGCAACAATCCATGAATATGGCGCGTCGCAGCCAACAGCAGCCGGTCACTTCGGCTACTCAGGTTTATCTTTGTGACACCCTGGGTGAAATGCTGCTGTTTTATGCCGCAGCTGATCTGGCTTTTGTAGCAGGTAGCCTGCAGCCAATCGGTGGGCATAATCTGCTGGAACCGGCAGCGCTGGGGGTGCCAATGATCACGGGTCCACATCTGGATAACTTTGCCGAAATAGCCGAGTTGTTACGTGAAGTCGGTGGCATGAAAGAAATTCAGCAAGCTTCTGAACTAGCGCCTTTGTTATTAACCCTGCTGAAGGATCCACTCAGCAGGGAAAACATGACCAGCGCTGCTTACAAGGTGGTTGAATCCAACCGAGGTGCACTGGCAAAACAACTGGAGCTGGCAGAAAGTTTGTTTGTATAACTTCAAGCAAAAGCCGTGGATTTAAAACTATCCCGTTGCAGCAGTGTTTGTTGCCAGTCAGCCAGCATCGGGTAGTGTTTTTGCCATTGGATTTCTGGCAGGCGAAAACTTAAATAATCCAGTGCCACAGCCACCAGCAAACTGCCCAGATTCAGCTGCTCCAGCCTTGCAGCCTGATGTTCCAGTTGTTGCAGGGTGTGAGTGATTGCTGCCAGTCGCCGTTTCCCCAATTCACTCTGGTCAACTGCTGATCCCTGATGCTTGCGGGCAATCACTGTGTTAAAAGCAGCATCGGTTAACCCCTGCCCCCATCCCATCAGTTGCAAAACCTGATCCTGCATTTCTTTTGGTAGCAGTTGTGGTGTGGCACCTTCCTGCTCCAGATGCAGTGCAATCAACATCGACTCACTCAGGCAAAGTCCGGCATCGGTTTCCAGTGCCGGTACTCGCAATGCCGGATTCACGGCCAGCAGTGCGGGATCATTACTCCAGGGATCAACCCAAACCAGTTCTGGTTTTAAACCCTTTTCCAGGGCAACAACGCGAACAAAGCGGGCATAGGGTGAGGTGGCATTCAAATAGAGTTTCATATTTTTTCCTGAAACGACGGTGTGCTGGAGTTTCTTGTAGTCAGGCGTTTGACACCACCACTGCAACCCAGCAGTAATACATCCGCG
Source organism: Marinospirillum sp. (assembly GCF_014859565.1). The sequence goes on along the minus strand of NZ_JACUUA010000001.1, from coordinate 44,968 downwards.
GGGCGATGTGCAAAAATACCATTACACACCACACCAGTGATGTTGTTGAGTAGGGTCTCCAGCTTGATCGGGTCATCCAGCATAAAGTTGTAACAGTCGATGATCAGGTTGCCGTTGTCGGTTTTTACACCTTCACGCCATTGGGGATCAGCACCCAGCTTGACCAGTTCACGCCCGACATGGCTGCGTGCCATTGGAATCACTTCCACCGGCAAGGGAAAATCCCCCAGTATTGGCACCAGCTTGCTCTCATCAGCAATACAAATGAACTTTTCACTGCAAGCTGCCACAATTTTTTCGCGAGTCAGCGCTGCACCACCACCTTTAATCATCTGCAGCCGCTCATTCACTTCATCAGCCCCATCAATATAAAAGGGCAGGATGCCGGAGCTGTTCAGGTCATACACCTGAATGCCATGTGCTTTTAAACGTTCAGCACTGGCTTCAGAGCTGGCCACGGCACCATCAAAGTCATGTTTCAGCTTGGCCAGCTCATCAATAAAACAGTTGGCTGTGGAACCGGTACCTATGCCAATAATACTGTCCTTGTAGAGTTGATTACGAATTTCTTCCAGGGCGGCTTTGGCTACGGCTTGTTTCAGTTCGTTCTGGGTCATGATCTTTCCTGGCTGGTCTATAGGCTATCCAATCAGTATAACAACTCAGCTGCCGGTCTACGACTGGACGCAGCCGCAGCAAAACGCCACAATGAGTCATTGTTATTTTTAATTCTTTTGCTGCCCTCGGACAAAACCCCATCATGCTTGAGCATTACGTCAAAAAAATTCTCCAGGCGCGTGTTTATGACGTGGCGCTGGAAACCCCCCTGTCGGAAGCCCGTTTTATGTCCAAACGTCTGAATAATCAGGTGTGGATTAAACGCGAGGATTTGCAGCCGGTTTATTCTTTCAAGATCCGGGGTGCCTACAACAAGATGGCTCAGCTGACCCAGGCAGAAAAAGACAAGGGTGTGATTGCCGCATCAGCGGGGAATCATGCCCAAGGTCTGGCGATGGCGGCAAAAGTAATGGGGGTCAAAGCTATCATAGTCATGCCGCGTATTACGCCGGATATCAAGGTACAGGCAGTCCGCGCCAGGGGCGCACGAGTTATTTTGAAAGGTGATGCTTTTGGTGAAGCGCTGGAGCATGCGCTGGAGCTGGTGGCCGAACAGGGTTTCACCTATGTGCCGCCCTATGATGATCCGGATGTGATTGCCGGGCAGGGCACCATTGGTATGGAAATCCTGCATCAGCATCCTGACCCTATCCATGCCATTTTTGTACCTGTGGGTGGTGGTGGTTTAATTGCCGGTGTCGCCGCTTACGTTAAATACCTGCGCCCGGATATCAAGATTATTGGTGTGGAAGCGGAAGACTCAGCTTGCCTTAAGGCAGCCATGGAAGCAGGCCGACGTGTGGTGCTGGAGCAGGTGGGGATTTTTGCCGAGGGTGTTGCTGTAGCACAAATTGGCAAAGAGCCCTTCAAAATCTGCAAGGATTATGTGGATCAGGTCATCACTATTTCCACCGATGAAATGTGTGCAGCAGTCAAAGACATTTTTGAAGACACTCGTGGTGTAGCAGAACCCTCCGGTGCACTCTCATTGGCCGGTTTAAAGAAGTATGTCGAAGAAACCGGCATTACCGACTCCACACTGATTTGTATCAACTCGGGCGCCAACACTAATTTTGATCGTTTGCAGCATATTGCCGAGCGTACCGAGCTGGGTGAAAAACGTGAAGCGATTCTGGCAGTAGGAATCCCCGAGCGCCCCGGCAGTTTCAAGAATTTCTGCAAAATCATTGGCCGCAGGCGGATGGTGACCGAGTTCAACTACCGTTATGCGGATCCAGAACAGGCGCAGATTTATGTGGGAATACAGGTCAAGCCAGGTGAAGAAGATCGCGAAGAACTAATTCATGCCCTGCAGGAAGCAGATTATCCGGTGGTGGATCTGACCGACAACGAGCTGGCCAAGCTGCATATTCGCCATCTGGGTGGCGGACGCACTCCGGCTGGTAATGAGGAAGTGTATCGTTTTGAATTCCCGGAACGTCCCGGAGCACTGCTGAACTTTTTGAACCATCTGGGTCATGACTGGAATATCTCGCTGTTCCACTATCGCAATCATGGTGCAGCTTACGGTCGAGTGCTGGTGGGTCTGCAAGTACCAAATGGCGATCGATCACGTGTTGAAGAATACCTGGATAAAATCAGTTACCGTTACTGGCGCGAAACGGATAACCCAGCCTACACACTGTTTCTGCGTTAAGGCTTCTGTGCTGATCGCAAAAGAATGCAGGAAATAACATAATCCATTGATACCTTGCTTGTTATAGCCTGACAAAAAGAATAAATTAGCGCAGCCTTGCGATTCCAAGGTTATCTACCCTGCTTGAGGCTAACAGGGAGATGGTGCAAAGGAGCAAAAAAGTGAAAAAGAAACCTGATCTGATGCTCTTGCTGGTCATGTTATTTGTGCTGGGTTTATTGGTAACAACCTATGCTCAAAGTGTTTTGTTGACCTGATACAGATGCAAGGGTGTCAGAATGCCCGCCAGAGGGACATCCCAGTCGGCAACCGGCAGATGTTCAACCCTCTGGCACTCATGAGCCAGACCAATCAGCAGTGGACGATGAAAGCCGGCTGAGTTTTGCTCAAAAGTACGATCGTAAAATCCTCCCCCCATTCCTAATCTTTCCCCCCTGGCTGTAAATCCGACCAAAGGCATCAAGACCAGATCCAATAAGCTGGCTGGACAACGATAACCTTTTAAATGGCCATAACCTTTCAAGGTTGGTTCAGCGATACCAAAACGATTTTTTTGCATCGGTGTGGATGCTTGATAACGGACAAACCATAAACGGCCTTTGTGTGCGGGATGCAGAACAGGAAGGTAAATCTGCTTGCCCATTTTTTTTGCCATGCAGACCAGTTGATCCGGGCTGATTTCACCATCATTTGCCAGATAGACAGCAATACGGCGGCAACGGAGAAACCAGGGCTGCTGGCGAATCTGGCGGCATAATTGCCGAGCGGCCTGTTTCTGGGCGGCAGCAGAAAGACGGCGACGTTTGGCACGAAGTGTCTGGCGAAGAAGTCGGCGTTGATTGAGGGTTGAGTCAGTCATGATCAAAAAGAGGGATGGAGCCCCGGGAGTGCCGCTGTTATCCGTGGCCCTTGAACCCTAAAGTTCAAGGTGGAAGCGACTGTTTTACCTAAGGCTTTCCACTTAAGGTGGACTTGCACACGGGCAAAAGCAAGAAGCTTTCCAGAAGTAAAGCATAGGCTCGAGGACGTGGACAACTGGCCAACACCCCAGGGTTAGGTTCAGTTTATCAAACAAAAGAGAAGTCAGGGGACTTTTCGTGACCCGATCATAGCGTCCAGTTCTTGCAGGACTTTGTCCATGCGGGAATTCACGCGGGCAACCTGCGTTTCACTGCCCTGGCCTGCAGCTTCACGGCTGAGCATGTCATGGGTGATATTTAATGCTGCCATGATAGCCATACGCTCCAGGCTCAGTACCTTGCCAGTCTGACGGATTTCCTGCATCTTGCGGTTCAGATACTGTGCTGAGCGCAGCAGTCCATCCTGTTCTCCTGCTGGGCAGGCAATCAGATATTTGCGATCCAGCAGAGTGATTTCAGTGGTATTCTTGTCACTGCTCATGCACTTGGCTCCAGAGCCTTTTAAAAGCAAGCGGCTACTATAGATCGACCCTTGGGGCGGGTCAATTGTCCTGAAAGTCACCAAATTCTTGCTTTTTTATATCCATGCTAAATCACTTGAAATTTTTGAGAGAATTGAATGAGTTCTGATGTTGCTAAAAACCAAGTTGTTGATTTTGATGGCTTGGCTGACCTGTGCTTGCGCCATCGGTGTTTTCAGTCACCCTCCTTGTTTCATGGTGTATTAACCGGCCAGCTTTGTGGTCAACAGCGCCTGCCCAGAGAGCAGTGGTTGTTATTGTTCGGTCAATTACTGGGCAGTGATCAATCAGTGCTGGAAGGGGATGATCGTCAACTGGCACTGGATCTACTGGATCAGGTGCTGGAGGCGCTCAGTGCTGGCAGTCTGGATTTTGAACCGCTGCTGCCTGATGACCTATATGAACTGGAAGAGCGTTTTTCTGCATTGGTCAAATGGATTCAGGGTTTTCTGAAATCACTCAAAGCAGCTGATCTGGAAAACATGGAGTTGTCTGAAGAAGCACAGGAAGGGCTGGATGATCTGCAGAAAATTGTGACTGAAGCAGGCCGTACCACACTTCATACGGATGAAGACAATGAAAAGGATCTGATTGCCTTGCAGGAGTTTGTACGGATGGTTGCCATGCTGATTTATACCGAGCTGCATCCAGGTATGCCGCAGGTTGAGAACCCAAAAAAGCCCACCAATCTTCATTAACTTCTGTTTGTCCGGAGTCGCGATGAAAGTTTCATCTTCAGCCTTGTCCACCTCAACAGTAAAGCCTTTGCCTGTTGAGTCATTCATCAGTCGCCGCAATCGCCTGCTGGACAGTCTGCCTGATCAGGCGCTGGTGATTCTGCCATCAGCCAGTCTGGTGACTCGAAGCCGTGACACAGAATACCCCTTCCGTCAGTCCAGTGATTTCTGGTATCTGACCGGTTTTGTGGAGCCGGATGCCCTGTTGGTGATTAAAAAGTCTCACCATACTTCTCAGAGCCTGCTGTTCAGTCAGCCAAAAGATAAACAACAGGAAACCTGGACGGGTATTCGTCTTGGGCAGGAAGCCGCGGTGCAGCAACTGGGTTTTGATCAGGCTTATGCTTTTAATGAACTGGATAAAATCCTGTCGCCGCTACTGGCGGAGGTGACAGAGGTCTGGATGCCGCTGGAGGATGAGGCATTGTATTCCCGTTATCTGCATTGGCGTCAGCAGGTGCGACGTTTACAAAAGCGTGGAGCCAGCCTGCCGGACCGACTGGTAGATCTGAGCAGTCTGCTGGGAGAGATGCGCCTGATCAAACAGCCGGAAGAAATCACCCTGCTGCGTGAGGCCGCTCGTATTTCTGCGGTGGCACATTGCCGAGCCATGCAGGTGTGTCGACCCGGCCTGTTCGAGTTTCAACTGCAGGCCGAACTGGAACATACGTTTATGCTGCAGGCAGCCTGTCCACCGGCCTACGGCAGTATTGTCGGTTCTGGTGATAATGCCTGTGTACTGCATTATGTTGAGAATCGGGATCAACTACAGGCCGGAGATCTGGTGCTGATTGATGCCGGAGCCGAGTTTCAGGGTTATGCCGGGGATATCACCCGCACCTTTCCAGTCAGCGGCAAATTCAGCCTGCAACAAAAACAACTTTACCAACTGGTGTTATCAGCCAATCAACTGGCCATCAGTCTGGTCAGGCCGGGCACCAATCTGGAATCCATACATCAGGCCGTGGTGCGGTGTCTGGTGGAAGGGTTAGTGGAGCTGGGTTTGTTACAAGGTGAAGTGCAGCAACTGATTGACTCTGAAGCTTTTAAGGTGTTTTTTATGCATGGCACCAGCCATTGGCTAGGTCTGGATGTGCATGATGCCGGACGTTATCGTCTGGATGGTAATGCTCGCCCGCTGCAACCCGGCATGACGTTCACCATTGAACCGGGTCTGTATATTGCGCCGGATCAACAGGATGTGGATTCACTCTGGCGCGGTATAGGCATCAGAATAGAAGATGACATCCTGGTGACCGAGGATGGCTGTGAAGTGCTGACGGACGGTGTTCCGAAAACAGTAGAGGGTATCGAAACCCTGATGGCAGGTTCAGATGCAGCAGCATGAGTGTGACATTGCAATTATCGGTGGTGGGCTGGTGGGAGCCAGCTTGGCGCTGGCATTACAACCTCTGGTTCAGCGACTGGGCTTGCAGGTTTGCCTGATCGAAAGCCACCCTCCCTCCGAAATACAACCGGATATCCAGTGGCAACCCAGCTTTGATGCTCGCTCTTCTGCCTTATCCTGGGGCACACGGCTGATCTACGAACAGCTGGGTTTGTGGCAAGCGCTGGAGCAGCATGTTTATCCCATCCAGCATATACATGTCTCTGATCGGGGCTTTCTGGGTTCCACGCACCTGGATCATCAGGAACAGCAGGTCGAGGCTCTGGGTTATGTGGTACCCAATGTTTGGTTGGGTCGGGTGTTATGGCAAGGCCTGCAAAAGGCTCAGAGCACCCGGATACTGGCACCGGCAAAGGTCACAAAAATCAACTTCCCGAATCCAGATGTTGCCGTGCTGGAGGGTGAGGTGAACGGTGAACCGTTACAACTCAAGGCAAGGCTGGTGGTCGTTGCGGATGGTGGTCGCTCGGGACTGAAAGAACAGCTGGGTATTGCTGATCAGGTTCATGATTATGAACAAAGTGCGCTGATTGCCAATGTTCGCATGTCGCGGCCTCACCATGGCTGGGCGTATGAGCGTTTTGCCGCGGATGGTCCCATGGCGCTTCTGCCGCTTTCAGGACAAGACATGGCATTGGTCTGGACACGTCCCGGACAGCAGGCAGCCGCTGATGCGGCACTGTCCGACAGTGAGTTTTTGCAGCGTATCCAGCAGAGTTTTGGTAAACGCGCTGGTCGTTTCCAGAAGGTGGGTGAACGCTTTACCTATCCATTAAAAAAAGTACGTGCCTGTGAGCAGGTTCGCCGTAATCTGGTGGTGATGGGTAATGCTGCCCATTATCTGCATCCGGTTGCCGGGCAGGGTTATAACCTGGCCATACGGGGTGTGGTTTCTCTGGCTCGCTCACTGGATGCATCCGCCACAGAAGCCGTGGTTGCAGGAAAAACATTTCACCCCGGTGATTTGCAGACGCTGGAGCACTGGCAATCTCAACGCTTGGGTGATCAGGATGGGGTGATAGGTTTCAGCCATGGTCTGATCGCTCTTTTTGCCAATAATCTACCGCTACTGGGTCATGTCCGTGCCGGGGGATTGATTGGTCTTAATCTGCTGAAGCCGGCGCGTCGTTGGCTGGCAAACAAAGCCATGGGTTTGTAATAAACCACTTGGGAGTGAAGATGCAGACTTATGATCTGATTATTGTAGGTGGTGGCATGACAGGTATTGCCCTGGCAGCCGGTCTGGCTGACAGTGGTTTGAGTATTGCCCTGGTAGAAGCTGCCGATCAGCCACCCCACTGGCAGGAAGATAAACTGGATATTCGTGTCAGCGCCCTGTCGGAGGCCAGCCGTCAACTACTGGAAAAAGTAGGTGCATGGCAACCCATGCAGGCACTGCGGGTGAATCCTTATCAGGGCATGCGAGTCTGGGACAGTGAAGGAACGGCAGAGGTAGTTTTTGATGCCAGTGAAGCCGGTGTGCTGGATCTGGGTTATCTGGTCGAAAATTCGGTCACTCAGCTGGGGTTACTTGCTGCAGTAAAAGACCAGCAGAATCTGGATTGGCATTTAGGTGAGTTTTCCATGGAACTGAGTGAACCATTGGATAAAACCGGGTCGCGTGAATTAAAGCTGAGTTCCGGTAAGGTTTTGCAGGCAGCATTAATTGTAGGTGCGGATGGTGCACGTTCACGCTTGCGCGAGTGGGCCGGGTTCAAAACCCGCGAGTGGGATTATAACCACCACGCACTGGTGACCAGTGTGCGTACCGAACGATCTCATGGTAATGCAGCCTGGCAACGTTTTCATTCCACCGGGCCACTGGCTTTTCTGCCGATGAATTTACAGGGTGATGATCACTGGTGTTCGATTGTCTGGTCAACTTCACCAGAAAAAGCATCCGAGCTGATGGAGCTGAACGAAAAAGACTTTAATCAGCAGCTGACCCAGGCTTTTGAGGGGCGTCTGGGTCAGGTAGAGCTCAGTGAAGATCGGCAGATTTTTCCATTACGTCAGCGTCACGCAGTGGAATACATCCAACCTGGGCTGGCTTTGATTGGAGATGCTGCCCACACCATCCACCCACTGGCAGGTCAGGGTGTAAATCTGGGTTTTATGGATGTTGTGGCGTTAACCGAAGTATTACAACAGGCCGCAGGTGGAAAACAATCACTGGGTAGTTTAGCGGTACTGCAAAAATACCAGCAGCGGCGCAAAATGGATAATCTAGCAATGATGGCTTTGATGGAAAGCTTCAAGCGCCTGTTTGAAACTCAGGCTCTGCCGGTGTTGTTATTGCGTAATCTGGGGATGAAACTGGTGAACTCCAGCACCCGCATCAAACGTGGAATGATTGCACGGGCACTGGGGTTAAAACAGCTGGCTTAAATCCTGCTTTTAAAAATCGCCAGCCCTTTCAGCAGGTTTAAAGCTTCGTTCAGCGGGTAGTCATCAGAAGTACCCAGTCGAGCAGCAGGTTTTCCTTCCTCGCGGGGAGTCTGGCTGCTCAGGTGCCTGTCAAGATCTGCTTCTCGTGTGCCACCTTCGGCATCCAGCAGGGTCACTCGTGCGTTACTCACTTCAATATCCGGGTGAATACCATCCGCCTGGATGGATCGACCTCTGGGGGTGTAATAAAGTGCTGTGGTCATTTTTAAAGCACGATCATTGTTTAATGGCAGCACAGTTTGCACCGAACCCTTGCCAAAACTAGCGGTACCCATAATCAAGGCGCGTTGATGATCCTGTAATGCCCCAGCAACAATTTCCGAGGCAGATGCAGAACCACCATTAATCAGCACCACCAGTGGCACACCTTCCAGTGCATCACCGGGAGCCGCATCAAAACGCATTTCGGTATCACTCAGGCGGCCTTCGGTATAAACAATCAGGCCGCCATCCAGAAAGACATCCGCAACATCTGCTGCTGCTTTTAAAACACCGCCAGGGTTGTTGCGCAGATCCAGAATCAAACCCTGCAGAGGCTCCCGATTTTCATGGGTCAGCTGTGCCAGCGCTGCACGGGTTTCTTCACCGCTGCGATTCTGAAACTGGCTGATACGCAGGTAACCAAAACCTGGCTCCAGCAAGCGCTGGCGGACACTGGTGATGCGAATAACTGCACGGGTCAGTTCCACCTCAAAGGGCTGGTTGATATTGCTGCGCTGAATGGTCAGACGTAGACTGGTGCCAGCGTCGCCACGCATTAACTCTATGGCTTTTTCTACTGACATGTCGCGGGTAGGTGTGTCATTGATACGGGTAATTAAATCGTGGGGGCGCAGACCGGCTTTGGATGCAGGAGTGTCATCAATTGGGCTGATGACCTTGATGTAACCCTCCTCAATACCAATTTCGATACCCAGCCCGCTGAACTCGCCCTGAGTGCTTTCTTTTAACTCACGAAAGGCTTCCGGCTCAAGGTAGGCTGAGTGAGGATCAAGCCCGGATAACATACCCTTGATGGCATTTTCCAGCAGGCTGCGATCATCGACTTCATGGACGTAGGCCTGTTTGATGCGTTCATACACCTCCGCAAAGCTGCGCAGTTCATCCAATGGCAGGTCAAATTGGGGTTCAAGTGGATAATCCAGCGGGTTGTTAGCCTGCAGGTTCAGTGGCAACACCAGAGCCAGCAGCAAGCCGGCACCAGCAAGCAGGTGTTGTCCTGGCCGTTGGCTGGAGCGACTGGAAACTTTGCAAAACATGACACTCTCCTGCGGAAGAAATCCTTTGATTAGCTGTTAACGCCGCGCAATCCAGCTGACTGGATCCAGTGGCTGACCTGCCTTACGTATTTCAAAATACAGTCCATTTTGTTGCTGACCACCGGTTGCCCCGGCAGTGGCAATGGCTTCACCACCATTCACCCAGTCACCGGGCTCTTTGCGCAGAATCTGGTTGTGTCCGTAGAGACTCATAAAACCATCACCATGATCAATGATGATCATAAAACCAAAACCACGCAGCCAGTCAGCAAAAACCACCCGGCCACCATGAATAGCATGGATTGCAGTACCTTCTGAAGCCTGAATGACCATGCCGCGATTGATCAGACGATTATTGTGCTGGCTGCTGCCAAAAGCACTGAGTACCCGCCCCTGTACCGGCCAGGGCAGGCTGCCCCGCATTTGCTGGAAGGGACGAGCATCGCGCGGGGGTGGCAGGCGCACGATGGCTTCAGTAACAGCGGTCAGCAGTTGCTCCAGTCGTTTCTGGTCAGCCTGGAGTTTTTGCAGTTCATCACCACGACCGGCAATTTCCTTGCTGAGCTGCTGAACCAGCTGCTGGCGCTGGCGTTGTTCGGCTAGCAACTCGTTGCGGCGCTCCTGCAGGGCACGACGAACCTGATCCAGTGTTTGCCCACGGGTGATGATTTCGGATTGAACGGTATCCAGTTGTCGGGCAATACCCAGGTAAACTTCGATCTGTTCGGTACGCTGTTTGTTGATGTAATCATAATAACGCAGCAGTCGTGCAACTCGATCCGGTTCCTGTTGGTTCAGTAATACCTTCAAGTATTCCTGACGACCCATGGAGTAGGCCGAGCGTATCTGCTGACGCAGGTAACCGGCTTGTTGATCCAGCTGAGTTTGTAGCTCACGCTGTTCAGCACGCAGCCGGGTCAGACGTTGTTCCAGCTCAGCTGCTTCACGAGTGTTGGCTTCGATGCGGGAGACTAACTGGCCAATCTGAGTTTCGGTACTGCGTAGTCGATCCTGCAGCTGGGATTGTTCACCACGAGCCTGAGTTAACCAGCCTTGCAGGCTGTTAATGTCTTTGCGTAATTGTTGTAACTGCTGTTCGCTGACCTCTTCTTCTCGGTTGGCCAGCAACACTCCGCTGGGCAAAAGCAAGATCAGCAACAAGACAGCAGATATCCACTTAAACATGGCTAACTTTGCCCTCCGCTGGCCGCATGGCTTCAAGCTTCCACTGAGTCTTCAAACTCAACCAATGCCCGCCCCGTCATTTCTGTCGGTTGTTCTAAGCCCATGGCTTTTAACAGGGTGGGCGCCAGATCACACAAGCGCCCCTGATCCAGCAGTCGTGCTTTGCGGTTGTTGGGTGGCAGGTAAATCAGCGGCACCGGGAAGGTGGTGTGTGCGGTTTGTGCCTGTCCGGTGGTTTCATCCAGCATTTGTTCAGCGTTGCCGTGGTCAGCGGTGATAAAACACTGACCACCCACTGCCTTGAGTGCCTCAATCACACGACCAACACACTGATCCAGTGTTTCCACTGCCTTGACCGCTGCATCAAAATGACCAGTATGACCTACCATGTCACCATTGGCGTAGTTGCAGAAAATGGCATCGTAATCACCGGAATGAATGGCCTCAACCAGCTTGTCGGTGACTTCCACTGCGCTCATTTCCGGCTTTAGATTGTAGGTGGCTACCTGGGGTGAAGGCACCAGAATGCGGGTTTCACCGGCAAAAGGTTGTTCCTGTCCACCGGAGAAAAAGAAGGTAACGTGAGCGTACTTCTCGGTTTCTGCAATGCGCAGCTGAGTTTTTCCGAGCTTGGATAGATATTCACCCAGAGTATTGTTCAGGCTCTGGGGTGGAAAAGCTGTCGCTGCAGGAATGTCTTCAGCATACTGGGTCAGCATCACAAAACGGCTCAGGCGCGGCCAGGCACGACGTGCAAAACCTTTAAATTCCGGTTCAACAAAAGCGCGGGTGATTTCCCGTGCCCGATCAGCCCGGAAGTTCATAAAAATCACCGCATCCTTATCTTCAATCATGCAGGGCTGACCAATGATGGTGGGCTGTACAAATTCGTCGTTTTCACCCCGGTCATAAGCGGCTTGCAGACCGCTGCTGCCATCTTCAGCAGTAAAATCAGCCTGTCCAAGCGTTAACAGGTTGTAGGCTTTTTCTACACGATCCCAGCGGTTGTCGCGATCCATGGCAAAATACCGCCCGACCAGACTGGCAACACGACCCACGCCCAGCTGGCGGAACTTTTCATCAGCAGCCAGCAAGGAAGCCTGTGCACTGCGTGGTGGCATGTCACGACCATCCAGAAAAGCATGCAGAAAAACCTGAGTGGCTCCACGTTTAACCGCCAGCTCTGCCATGGCAAAAATCTGTTCTTCGTGGCTGTGTACACCACCGGGGGATAACAACCCCATCAGGTGAACGGCACCTTTTTTGCTGATCGCCAGATCCACTGCTTCGCAGAGAGTCGGATTGGTAAAAAAGCTCTGATCCTTGATGGCTTGGGTCACACGAGTAAAATCCTGATACACAATACGACCGGCACCCAGATTCATGTGCCCAACTTCCGAATTACCCATCTGCCCTTCCGGCAGACCAACGTACATACCATCCGTAAAAACCTGGCTGGTGGGCAGCTCACTACGCAAACGATCCATGACCGGAGTGCGGGCGTGAAAAATGGCATTGTTGTCGGATGCAGGGTTGTCACCATAACCATCCAGGATAATCAGGGCTGTTGGAATGCGTCTGGAACTCATGTCGGTATCAAGGCTCTATTGAACAAAGTGTGAGCATGATAGCGCCAGCAGCCTCAAATCGCCATCCTGCTGATGCCTTGCACGCCACTCTGGTGTATCCTTGAACGCCTAATTTTATATCCGGTTTTGAATCCTCTTAAATCCATGCCTGCGGCACACCAAAGAGACCCAAGGAAAGAGACCCAAGATGTTTGAGCAAATGATCGAGTTCAGTATCAACCACCCGCTGCTGGTTAGCGCCTTTGTTATCCTGCTGTTGTTGGTGATCTTTAATGAAACCCGAGGAGCAACCACAGGCGTGGGAACTGCAGAAGCAGTGCGCTTGATGAACAAGGATGAAGCTATTGCCCTGGATATCCGTGATCGCAAGGACTTTGGTCTGGGTCATATCACTGGAGCCATTAACATCCCGATGGTGAATCTTGACACTCGTATGCACGAGCTGGAAAAACACAAGGACAAAAAAATTCTGGTGGTCTGCAAGATGGGTAACACCGCCACCATGGCCGTTGCCAAGTTGCAGAAAGCAGGTTTTGCCAACGCCCTGCGCCTGAAGGGTGGCATGATGCAATGGCAAACCGATTCCATGCCGGTTGTTAAAAAATAACTAATCCTCTTAAGCCAAGTATATAAGGAAGCATTCATGAGTGAAGCACCCCAGCCCCAGTTTGCCCTGCAGCGCATCTATCTGAGCGATGTATCCTTTGAGGCACCTAACAGCCCCGAAGTGTTCATGATGAATGAACAACCTCATGTGGATGTGAAGCTGGACACCAGCAACCGTAAAATTAATGACGAGTTGTATGAAGTGACCGTCAAGATCACCGCTCAGGTAACTTTTGGTGAGAAGACCGCTTTCCTGGCAGAAGTCCAGCAAAGTGGTGCCTTCCGTGTGGTGGGTATTGAAGGTGATGGCCTGGAGCACACTCTGGGTGCCTTCTGTCCAAACATCCTCTTTCCTTATGCCCGTGAATCGGTGGACGGACTGGTGGTTAAGGGCGGTTTCCCACCGCTGATGATTGCACCAGTCAACTTTGAAGCCATTTTTGCCGAGCGTAAACAGCGTCAGGCACAGCAGACTACCCAGTAATCACTGGCAAACATGCGGCGCTTTTATTCTCCAAAAAACCTGGCCGGACTGTCTGAAGTAGAGCTGGACGGTCAGGTGGTGCGCCACATGATCCAGGTGCTACGAATGCAACCCGGTGATCAGCTGCATCTGTTTGATGGCCAGAGCTGTTATCTGGCCGAGCTGCTGCAAGGCAACAAGAATCTTGCTCGCTTACAGCTGATCCAGCCTGTGGAGGCAGCCCCGCCTTCACCGCTGCATACCCATCTGGGTCAGGCCATCTCCAAGGGTGACAAGATGGACTGGATCATCCAGAAGGCGACCGAGCTGGGTGTCAGTGCCATCACGCCTCTTTATACACGTCAGGGTGATGTGCGTTTGAAAGGTGATCGAGAACAGAAAAAACTCGAACACTGGCAGCAGGTGGCCATCAGTGCCTGTGAACAATGCGGGCGAAATTCCTTGCCGGTGATCCATCCTCCACAGAGTCTGACCGACTGGTTACAGGTACGCCAGGAAGCTGTACGCTTGCTGTTGCATCCGCATGGACAAAGTGCAGCATTGGCAACTGAGACACCCTCTGATGTTGCTTTGCTGATTGGCCCGGAAGGTGGGTTGCATGAGCAGGAAGTGGAGCAGGCACAAAAATCCGGTTTTAGCGGTCTGCGACTGGGGCCAAGAATACTTCGTACCGAAACCGCACCACTGGCAGCACTAACTCTGGTGCAGCACTGGTGGGGTGATCTGAACTGAATCATCAGCTGGAGAGCAACATGGCAAAACAAGTTCTGGTTGGCGTGGTAATGGACCCCATTGCCGATATTACCTACAAAAAAGATACAACACTGGCCTTGTTGCTGGCGGCTAAAAAGCGTGGCTGGACTCTGAAATACATGGAGCTGGGTGATCTGCACCTGCGTCAGGGTAAAGCCTGGGCACGTATGGCAGATCTGGATGTGTTCGCCAACCCGGATGGCTGGTACAGCTTGGGTGAACCCCAGGTGCAGCCGCTGGCAGAGCTGGATATTCTGCTGATGCGCAAAGACCCACCCTTTGATAACGCTTTTCTGACCTCCACCTGGCTGCTGGAAGCAGCAGAACGTGAAGGGGTGCTGGTGGTTAATAAACCCCAGAGCCTGCGCGACTGCAACGAAAAACTCTTTGCTCAGGAGTTTCCACAATGCTGCCCTCCCACACTGGTCAGCAGCAACAGCCAGTTAATTCGTGAATTTCATGCTGAACATCAGGACATCATCCTTAAACCCCTGGATGGTATGGGTGGCATGGGGGTGTTTCGTGTCACACCCGAAGGCATGAATCTGGGTGCCATTATTGAACAGCTGACCGACAACAATCAGCGCCAGATCATGGTGCAAAAATACCTGCCCGAAATCAAAAACGGTGATACCCGCATTCTGGTGATTGACGGTGAACCTGTACCCTTTGGGCTAGCGCGTATTCCCATGGCTGGTGAAACCCGTGGCAATCTGGCCGCCGGTGGCAGTGGTGTGGCTCGGGAACTGACCGATCGGGATTACTGGCTGGTCAGTCAGGTGGCTCCGGCCTTAAAAGAAAAAGGATTAATTTTTGTGGGTCTGGATGTCATAGGTGACTACCTCACTGAAATTAACGTCACCAGTCCCACCTGTGTGCGCGAGCTGGATCAGCAGTGTGGTCTGGATATTGGAGGTCAGTTGATGGAGTGTCTGGCAACACGTCTGGATCAGCGTTGATTGCCCTGACCCCATGAACGTTTTACAAGGCCTGCTCAGTCTGCGCCCAATTCTCTGGGCGCTGCTGCTGGCGTTGTTATTACACGCTGGGGTTTTATTCATTAACACGCGACCATCTGAGTCGCCTACTCCTGAACTAGAACAGATCTACCTGGAAGCTACAGCGGTCTATTTTGATGATGAGCCCTTGTCCGAGCCACTGGCTGAACCGGATCTTCCGTCTGATCCGCAGCCCACTCCTGAGCTAGCTCCTGAAGTGCCCGCCCCTGAACCCGATGTGGTTCCACCTGCAAAGGATCAACAACAAGAAGCAGATATCGAGCCTCAACCTGAACTCGAAGCGGCTGCGCCCGAAACACCCTTGCCACCTGTTCGCGGCGCCAGCCTGATTGCTCGTAGCCTGGAAATAGCCCGTCTGGAATCCGAGCTGGCTACCCAGCAGGCCGTTTTTGCCGAGCGCCCCAGAGTCCGTCGTATCAGCACCAACGCAGTGATGACTACGGAAGAGGCACTTTACCTGCGCCAGTGGGAAGAGCGGGTAGAAAGAATCGGTAATCTCAACTACCCCGAAGAAGCTCGCCGCCAGAACCTGGGTGGCCGATTGCGCCTGCTGGTGGTGATTAATGCAGATGGCAGCATTCTGGAAGCACAACTGATGACCAGCTCCGGCCATCGTCTGCTGGATGATGCCGCCATACGTATTCTGAATCTGGCTTCACCCTTTGCTCCTTTACCCGACAGTGTTCGTGCAAAAGCGGATGTGCTGGAAATCATCCGCACCTGGCAGTTTGGTGATGGCTGGCGGGCTAATTGACAGGTCTTGCGGTTTCAGCAGTAGAGTCATTTGTGGTGTAGGATATGAGCATATATAGCGCGTAAATTAACGTGCAGAATACTTCCATGACTGGGTCAGCTTATGCAGCGCTTTTTTAATACCGCCGGACCAACAATTACTGCCGATCACTATCATATTGACTTGTTGCACCGGCTGGACTGGGAAGAAATTCAGCACCTGATAGCCAGTAAGCGTTACTTTGTGCTGCATGCACCACGTCAGACCGGAAAAACCAGTACCCTGCTAGCGATTATGAAAGAGCTGAACGCCTCCGGTCGTTATGCTTGTGCCTACGCCAATATTGAAGCCGCACAAGCAGCTCGCGGTGATGAAACCCAGGGCATTCCGACTGCTTGTGATGCAATGGTCGATGCCATCGCTCGTTATGCAAAAGCACCTGCTCTGGCAGAATGGTATCGAACGACCAAACCTGAAACTGAGCCTCAGCATCTATTAACACGTGTATTAACGCACTGGGCTGAAGTCTCTGATAAACCTACTGTATTGTTGCTTGATGAAGTGGATGCATTGGTGGGCGACACCCTGATTTCCCTGCTGCGTCAGATCCGGGCTGGTTATGCCCAGCGCCCGGATTTTTTCCCTCAGTCGATCATTCTTTGTGGTGTACGGGATGTGCGTGACTACCGCATGCATCAGGAAGGGGCAGAAGTGATTACTGGCGGCAGTGCTTTTAACATCAAGGCTGAATCCCTGCGGATGGGTAACTTCACCCAGCAGGAAACCCGCACCCTTTGGCTGCAACACACAGAAGCCACTGGGCAGATCTTTGATGAAGCCATTTTTGCAGAGTTGTGGGAAGACACTAAAGGCCAGCCTTGGCTCGTCAACGCGTTGGGTTATGAAATCACTTGGAAAAACCGTGAAGCGCGGGATCGAAGCCGCCACATCTCATTGGTGGATTATCAGCAAGCACGGGAACAGCTGATTTATTCCCGTGCTACCCATCTGGATCAACTGACTGACAAGCTCAAAGAACCCCGCGTTCATGCGGTCATCAGCTCACTGCTGACCAGTGAAGATGAAGACAACATCAGCCAGATCAAAGTCGATGACCTGCAATACGTTGAAGACTTAGGACTAATCACCGTTCGCCCCTCGGTCAAAATCAGCAACCGCATTTATCAGGAAGTGATTCCAAGAGAACTGACCTGGCCGACCCAAGTGATGATTGCCAATCAGGAGCAGGCTTGGTACATCAATGCCGATCACAGCTTAAACATCAACAAACTACTGCAAGCCTTTCAGCAGTTTTTCCGCGAACACTCCGATAGCTGGAGCGAGGGTTTTGATTACAAAGAAGCCGCACCGCAACTGTTAATGCAAGCCTTCTTGCAACGCATCATTAATGGCGGTGGAAGAATCTCCCGTGAGTACGGTCTGGGTCGCAAACGCACCGATTTATTCATTGAATGGCCGTTAAACCCTGAATTAGGCATGTATGGGGCATTACAGCGAGTGGTGATTGAACTCAAAATCCTGCGTGGTTCTCTGGATGCTGTGATAGAAAAAGGACTGGAACAGGTTACCGACTACACCCAGCGAGTCGGTGCAGATGAAACCCATCTGGTGATTTTTGACCGTAATCCAGCAGCGCCCTGGGATCAGAAAATCTGGCAACGACAGGCTGATTTTCAGAATAAAACCATACATATCTGGGGTGCCTGATCCCTGCGAGGGTTAGTGATTCAGCAACACCAGTGAGGTATAGCAGCCAGCCCCTTTCTTTCCCGGTATAATTTCTCCAGAATCAACCTGTATACGTTGCGGATCAATTAAAGAGAAACCTGTGAATACACTGCGGGATCATTTCCTTCTTGCCATGCCCCAGCTGGATGATGCTCACTTTGGTGGCAGTCTGACTTATTTGTGTGAGCAGAACGACCAGGGTGCACTGGGATTAATCATCAATAAACCTCTGCCGCTGACCTTTGGTGAGCTGATGGAGCAGATGTCCTTACCCCTGCTGGATGTTGCTCATATCTCCACACCCATCTACCGGGGCGGCCCGGTGCATGGTGATCGGGGTTTTGTGCTGCATACCGGCAAATCTGACTGGAAAGCTTGTTTGCCGGTCAGCGAACATCTAAGCCTGACCACCTCACTGGATATTCTGGAAGCCATCTCGGCAAACAAGGGCCCGGAACATTTCCTGATTGCCCTGGGTTGTGCAGGCTGGGATGCTGGTCAGTTAGAAAAAGAGCTGCTGGATAACGCTTGGCTGACCTGTCCAGCCAGTGAAGAAATACTTTACGGCCTGGCTGCAGAAAACCGTCTGGCCGCCGCCGCGGCAAGCCTGGGTATTAACCTTGAGCTGATGACTCGGCAGGTCGGGCATGCCTGATATAGAAGGCCACCGACTGTTGATGGCGTTTGATTTTGGCAGCAAACGCCATGGTGTTGCGATTGGTAATGAGCTGACCCGAACCGTTAATCCATCACGGGTGATCCCGGCGCAGGAAGGTATTCCTTCCTGGGAGTTGCTGGATGCACTGATCAAAGAATGGCAACCGGATGCTTTTGTGATGGGTTTGCCGCTGGAAGAAGATTTAAGTGACACACCACTAAGCCTACGTGCGCGCAAGTTTGCCAAGCGACTTTTTGGTCGTTATGGCAAACCCTGTTATGGCATGGATGAGCGTGGCACCACGCGTATGGCCAAGGCCGTGGTAAAACAGCTGGGGCACAAGGGTAATTACCGTGAAGACCCTGTGGATAGTTTGGCGGCTGCCATGATACTGGAAGGCTGGCTGGCACTGAATCCAGAGGGTAACAGCCCTTTTCTGCAACAGATTGCCGGCCCTGATTACATTAAAAACTGAAAATTGATCCTTTACCCGATTTAAGGAGTAACCCACGGATGACAAACCAGACTCTGGATTACCCCCCTTTGCCGGAAGTGGCAAGCCTGCTGGATCAGTTGGCTACACAACTGGAGCGTCACCTGCTGGAGCACAGGATTACCGACCCATTACTGATTGGCATCCATACCGGCGGTGTCTGGGTTGCTGAAGCCCTGCGACAGCGGATGCAGGTCAACTGGCCACTGGGCACACTGGATATCTCTTTTTACCGTGATGATTACAGCCAGACCGGATTAAACCCCAGTGTTAAACCCTCGAACCTGCCCTTTGCCACGGAAGATCGACACCTGATATTGGTGGATGATGTGCTGATGTCCGGTCGCACCATACGGGCTGCCATGAACGAGATTTTTGATTTTGGTCGTCCTGCCTCAGTGACTTTAGCCACCTTACTAGCGTTACCCGGTCGGGAATTGCCGATCCAGCCGGATTGTTGTGGACAGCATTTACAACTGCCAGCAGATCAGCGCATCAAACTATCCGGGCCGGTACCGCTGGAGCTGAACCGGGTTTTCCATACACCTGCTACAGAGGAAAACACATGACTGTTGCGCTGAATAACCCTGCTCATCCACGCAATGTCCAGTTGACTGTAGATGGCCGCCTGAAACATTTTCTTAGCATTAATGGCCTGTCCCGGACTTTGTTGACAGAAATTCTGGATACCGCTGAATCCTTTGCCAATATGGGTGAGCAGTCGGTCAAGAAGGTGCCGCTGCTGCGCGGTAAAACCATTGTTAACCTGTTCTTTGAAAACTCCACCCGTACCCGTGCCACCTTTGAACTGGCGGCCAAACGCCTATCAGCGGATGTGCTTAATCTGGACATCAAAACCTCATCTGCTGCCAAGGGTGAAACCCTGATGGATACCCTGCAGAACATCGAAGCCATGCATGCCGATATGTTTGTGGTGCGTCATGCTGATTCCGGTGCGGCACACTTTATTGCCAGCCAGGTCACACCCAGGGTTGCCATTATTAATGCCGGTGATGGTCGCCATGCCCACCCCACTCAGGCCATGCTGGATATGTTCACCATCCGGCGTCACAAGGGTGAATTTGCCGGCCTGAAAGTGGCCATTGTGGGTGACATTCTGCATTCCCGCGTGGCTCGGTCACAGATTAGAGCGCTGACTACCCTCGGTGTTGATGAAATCCGCCTGGTGGCACCCAAAACCCTGCTGCCAGTTGGGATTGAGGAGCTGGGTGTAAAACTTTATACCCGCATGGAAGAAGGCATAAAAGATGTGGATGTGGTGATTATGCTGCGCCTACAAAAAGAGCGTATGAGTGGTGCACTGTTACCCTCGGAGTCCGAGTTTTATCGCCTCTACGGATTAACCACCGATAAGCTGGCTTATGCTCATCCAGAAGCCATAGTGATGCATCCGGGGCCAATCAACCGGGGTGTGGAAATTGAGTCTGCTGTGGCTGACGGGCCTCGTTCAGTGATCCTGCAGCAGGTGGGTTATGGTATTGCCACACGTATGGCGGTGATGAGCATGGCAATGAGTGGGCAGATGCAGGAAAGGGCACAGATACAATGAATTCATCCATAAAGACAGCCATAAAGATATCCATTATCGGTGGTCGTGTTATCGACCCGAGCCAGCAGCTTGATACCCAGCAGGATGTACATATCGAACAGGGTTGTATAGTGGCGCTGGGCAAATCACCCGAGGGTTTCAAGGCTGACAGGATTATCAAGGCTGATGGGCTGGTGGTGACGCCCGGTTTTATTGATCTGTCCTGCCATCTGCGAGAGCCAGGCCCCAGTTATAAAGGCAATATCGCCAGTGAAACCCTGGCCGCTCTGGCAGGTGGATTTACTCAAGTCTGCGCCCGTGGGGACACCCAGCCACCCCTGGATTCATCAGCAGTGGTCAGGGTGGTGCGGGAAAAAGCCCAGGCCGTTCAGCAGGCTAAAGTTTTACCGCTGGGTGCCATGACCCGCGGACTGGAGGGGCAGTTATTGTCCAACATGGCGGCACTGCAGGCTGCAGGCTGCGTTGCTGTGAGTAATATGCGCAGCCCAATACAGGACAATCTGATACTACGGCGCTGCCTGGAATATGCCGCCACCTTTGATCTGCTGGTGATCTTTTATCCGGAAGATCCTTCGCTGGCTGCCTCGGGTTGTGCTCATGAGGGTGCGCTAGCCTCCCAGCTGGGGCTGGCGGGAATCCCTGGCACAGCAGAAACAGTTGCCGTGGCAAGGGATTTACTGCTGATTGAGCAGACCGGTATCCGTGCTCATTTCAGTCATCTGTCCACCGCCAGAGCAGTGGAGATGATTAAAGAAGCACAACAACGTGGTTTGCCGGTAACTGCTGATGTGGCACTCAGTCATCTGTTGTTTACTGATGCCACCCTGGAGGCTTTTGATAGCAACTACCATGTACAGCCCCCGCTGCGCAGTGAGGCTGATCGTCAGGCTCTGCTGCAAGGTATCCGCGACGGTGTAATCAGCGCAGTATCCAGCAGCCACTTGCCGCATGAGCAAGCTGCCAAGATGGCACCTTTTGCGGCATCAGAACCGGGCATGAGCAGTCTGGAAACAGTGTTACCGCAAATGCTGGCACTGGTTGAACAGGGATACTTTGACTATTCTGAACTGGTTGCCTGCTTATCGACCGGCCCGGCAGCACTATTGGGGTTGGATACAGGTAGTCTGCGACCGGGTTCTGTTGCAGACATCACACTGTTTGATCCATCCGAAGTTTGGTTATTAAATGAAAGCTCCGGTTTTTCAGCCGGTCATAACACCCCTTTCTGGAATCAGTCACTCAAGGGGCGCGCTGTTGTCACACTGGTGGATGGTGATGTGCGGTTTACAACACAGCAGCAACAATAACAAAAACCAGACTTACTCATTTAAAGGGATTAATCCATGCCAGAATTTGCAGCTTTTGTCCCGACGCTGGAAGGCAGCCACTGGCAGCAGCCACTGGGCAAAATTGTTTGTGTCGGGCGTAATTATGCCGAACATGCTGCCGAGCTGAATAACCCCATTCCAGCCCAGCCATTGTTGTTCATCAAACCTGCCACTAGTGCGGTGCACATAAAACAACCTCTGCAATTGCCGCAGGGGCAGGGTGATGTGCATTACGAGACTGAAATTGCCCTGCTGATTGGCAAACCCCTGTGCAAGGTGGACGACTCCACCGCGCTGAATGGTGTGGTCGGTGTTGGGTTAGCTTTGGATCTGACATTGCGGGATTTGCAATCGGAATTAAAAAAACAGGGGCACCCCTGGGAGCGAGCCAAGGCATGGGATGGTGCCTGCCCGCTGACCACCTTTGTGCCTGCAGATCGAGTCACTGACTGGTCTGCACTGGAGTTGGTGATGCGACTGAATGGCAAGGAAAAGCAGCGTGGCAAAGCCAGTCAAATGTTGACACCTATAGCCACCTTGATCAGTCATATCAGCCAGACTTTTACCCTGCTGCCGGGTGATGTGGTGATTACCGGTACTCCGGCAGGTGTAGGGCGGCTGACATCGGGTGATCATCTGGAACTGGAACTGACAGACTTATTAAAAGAGCAGCTGACGCTTGCCTGAGTGGTAGGATACTTGCAGTAGAGTAGGGATCACTGGTTTGAACGTGACTGCTCCCCAACAGGTCTGCAAGTGTATTACTCCAGATAGGTGTAACCACTCAGGCCTTCTTCAAACAGCTGCTGGAACAGATTTTTTTGTTCCTGCTGCAGGTTACTGGCATTTAGCTGTTTTTTCATAGCCGTTAACAACTCGTCCGGCTCAAAGTTTACATACCGCAGCACCCGATCCACCGTGTCACCCTTGATCAGGTTTTCCAGCAGGGGTTGCCCGGCATCATCCAGCACCACGTCCACTGAGTCGGTATCCCCAAACAGGTTGTGCAGGTCACCAAGGATTTCCTGATAAGCACCGGTCAGGAAAAAGCCCAGCAGTTTTTCTTCACCCTCTTGCCATTCGGGTATCGGCAAAGTGCTTTCCAGACCCTGTCCATCCACATACTGATCAATACGGCCATCTGAGTCACAGGTGATATCCTGAATGATACCCCGGCGAACGGGTGGTCGATCCAGGCCGGATAGTGGTAACACTGGAAAAACCTGCTGAATACCCCAGATATCCGGCAAAGACTGAAACAGCGAAAAATTGACAAACAGCTTGTCGGCTAGCTTTTCGTTCAACTCATCATGGATTTCACGGTGCACCCGATTGGACAGGTTCAACTGCTGATGAATACGGGCACTGGCACAGGTGTAAAGACGCTCCGCCAATGCCCGTCCTGGTAGATCCAGCAGGCCATGAATATACATATCCTGAGCCTCGGATAGCGCCTGCACCACATCATGCCAGGTTTCCACCAGTGAGCGTTCATCCACATCTTCACCAGCCTGCTGATACACCCGCCACAACTCATGCAGGATCAATGAGGCGTCTTCTGCCGGTGATTCAGGCGGGGTGAAATCGGGTTCTTCAACATCAATCACATTGGTAATCAGCACCGCATGATGAGCAGTCAGGGCACGCCCGGATTCACTGATCAGATGAGGATGGGGAAGATTATTGGCCTCACAGATCTGATGGATGGCATGAACCACGTTGTTGGCATATTCAGCCATGGAATAGTTGATGGAGCAAACACTGCGAGAGCGGGTGCCGTCATAATCAATGCCCAGGCCACCGCCAACATCCACCACCTTGATGGGTGCGCCCTGTGCCAGCAACTCCTGATAAAAACGTCCACATTCTCTTAATCCACGCTGAATATCACGAATATTGGCGATCTGTGAACCCAGATGAAAATGCAGTAACTGCAGGCAGTCCAGTGCATCAGCTTCGCGCAGCTGTTCAACCATGGATAACAGCTGACTGGCGGCCAGACCAAATTTGGATTTCTCGCCACCACTGTCTTGCCAGTGGCCTTTGCCAATAGATGACAGACGCGCTCGTACACCCAGACGAGGGCGAACACCCAATTTTTGACCTTCTTCCAGTGCCAGCGCTACTTCAGAAGGTTTTTCCACCACAATATAAACCCGATGACCAAGGCGCTCACCCATTAACGCCAGTCGCAGGTATTCACGATCCTTGTATCCGTTACAAATCAGTGTGGAGGGTTCCTGCCCGGCCAGTGCCAGTACGGCCAGCAATTCGGGTTTACTGCCTGCTTCCAGTCCAACACGGGCATCCACCCGTGCCTGGCTTTCCAGCAGCTCTTCAACCACACGGCGCTGCTGGTTAACCTTGATGGGATACACAGCGGTGTAGCCACCCTGATAACTGTGGCTTTCAATCGCCCGGTCAAAAGCAGCACACAGACGATTCACCCGATCCTGCAGAATATCGGGAAAACGCACCAGTACTGGCAGGCTGATACCGGCATCCTTTAACTGGCCAACCAGCCGCGGAAGATCCAGTGTCTGAGGACGAAATGAAGTGGGCTGCACCAGCACCCGTCCTTCTGCACTGGCAGAAAAATAACCGCTGCCCCAGTGCTGAATGTTGTAAACCTTGTTGGCATCATGGACAGGTTGCTGGCTCACACTACACTCCTCTGTTGTCTGGTTTTTTAAACTGCGTCTTTGCCTGTTTCACCGGTACGAATACGAATGACCTGATCCAGGGGTGAAACAAAAATTTTGCCGTCGCCAATTTTTCCGGTATTGGCAACACGTACAATAGAATCAATCACCTGATCAGCCATGTCATCATCCACGGCAATTTCCAGTTTCACTTTAGGCAGAAAATCCACCACATATTCAGCACCACGATACAGCTCCGTATGACCCTTCTGACGACCAAAACCTTTCACTTCCGTGACAGTAATGCCTTGTACACCAATCTCTGAAAGGGATTCACGCACATCATCCAGCTTAAAAGGTTTGATTACAGCAGTAATAAGTTTCATGTTTTTTCCTCCGTGGTATGAATGTTTCGGTAAGGATAAAGCCTGTTGTGGTAAATCACCAAAGGAGACATAAAAAAAAGGGCGCCTCAAAGGCGCCCAAACTTCCATGCTCACCAGTAAAAAGTGTCAATCAGCACCTTATTTAGATGACTTGGTAAACTCCGGGTAGGCTTCCATACCGCATTCGGTCAGATCCACACCGGCATATTCTTCCTCTTCGCTGACACGCACACCCATGATGGCCTTGATCACAAACCAGACAACCAGGCTGGCCAGGAATACCCAGGCAAAGATACCAATAATACCGAGGATCTGTGCACCAAAGCTGGCATCAGCATTGTTCAATGGCACAGCCAGAACACCCCAGATACCCACAACACCGTGTACAGAGATGGCACCAACCGGATCATCAAGACGCAGCTTGTCCAGCGTGATGATGGCGAAGACGACCAGTACACCACCCACCGCACCGATCAGCGCAGCGCCCTGAGCAGAAGGAGACAGTGGGTCAGCAGTGATAGCAACCAGACCAGCCAGTGCACCGTTCAGGATCATGGTCAGATCAGCTTTCTTGAACAGCAGTTTTGCAGCAATCATTGCAGCAATCACACCACCAGCGGCAGCAGCATTGGTGTTCACAAACACCTGGGCTACGTTGTTGGCAGAGTCGAAGTCAGACATTTTCAGTTCGGAACCACCGTTGAAACCGAACCAGCCCATCCACAGGATGAAGGTACCCAGGGTTGCCAGCGGCATGTTGGCACCAGTGATGGCATAAACCTCACCATTCGGGCCGTATTTTCCTTTACGTGCACCCAGTACCAGCACCCCCGCCAGAGCAGCAGCAGCGCCGGCCATGTGCACAATACCGGAACCGGCATAGTCAGAAAAACCAGCGGCATCCAACCAGCCACCACCCCAAGTCCAGAAACCAGATACTGGATAGATCACACCGGTCATTATCACAGCAAAGGTCAGGAAAGCCCACAGCTTCATACGTTCAGCAACAGCACCGGACACAATGGACATAGCCGTGGCTACAAACACTACCTGAAAGAAGAAATCAGAACGGGCAGCATAATAAGGGCCGTCTTCACCCAGCGCTGCATCCAGAGTGTTTTCACCACCAATCAGGAAGCCCAGGCTAGGAAGAATGCCGCCTTCCGGGCTGGAATACATGATGTAGTAACCCAAGAACAAGTACATGGTGCAGGCAATGGCAAACAGCGCAATATTTTTGGTCAGGATTTCGGTGGTGTTTTTGGCACGCACCAGACCAGCTTCCAGCATGGAGAAGCCAGCAGCCATCCACATGACCAGCACGCCGCAGATCAGAAAGTAAAAGGTGTCAATTGCATAAGTGATGTGTAGTAGTTCTTCCATCATAAATTCCTCAGTTGATCAGCCGGTTAAACCGCATCGTTGCCGCGTTCGCCGGTACGAATACGAATGGCTTCATCTACAGGTGATACAAAAATTTTGCCGTCGCCGATCTTGCCGGTGTTGGCAGCACTGATGATGGCTTCCACCACGCTGTCCACACGACTATCATCAATAGCAATCTCAATTTTTACCTTGGGCAGAAAATCGACCACGTACTCTGCACCCCGGTAAAGTTCAGTGTGGCCTTTCTGACGACCAAAACCTTTTACTTCCGTGACGGTGATCCCCTGAATACCAATTTCAGAAAGAGCCTCGCGTACATCATCCAATTTGAAGGGTTTGATAATGGCTGTTACCAGTTTCATACCTGTATCCTCTCAGCCGGTTTTTTGGTGACGTGATCGGGTGCCACGCCGTAAAATTTTCACAGAGCATTCAGCAGCGGATGTGCCAAAATCATAAAAACGCTTTTTAATCAGCAAGATGGTTTGATGTTGCGAGTGGTTTGCAGGAAGTGTTGGTGGATTGGCACAGCAATTGGCACCAAGTTGATGCTCACGATGCGCTTAATTGGTGCGAAGTGAGAGGTTGCGGATGACAAGACGCAGGTTTGCAAACCTTGTGGCTATGCTAAGCTTGTTGCCGAGGAGATTAACCATGATAAAACCACAAATACTGCAGCAGCTTGCTGATGAGATTGCATCAAAACTCAGTAATGGCAATCAACCCACATCGGGCAATGCCGCTTTAAAAAGCCTGGTGCAAGAGGCTGTAGCAAGGCTGGATCTGGTCACACGCCAGGATTATGATCGGCTGCTGGAAATTCATCAGCGCACCCGTCAGCGGGTTGATGAATTAAACCGTCGATTGATAGCACTGGAAAACACTAGTAAATCTGGAGTCTGAACAAACTACACAAGGAGGTGATACATAAGGAGGTGATACATGTCGCTGGCACTGGTTCAAAGTCGGGCTCTACTCGGCCTGCAGGCACCCGAAGTTCGAGTTGAAGTGCATCTGGCCAATGGTCTGCCTGCTTTTAATCTGGTGGGTCTACCGGAAACAGCAGTCAGAGAAAGCCGTGATCGAGTACGCAGTGCCCTGTTAACAGCCGGTTTTGAATTCCCCTCCCGCCGAATTACCGTCAACCTGTCACCTGCAGAGCTACCCAAAGAAGGGGGGCGTTATGACCTGCCGATAGCGCTGGGAATTCTGGCTGCTTCTGGACAACTGCCCGTTAGCTGCCTGCAAGGACGTGAGTTTATTGGTGAGCTGGCGCTGAATGGCGAGTTGCGGGAAGTGCGAGGTGTACTGCCTTCCGGTCTGGCGACTGCTGCTGCAGAGCGCACATTGATACTGCCGACCACTAATCTGGCGGAAGCGGGTTTGATCAGCAGGCTGGAATCCTTTGGTGCTGAGCATCTGCTGGATGTCACCGCCTATCTGCTGGGCCAGAAAACACTCACATCAGTAATACCATTGCGGACTGAAGTATCACCTCATCATTATCCGGATTTGCTGGAGGTTAAGGGTCAGATCATGGCACGGCGCGCCTTGATGGTGGCTGCTGCTGGCCAGCACAATCTTTTGTTCAGTGGGCCACCAGGAAGTGGCAAAACCTTGCTGGCGCGGTGTTTGCCGGGTTTGCTGCCTGAGCTGACGGAGCAGGAAGCGCTGGAAGTCGCGGCGGTGGAATCCATTTCGCTGGGTTTTGATCCTCAGCGCTGGAAACAACGCCCCTTTCGATCACCCCATCATTCATCTTCTGCGGTGGCACTGGTGGGGGGTGGCAGCCATCCAAAGCCCGGTGAAATTTCGCTGGCTCACCGTGGCATTCTGTTTCTGGATGAGTTGCCGGAATTTGGCCGCTCGGTGCTGGAAGTCTTAAGGGAGCCGCTGGAATCGGGTGAAATCCACCTGGCGCGTGCAGCACGCCGAGCGACCTACCCTGCTGATTTTCTGCTGGTTGCTGCTATGAATCCCTGTCCTTGTGGTCATCTGGGTGATCCACGCAAGGCCTGTATCTGTTCTGAGGGTCAGATACGTCGTTATCAATCCCGTTTGTCAGGCCCTTTGCTGGATCGTATTGATCTGCACCTTGAAGTGCCCGCGTTGCCCCCGGAAGATCTATGGCAGCAGAGTCAAGGCGAAAGCACTGTTATGGTGCGTGAAAAGGTGGCGCAAGCCAGAGAGATACAATTACAACGTGCCGGTAAACTGAATGCCGCTCTGACACCAACAGAGCTGGAGGTTTTTGCGCCGCTGGGGCAGGATGGTCAGGAACTGCTGACTCGTGCCATGAACAAAATATTTCTGTCAGCAAGGGCGGCACATCGTATTATAAAGGTTGCCCGAACACTGGCCGATATTGATGCCAGTCAACAAATCCAGCGATCGCATCTGCTGGAGGCACTGGGATACCGTAAACTCTCACGGTCAGACTAACTACGGACTAACCATGCTGTTTCCGACTTTACAGGCCATAGCCACCCGCGATGTCATCTGCCTGGATGACACTGCCAGCTTGCGTCAGGCTCTGGAGCTGATGAATCAGCAGCGTATTCGCAGCCTGCTGGTTCGCAGTGCACGGGGTTATAAGCTGCTGCTGGCCGGAGATCTGGTCACTTTCCATTTGCAGGGTGTGGCTTTTTCCGCCCCTCTGTCGCAGGTTTTTTTACCGCCTGCCCTGCAATTATCACCGGATGCCAGTGTGGAAGAAGCGATACGCCTGATCAGTATCCATCAAGCGGAGCAGGTCTGTCTGGTGGATGCAGACAATCAGCTGAAGGGTATTGTCAGTTATACCGATTTGATCCAGAGCCTTGATCCGGAGACACTGGCAGAAAATCAACGGCTCAGTGATCTGTTACGCGGTGTTCAACTGCTGCAGGTCAACAAGGAGATGCCGGTGAGTCTGGTATTGTCACTGATGCAGCAGCAGGGTGTGAACACCGCACTGGTTAGCGAAGATCGGGTACCACTGGGAATTCTCACTCAGACGGATGCCATACGTTTGTTGCAATCCGGAGCTGATCTTTCCCAGATGGTTGAGCGGGTGATGTCCAGCCCGGTGTTTACTCTGACAGAACAGCTATCCATATATCAAGCGCTCACCACCATCCGTGAAAAAGGTTTTAAACGGCTGGTGGTGGTGGATGAGCAGAAAAAAGTAGTGGGGCTGATTAGTCAGCAGGATCTGGTCAGCATCTATTACAACCAGTGGTTTGATCTGGTCAAAAAACAGCAGCAGGAGCTGAAAGAAAACAATCAACGTCTGCAGCAGAAAAATCAGGCATTAACCTTGTTATTGGATGAGGTGGGTTATCCGGCGCTGCTGATGAGTGCTCAGAGTGGTATTGAATATGCCAACAAAGCAGCAGTGGAGCTTTTTTCGGTCGAAATGCTGCAACAAGGGCGGTCTATTCAGGAATTGCTTAGTGGTCACCAGCCGGTTGCTGCGCTGGAACATTTTTTTAATCAACTGGCACTCGGGCGACCTGCCCAGATCAGTTTATTGATCAGAGCGTCCAGTGGTGAGTATCAAGCATATCAGTTGAGTTCAAAACCACTGACACCCGATATAGATCATGGTTTTACACTTCTGAGTTTTAGAATCCGAATGGGGCAACAAGCCCCAATTGACAGGCCCCAGGGGGCAAACGAATAGTGAACCGATACAAGTTTCTGTTGAACACCCTGCGGGGTTTTGTTTTTTCATCCACCCTGGCGGTTACTCTGGCGGTATTTCTTGGCGTCACTCTGGTTGCCTCCCTGCTGTATGAGAATATTCTTGCTCGCCAGGCGGTACAAACCTCTCATAGCATTGCCCAGCAAACCTTTAACTCCATGTTTCAGGTCATGCGGATGGGCTGGACGAGAGAGCAGCTGGAAGATTTTCTGCAAGGCACCCGTGATGCGTTTGTCACCAGTCCGTTTGATGTGGAGATTTATCGTGGCAGCAAGGTAGAAGAGCTGTTTGGTGAGATCAACCAACCGGCGCTGGATGCATCGGTGCAGGGTGTTTTTGTCAGTGGTGAAGAGCTGCTGTTGGAAACCGATGGTCTGATGCGTCGAATTTATCCGATGCAGGCACGAGATGAATGTCTGTCCTGCCACCTGAATGCTGAAGTGGGTGATGTGCTGGGCGTGATTGATATCCAGCAGGATATGCGCCCGATCAGTGCAGAAGTACGGCGCAACAACATTGCCATGTTCCTTGGTTTTGGTTTGTTAATGCTGGTGATGGCGGCACTGGTGAGTCGTTATGTTGCACGCCATATCCAGAAGGCCACCGATGGCTTCAAGGAGCGCCTGGAGCAGGTCAACTCAGTCAAGGATTTTCGCCAGCTGGATATGACCCAGACCAACTTCCATTTCACTGAGCTGGATGATGCTTTTCGCAGTGTTAACCTGCTGGTGGAACAGCTCAAGGATGTGGCTGTGGATAAGGACATTCTTGAGTTCGAAATCCGCCTGCTGGGTAAATTCATCATCACCTCGGATATCGTGCGTGACTGGCGCGACTTCATCAAAGACCTGCTGATTGATATCAACACCATCCTGGTGGCTCATTCACTGGTGACGGTGTTTCAGGTTGAAGATGAAGGTTACGAGCTGGAAATCTTCTGGCGCTTTAATGTCTCCGAAGGCACTCGCAAGATGTTTGAGCAGGTAGTCATCAAACAGCTGTCCAACCATCCGCATTTCCATACCGGCATTCCGATTCTTAATATTGAGCACCATATTGCTGACCCCTCCACCGAAGAGCAGGATCTGCAGGGCATCCTCACCTTGCAGGATGTGGATTTGCAAACCCGCTCCCTGATGCTGGAAACACCCAAAATTGGTGGTGTGGTGGGGATAGGTGTGCAGTCGAAAATCGCAAAAGACCCTATCCGCCATATGGTGATTGGCAGTATTCTGACCACCTTGCTGAACCTGGTGGGTTCGGTGAAAGCCATCTACAAGTACACCCAGGATCTGGAGTATTACGCCACTCGTGATCCACTCACCAGCCTGTATAACCAGCGCATGTTCAAGGAATTGCTGGGCTATGAGATAGGTCGTTCCCAGCGGCATGATGTGCATTTCAGTCTGTTGATGCTGGATCTGGATAACTTCAAGACAGTGAATGACCGTTATGGGCACAGCTTTGGTGACCAGTTCTTGCAAGGGTTTGCCGGTGTTTTACAGCAGGCGGTGCGACCAGGTGATGTACTGGCGCGTTATGGTGGTGATGAATTCACCATTATTCTGCCGGAAGCCGGTGAAGAGCAGGCGCACAGTGTGGCGCAACGCATCATGGAGCAGCTGGAAAAACTGTCACTGACCACCCCGGAAGGCAACAGCGTTCGTGCCACCAGTTCTGTGGGTGTGGCTGTTTACCCGCAACATGGTCAGAACCCCGCTGATCTGTTTGTGATGGCTGATAACATGATGTACAAGGCCAAGCGCAGTGGTAAAAACGCCATTGCCTTACCCGCTGAGAATGAAGTGGCTGAGGTGTTTAAAGAGGTAGGTGAAAAAAGCCAGATGGTACTGAATGCTCTGGAAGAGCGCCGTATCATTCCTTATTTCCAGCCGATTATTGATTTAAAAACCGGCGAGATTGTTATCCATGAACTGCTGATGCGTATCCAGTTGGGTGACAAGGTGATTTCTGCCTTTGAGTTTATTGATGTGGCCGAAACCATCGGTGTGGTGCACAAGATGGATTACCAGCTGATCGAAAAGGCTTTTGAGCAGATCCAGCAGCAGGGTTATCAGGGGCAGATTTTTATCAATCTTTCACCTCGTTCGCTGATCATTGGTGAGTTCATTGGCAAGGTGCACCGTCTGGCAGTGGATTATGGTGTAGCCACCAGTCGTGTGGTGTTTGAGCTGACCGAGCGGGAAACCGTCAGTAACATGGCGTTGCTGGAAAAATTTGTGTTGGATTTAAAAATGGAAGGTTTCAACTTTGCCATTGATGATTTTGGTTCAGGCTTTTCGTCTTACCACTACATCAAACACTTCCCGATAGATGTCATCAAGATTGAAGGTGAGTTCATCCGCAACATGCTGCACGATGACAAGTACATGGCCTTTGTAAAAAGTATTGTCACGCTGGCACAGGGCCTGGGCATGAAAACCATTGCTGAGTATGTGGAAGATGAAGCCGTGCTGCATGCCATTCGTGAACTGGGTGTGGATTATGCGCAGGGGTATTTTGTTGGAATGCCGGGGCCAGAGCTGGTCAGCCATGACCCCCGTATGGATGCGCTATTTACCCAGATTCCGCACCACAGCTAAAGACGCACCGGCCTGGTTCAGGGTGTAAAAATGCAGGCCGGGTGCACCACCTTCTAGTAGTTGCTGGCACAGGCGTGAAATCACTTCTTCACCAAACTGGCAGATGCTGTCCGTGTCATCACCATAGGCTTCCAGCTGCTTTCTGATCCAGCGCGGAATCTCGGCACCGCAGGCATCTGAAAAACGAGCCAGTTTGCTGTAGTTGGTGATGGGCATAATGCCCGGAATAATCGGGATTTCGACTCCGGCGGCTCGAACGCGATCGACAAAATAAAAGTAGGCATCAGCGTTAAAGAAATACTGGGTGATGGCACTGTCGGCACCCGCCTGACATTTGCGCACAAAATTCTTGATGTCGACATCCAGATTGGCTGCCTGAGGGTGAGACTCAGGATAAGCCGCCACTTCCAGAATAAAGTCATCACCGAATTCTTGCCGGATAAACGCCACCAGCTCATTGGCATAACGCAGCTCGCCACCCATTCCCATGCCGGAAGGCAGATCACCACGCAGTGCCACTAAACGACGAATGCCTTTGTCCTTGTAGTTTTGCAGCAGGGTTTTCAGTTCACTGCGGCTGGCACCAATACAGGACAGGTGCGGTGCGGTATCAATGCCTGTTTCGCGCAATGCCAGCACGGTGTTTAACGTGCCATCCTGAGTGGAGCCACCGGCACCATAAGTCACCGAAAAAAACTCCGGTGAAACAGCAGCGAGTTGATCTCGAACCGTCAGCAGCTTTTCCTGACCGGCTGGGGTTTTGGGGGGGAAGAATTCGAAACTGACGGTTGTGGAAGACATGATTCAATCCAGTTGATAAGTTAAGGGCAGCTTAACCTGCCCTGTTTATGAATAAAATGCTGAATGAGTGAAATTTTTTAACAGTTTGCATGAGCTGTATTCACTTTGTGACGCGCCGCCCCAACAGGGTGGCCAGCCAGATACCGCAGAAGATCAAAGCCATACCCATCCAGTGAAACATCTGCAGGCGCTCTGCCAGAAAAATGCTGGCTAGAATCAGCCCCCAGACTGGAATCAGGTGAATAAAATAGCCTGCACGGCTGGGTGTCAGAATTTCTACGCCCCGGTTCCAGAACAAAAAGGCGGCTACCGAAGCAAACACCCCCACATACCCAATACTCATCAGGCTGGTAGTGTTAAAGGTCAGCATTTTGTCCTGCACCAGTATTTCAAACAGATAAAAAGGGGTCAGGAACAATAACCCCAGCAGCGAAGTTAGTCCAAAAAAAGCCAACCCGCCCAGCCCGGCGGGACGCAACCTTAGCATCACTGAATAAATCGCCCAGCTGATCACGGCAGCCAGCACCCAAAGGTTACCATTACCGCCACCCAGCTGACTGAACAGTTGCAGAGGTGCACCCTTGCTGACCAGCACCCAGATCCCCCCCAGTGAAACCAGCATCCCGATAATTTGCAAGCGGTTGATCCGATCACCAAAAAACCACCAGGAAAAAGCCAGAATAAATACTGGGCAAGCGGATAACAGCAGAATGGCATTGCTGGCAGGCAGGGTCTGCAAACCAAGATACACCAGCGTGTTAAAACCGGTGACACCCAGCAAAGACATCAGTGACAAGCACACCCAGTGCTGACGAATGATGCCTCTGGCTTGCCACAGGGGACGCAAGGTAAATGGCAGTATAATCAGCAGTGCCAGCAGCCAGCGCCACCAAGCCAGTGCAATCGGTGGTATATCAGCATGAACCGCTCGCCCGACCACAAAATTCCCACCCCAGAATAAAGTGGTTAGGATCAGCAGCAGGTAAGCAAGCCATTCAATATTTCGTTTGGTATTGTTTGTTGGCATGGAAGGTATTTCGCTGGTGGCTGTTGAGTGTTT
Source organism: Marinospirillum sp. (assembly GCF_014859565.1). The sequence goes on along the minus strand of NZ_JACUUA010000001.1, from coordinate 10,670 downwards.
TGCTCAAGAATATCATGTATTCTTGCCACCAGATCAGGAAAGCTGTCGCTCAAGGGTCGAGCATCAACTAAATTAAGATCGACCAAACAACAAGAGGGCTGCAAAGTGCGGGCTTTAGCGCTGATTGTTCGTTTTATCAGCCGGTTCAACATCCTGCTCGGGCACTTTTTTTCCTGGTTTTCGCTGGGGATTGTGCTGGTGTGTTTTTCGGTTGTTGTACTGCGCTACGTTTTTTCTTCCGGCTCCATCTGGATGCAGGATCTTTATGTCTGGCTCAACGCCATGATGTTTATGGGGCTGTCCGGTTTTGCCCTGTTTAACAACTCCCATGTACGAGTGGATATTTTTTATCGACCGGCCAACATCCGACGCAAAGCCATGGTCGACATGTTCGGCAGTCTGTTTTTTGTCGCACCTTTTGTGACCATTCTGGTGTACTGGAGCCTGCCCTACGTTATGCGCTCCTGGCGCTGGATGGAAGGTTCTGCCAATTTTGGTGGTATGCCGGGTTTGTATATCGTGAAAAGTTTTATTCTGGTGTTTGCTTTTGTGGTTGCCCTGCAGGCGCTGGCGATGTTCCTGCGCGGGCTGCTGGTGTTGATGAACAAACAGGATCTGCTTCCTGAGGAATATCGTTATCAGGAGGGCAAATAATCATGGATCCTGTTTTGATTGGTGAGGTTCTCTCTGTAGTGATGTTTTTTGGCATCATTGCGGTGTTGATGCTGGGTTACCCGGTGGCTTTCTCACTGGCGGGTGTATCACTGTTTTTTGCTGGTATCGGCTGGTTATTAGGTGCGTTTGATCCTTCCAACTTCAACAGCCTGGCATCCCGCTATGTGGGGGTGATGCTGAACGAAGTGCTGGTCGCTGTGCCGCTGTTCATTTTTATGGGCATGATGCTGGAACGTTCCGGTATTGCTGAAAAGCTGCTGATCACCATGGGGCGCATTTTTGGCACTCTGCGTGGTGGCTTGGGGCTTTCAGTGATAGTGGTGGGTGCCTTGCTGGCAGCCTCCACCGGTATTGTTGGTGCAACGGTAGTCACCATGGGGTTGTTGTCCCTGCCTGCGATGTTACGTGCCGGTTATGATCCGCGTTTGGCTACGGGTGTGATTTGTGCATCCGGTACACTCGGGCAGATCATTCCACCCTCCACCGTGCTGATTTTTATGGGTGACATGTTATCCGGCATCAACTCTCAGGTGCAGATGTCCATGGGTAATTTTGCACCCAAGACGGTATCGGTGGGTGACTTGTTTGCTGGTGCTTTTTTCCCTGGCTTGTTACTGGTGGGTCTCTATATGACATGGATGATTATTAAATCCATCAAAGACCCGCAGAGTTGCCCTGCACTGGAAGTGACCGCAGAAGAAAAAGCCAACCTTGGTCGCGATATACTGACCAGTCTGGTACCGCCCTTGTTGCTGATCATGGCTGTACTGGGTTCAATCCTGGGTGGTATTGCAACACCAACTGAATCAGCCTCTGTGGGTGCGGTGGGTGCCCTGCTGCTGGCGGCAATAAAGCGTAAGCTGACACTTAAAAATCTGCGTGAAGGCATGCTGGCCACTGCCAATACCACCACCATGGTGTTTGTGATTCTGCTGGGTGCTTCCGTCTTTTCGCTGGTATTCCGCATGATGGGCGGGGATGAGCTGGTCAGTGACTTCCTCAACAGTTTGCCCGGTGGCACCCTGGGAGCCATCCTGTTTGTGATGCTACTGATGTTTGTGCTGGGGTTTATCCTTGATACCTTTGAAATCATCTTTATTGTGCTGCCGATCACCGCACCGGTACTGCTGATGATGGATGTTGATCCCATTTGGCTGGGTGTTATGGTAGCGGTTAATTTACAGACCAGCTTTCTGACACCACCCTTTGGTTTCTCACTTTTTTATCTGCGGGGTGTGGCGCCGTCAGAGGTATCCACCCGTATGATTTATGAAGGTGCCTTACCCTTTGTAGCATTACAAATTCTGGCGATGGCGTTGTTGATCATCTTCCCGGAAATTGTCACCTGGTTGCCGAACAAGCTGTATGGCAACTGATTGACCAGAAATAAAAAACCCCGCCATGGCGGGGTTTTTTATGACTAGCAGAATACAGAAAATCAGCTGTATTTGATGTACTTCTCGCGTGCCAGACCAAAACGCTGATCCACCAGCTCGGTGCGGGTACGCAGCAGGTTAAGGCTTTTCACAAAGCTTTCTGCAGTTTCACGAGTCAGGGCATCACGGTGTTCACGCAGGCCGTTGACGATGTCCATGGAAGCCTTGGCACCAGCTTCCAGCAGATCATCTGGGAAGGTCCGCAGATTCACACCATGCTCTTCGACCAGGCGCTTCAGTGCAATTGGGTCGTTGGCATAGAAGTCAGATGCCACCTGGTCGTATTCCGCCTGACAGGCAATTTCAACAATTTGCTGCAGGTCCTTGGGCAGCTTGGCAAAAGCAGACTTGTTCACTACGGCTTCGGTCGCCAGGCCAGGTTCAATGAAGCTGGGCAGGTAATACTCTTTGCAAATCTGGTGAAAACCCAGTGCCAGGTCGTTGTAGGGGCCGACAAACTCAGCGGCATCCAGTGCGCCGGATTGTAATGCCTGGAAAATTTCACCCGCAGCCATGTTCACCACGTTGGCACCCATACGCTGCCAGACTTGACCGCCCAGACCGGGAGTTCGGAAGTTGATGCCCTGAATGTCGGCCAGGCTTTTGACTTCCTTGCGGAACCAACCACCGGCTTGAGTGCCGGTATCACCGGAGAGGAAACCTTTCACACCAAACTGGTCATACACCTTGTCCCAGATTTCCTGGCCGCCCATAAAACGTACCCAGGCAGACAGTTCGCGGGAGGTCATACCGTAGGGAACACCGGTGAAGAAAGAGGTGGCCTGACTTTTGTTCTGCCAGTAATAGGCTGCACCGTGGCTCATTTCTGCAGAACCTTCGATCACGGCATCAAAGGATTGCAGTGCAGGAACCAACTCACCAGCAGGGAAAACACGAACAGTTAAACGACCACCGGACATGGCAGTGATACGGTCAGCCAGACGCTGTGCACCCACACCCAGGCCAGGAAAGTTACGCGGCCAGGTGGTGACCATACGCCAAGTAATGTTGCGCTGAGCAATAGCCGGGGCAGCAACTGTAGCTGCTGCAGCAGCACCTGCCCCTATGGCAGCGGTTTTGATAAAGTTGCGCTTGCCCTGGTCTACGGTTTTGTTTTTCATAATCGAATAGCTCCAAGATGGTTTTTTGATTTTTTTGTTTTGCGCTGCTGTTTAGCATCCTGTTGTTGAATCCACTAGAATGCCTGCTCTGCCCTGCAGCTGATTTAATACTACACGCAAATTTGCACGGCATTAAAGAAAAATGATCTGACGCAAGGTCGCAGGGTATTTTTGTACATTTACCCTGTACAGCTAGAGGTAATAATGATGCAAAACGAACACCCAGAAGCAAACAGTCCCGAGCTGCTGCGTAGCAAGCTGGCGCTGGAAACAGCGCTGATTGGCTGGCGTGAGCTGGAAGTCCACCACGCTCGCGGCACCGTGGTGCGGGTGGATGCCAGTCTGGATCTGGTTGACGTGGCTTTTGAGCTTATTCAAGACAACAAGCACCAGTTTCAACTCTGGATGGATGCTGGTGTCGTGGGTACTGTTGAGGATGAAGATGCCCATGCTTGGCATCAGGAAAATACCGGTGTCTGGGCGCTGGTGGTGGCGCCCTGGGTATTGGTGCAGTATCGGCTCGAAAGACCTGCGGCAGAACGCCTGCAATGAGTCATGTATTACCCGCTGTGGATTACCATCCGCCAACCGAACCCTGGCTGGATATTCTTTATCAGGATAAAGACCTGCTGGTGATCAACAAGCCTTCTGGTTTGTTATCCAATCCAGGGCGGGATGAAGCACTCAGAGACAGTGTAGAAACACGTGCCAAGGAAATTTCTCCTTATGCCGAGTTGGTGCATCGGCTGGATATGGATACCTCGGGAGTGTTACTGCTGACCCTGCGTAAAAAAGCCGAACGGGCATTAAAAATCCAGTTTCAGGAACGTCAGACACGCAAAGTCTATCTGGCACGAGTCTGGGGATGTCCTGCGGAATCGGAAGGGGAGATTAATCTGCCACTGATTTGTGACTGGCCAAACCGGCCTTTGCAGAAGGTGTGTTTTGAAACCGGCAAACCCTCATTAACCCGTTACCGGGTGCTGGAGAGTGACGGTGTTACCAGTCGGGTGGAACTGCACCCTTTCACCGGTCGTTCACACCAGTTGCGGGTGCATCTGTTATCCATAGGTTGCCCAATACTGGGTGACCGTTTTTACGCCTCGGGTGAGGCTTTGGCAGCCAGCCCCAGGCTGCTGTTGCATGCGCTGGAGCTGGAAGTGAGTCATCCTTATTCAGGCGAGCGGCTGGTATTTACCGCTCCCTGTACTTTTTAAGTGCTGGACAGATTATTTGGATTTGGCCTTATGTGCCCGCCAGATGGTTTTTTCTAGCTCTACCAGCAGTAACACCACCACACCGTAGACCAGCATTAGACCCCAGTGTGCCAGAGTCAGGGGTGCACTCTGGAACAAGGTATTCATCAGTGGTGTGTAGATAAAGGCCAGTTGAGCCAGCAGCATGGCACCCACACCACCCCAGATCCACAGGTTGGAGAAGATAGGAGTACGGAACAGGCTGATGGTGAGTGAGCGGCAGTTGAACAGAAAGGCGCTCTGCACCACCACAAACAGCGTCACTGCCAGAGTCCGTGCTACTTCTTCAGTTTCTCCCTGAGCCAGAGCCCACTGGAACAGACCAAAAGCACCAATTAATAACAGCGCACTGACCGAGAAGATACGTCCGATCATTTCACCGTTAAGAATGGGTGAATCCGGAATACGCGGCATACGTTTCATGATGCCCGGTTCTCTGGGTTCAAAGGCTAGCATCAACCCCAGAAATACCGCAGTGGTCATGTTCAGCCACAGTGCCTGCACCGGTAACACCGGCAAGGTGGCACCAATCAGTACCGCCACCATGATCACCATGCCCTGCCCAAGATTGGTGGGCAGAATCCAGGTGATGAACTTCACCAGATTATCAAAGACATTACGGCCTTCTTCGACGGCACCTTCAATGGTGGCAAAGTTATCATCCGTCAGCACCATGTCGGCAGCTTCCTTGGATACTTCGGTACCGGCAATACCCATCGCCACACCAATATCGGCCTTTTTCAGTGCTGGGGCATCATTCACCCCGTCACCCGTCATGGCAACCACATGCTTTTTGGCTTGTAATGCGGTGACCAGTTTGAGTTTCTGCTCTGGAGCAACACGGGCAAATACTGCAACCAATTCAACCTCGGCCAGCAGTTCATGATCACTCATCTCGGCCAGTTCACGACCGGTCAGCACTCGGTGTTTTTCATCCTTTCCTTCCGGATGAGCAATACCGATCTGTTCTGCAATGGCACGGGCGGTCAGGGCATGGTCGCCGGTGATCATTTTTACTGCAATACCAGCCTTCTGGCAGGTGGCGACCGCACGTATGGCTTCAGCACGGGGCGGATCGATCATCGCCTGCAAACCAATAAAAGTCAGCTGCTCGGCATCTTCCTGTTCATGGAAGCGATCAAAGGTGGTTTCATCCTTCGGCACTCGTTGCATGGCAAGACACAGTACCCGTAACCCCATCGCTGCAAACTTCTCGGCCATTTTAGTGACCTTGTCACGATCCAGGGTGATCAAGTTGCCATCAGCATCCTGCGCATCCTTGCAGCGGATCAGGGTGCGTTCCAGTGAACCCTTGAGGTAAATGACATTACCAGACTCATCCTGCTGATGCAGGGTAGCCATGTACTGGCGATCAGATTCAAAGGGAATAACATCCAGACGTTTGTGGTGTTGCAGTAATTCTTCTTTATCCAATCCTGCTTTAAGAGCAGAAGTGATTAACGCACCTTCAGTCGGGTCACCCTGTACCTGCCAGAGACCTTCCTTCTGGATCAGTTCAGAATCATTGCTGATCAACCCCGCAACCAGACACTCCCGCAGGGCGGCAGGCAATTGGCTGATCTTATTGTCTTCCTGATGGATTTCACCTTCTGGCTGATAACCACTGCCGGTCAGATCATATTCTTGATCACCGGCAAATACCTTCTGAACGGTCATCTGGTTTTCGGTCAGGGTGCCGGTTTTGTCCGAACAAATGATAGTGGTGGAACCCAGTGTTTCTACGGCAGGTAGTTTACGCACTATGGCATTACGCATGGCCATGCGCCGTACACCTATCGCCAAGGTGATGGTCACAACAGCTGGCAAACCCTCCGGAATGGCAGCAACAGCCAGCGCCACTGCAGCCATAAAGGTGGAAACCCAGTCCTGACCATGCAGCAGGCCAACAACAAAAGTGATGGCAGCCAGACCCAAAATCACATACAGCAGGATCTTGCTGAAGGCGTGAATTTTCTGGGTCAGCGGGGTATCCAGACTGACTGCTTCAGAGATCATGTGGGCAATCTTGCCGGTTTCGGTGTCATCACCGGTGCCAATCACCACACCGCCGCCCTGGCCGTAGGTTACCAATGTACCGGCAAAAGCCATGTTGACACGATCAGCCAGCACCGTGTCTTTTTCCAACTCAGCACGTTTTTTCTGTACGGCAACAGACTCACCAGTTAATGCTGACTCATCAATCTGCAGGTCACGGTTCTCGAACAAGCGCAAATCAGCAGGAACCTTGTCACCGGAGGCCAGATAAACGATGTCACCCGGTACCAGCTCAGTGGCAGGAATGGATACACGTTTGCCATTTCGGACAACACTGGCATTGGCAGAGAGCATCTTTTTAAGGGAGTTGATTGCATCTTCGGCCTTGGCTTCCTGCATATAACCAATAATGGCATTAACAATCACCACGCCAAAAATAACAGCAGAATCGATGTATTCCTTCAGGAAGAAGGTTACTAAGGTTGCAACCAACAGGATATAAATTAGTGGGTTGTGAAACTGTAATAAAAAGCGCTTCCAGGCTGGAACAGGCTTTTGTGCAGTAATGGAATTAGAACCGAACAGGCGTAAGCGTTCTTCCACTTCACTGCTGCTTAAACCTTCGTGATGGTCACTTTTTAAGGCTTCAAAAACGTCTTCTTCAGCCAGATGATGCCAGAGTTCTTTAGGTAAACTTTTCACGGATATCCTCCTTTGTTTGCCGTACAAAAAGATACTAACACACAGAGCAGGGCATTAAAGGAAAACCGGGAGGGTGTCAGCGCAGCCTTGTTTTGGATAAGAAATCAAGCCGTTAGATCGAGGCGGGGCGGTAATAACCTCCTGCTATCATCCATGACAGCAGGGGCAAAAGGTCGGAACAGGCAAACCTGCTCCGAAGCCAATCAGTAGCGGTAAGTCTCTGGTTTAAAAGGACCCTGCTGAGGTACACCCAGATATTCGGCCTGTTTGGGTGTCAGTTGGGTGATTACACCACCAAAACCTTCCACCATATAACGAGCCACTTCTTCGTCCAGCTCTTTGGGTAGTACTTCCACAGTGACTTTGCCGGGTTTCTGATCAGCAGGCAGGTTAGCAAAATCGGCTTTATACAGGTGGATTTGTGCCAGTACCTGGTTAGCAAAAGAGCCATCCATAATACGGCTGGGGTGGCCGGTGGCGTTACCCAGGTTCACCAGGCGGCCTTCAGACAGCAGGATCAGGTAGTCATTGCTGGCTTCATCAAACTGATCGGGTTTGCCATCACGGAACACCTTGTGTACCTGAGGCTTGATTTCCTGCCAGGCCCAGTTGCTGCGGGTGTAAGCCGTATCGATTTCATTGTCGAAGTGACCAATGTTGCACACTACCGCGCCTTTTTTCAGGGCTTTCATCATCGGTGCATCACAGACATTGACGTTGCCGGTGGTGGTAACGACCAGATCAATCTTGCCTAGCAGCAGAGCATCAATGCCATCATCCTTACCGGTATTCTGACCCTTCAGGTAAGGAGAGACCACTTCGTAACCATCCATGCAGGCTTGCATGGCACAAATGGGGTCCACTTCAGTGACCTTAACAATCATGCCTTCCTGACGCAAAGAAGCAGCAGAACCCTTGCCCACATCACCATAACCAATCACCAGTGCCTGTTTGCCGGACAGCAGGTGGTCAGTGGCGCGTTTGATGGCATCATTGAGGCTGTGACGGCAGCCGTATTTGTTGTCATTCTTGGACTTGGTTACGGCATCATTGACGTTGATGGCTGGAATTTTCAGCGTACCCTTTTTCATCATTTCGATCAGGCGATGCACACCGGTGGTGGTTTCTTCAGAAACACCGTGAATACCATCCAGCAGTGCTGGGTATTCATTGTGCAGGATTTCGGTCAGGTCGCCGCCGTCATCCAGCACCATGTTGGGCACCCAGCCATTTTTGCCTTCAATAGTCTGTTTAATGCACCAGAGGTACTCTTCTTCGGTTTCACCTTTCCAGGCAAATACTGGAATACCGGCAGCAGCAATCGCAGCAGCAGCGTGATCCTGAGTCGAGAAGATGTTGCAGGAAGACCAGCGCACTTCGGCACCCAGATCAATCAGGGTCTCAATCAACACACCGGTTTGGATGGTCATGTGGATACAACCGGCAATACGGGCACCTTTTAATGGTTGCTCAGCACGGTATTTGGCACGAATGGCCATCAGTGCCGGCATCTCGCTTTCAGCGATGCGCAGTTCCTTGCGACCCCAGTCGGCCAGCTGGATATCAGCAACTTTAAAATCATTAAAATCTGTCATAAACACTCCGTTTAACTAATTACTAAAGACCTGCAATCCGCCTGAACAGGCAGAAAACGTGTCATTTAAGTTGAACGGGCGCCGTTGAACAGTGTTTCCTGGACTGAGCCTGACAGTATAAAGCTGCTGCAGCGCCCCTCAGATCAGGGAAAGGCAGGCTACCGTGAAGGCAGCACTGAAGCAAGATTATAGCCTACTGCTGCCAGCGTTGCAGCCAATCTTCTGCTGGCTCTGGGCGGCCATTCTAAATGGCATAGTGTTTTATTATTGTCTTTTTTTAGAAGATTTTATCGGCTATCATATCACTCATGAACACTAAATCTCTACTCAAGCAGCTGATTGCTGATTTTCATGATCAACCCATTCGCCCTTTAACTCGGCGCGATATCGAGCTTCCGCTGGATATTGAAAAAATCATCGTGGTGACAGGGATGCGCCGGGCAGGCAAAACCTCCCTGCTGCTGGATGTCATCCAAACACTTCGTCAAACCCTTGAGGTGAAGCGCATTCTTTACATGAGCTTCGAGGATGAGCGACTAACCCTTCGCACTGAAGATCTGGATTTGATTTTGCAGGCTTACCGTGAACTTTACCCCGACCTGGATTTAAGCCAGTGCTACTTCTTTTTTGATGAAATTCAGGAGGTGGCGGGCTGGGAAAAGTTTGTTCGACGCCTGGATGACAGCATCAGCCGTCATATTTACCTTACCGGCTCCAACTCTCGACTCCTCAGCTCTGAAATTGCCACGTCGTTGCGTGGACGCTGCCTGAGTTATGAGGTTTTTCCGCTGAACTTTAATGAGTTCTTGCGCTTCCAGCAGATTGAACCTGATTCTGTCAGCTCCAGAGGGCGGGCGTTGATGGTATCGCAGTTTGAACGCTATCTGGTGCAAGGCGGTTTCCCAGAATTGGTGGCGATTGAATCAGCTGAGATTCGCCGAAAAATCTTGCAGGATTATTTTGATGTCATGATGTTTCGGGATTTGGTGGAACGCTATCAGGAGAGCAACCTACCGGCGCTCAAGTATTTTCTCAAGCGCCTGCTGGAAAGCGTGAGCAGTCCCCTGTCCATTGCCAAGATCCACAATGAAATGAAAACGGCAGGCTTTAAAGTAGGAAAAAACTCCCTGCATGATTACCTGTCCATGAGTGAAGCGGTTTATTTCGCCGTGATTGCCAGCAAATACGACCCTTCGATTGTTCGCCAGACCATGGCCGAGAAAAAAGCCTACCTGATTGATAATGGCTTTTTGACCCAGCTGAGTTTTCGCTACCAGCAGGATCACGGCAAACTCTTGGAAAACCTGATCGCCATCAGTCTGCGACAACAGCAGCCACAACTGCAATTTATCAAAGGTGTGCAGGAGTGTGACTTCTTGCTTTCATCGCAAGGTGTGCAAATCCCCATCCAGGTGGCTTATGACATCAGTCACCCAGATACGCGTGAAAGGGAGTTTAAAGGGCTGATTAAAGCCGCGCACTTCTTGAAAGTCGACTCGGGTATTCTGGTCACCTTGAATGAAGAGCAGATCCTTGAGCAGCAGGGTGTTCGTATTCATATTCAACCTGCATGGCATTTTTTGATGAACCTTCCGGATCTGCTGTTGAAGTAAGTCGGTTTTTATTAAACCATTGATAATTAAAGGTTTCTACTGAGGCTGGTTTTTTCTGGTGAATTATGCGGGTTCAAGGACACCGGCCTGCTGCATCGTCTCCAGCACCCCCGCGCGTACAAATCCTGCATCGGCTTTGCCACTCAGCACGGCTTCAACAACACGAGGCAGCGGCAGCCCAGTGAACAGCATTTCGGCTTGATCCGGTAGGCGGATGCCAACTTGCAGTAGCTCATACTGCTGCATCTGATAAGCCGCCAGCGAGGATTCAGACACA
>NZ_JACUUA010000162.1 GCF_014859565.1 Marinospirillum sp. | reverse complement strand
CAGTGAAAACCTCTATGCCTATTGTTCCACCAAGCTGGCACATATTACCCGCCGTGCTCCTTTTGGCCCGGCCTTGTTAAAAGATACTGAATTGAAAGTGGATTTTGCTGCCTGTACCACCCCCAAAGATGTCGTAAGTGTGCTGGCCACTGAACCCCTGACCACCAATGAAGCCTGGGATATTATGCAAACCGGTGAGCTGGTGGTATTTAACAAGGGTGAACTGATTGCCCGACGCACCAGTCAGTCTTCAACTGCGAATTAAGTCTTTCCTCGTTTGAGCCATTGCTGCTGGCAGAGTAGACTCTGCTGCATCACTCCTGTTTCTGAAGCTGTCCGTTCAAAAAGAGATCACCATGAAATTCACCGGAACTCAAAACTACGTCGCCACTGACGAATTACAGCTGGCGGTGAACGCCGCCATTACCCTGCAGCGCCCCTTGTTGATCAAGGGTGAACCCGGCACCGGCAAAACCCTGCTGGCTGAAGAAGTGGCCGCAGCACTGGATATGCCGCTGATCACCTGGCACGTCAAATCCACCACCAAGGCACAGCAGGGGTTGTATGAATACGATGCAGTATCCCGCCTGCGTGATTCCCAGCTGGGTACGGATAAGGTGCATGACATCAGCAACTACATAGTGCCTGGCAAATTGTGGGAAGCCTTTACCAGTGAAAAGCAGGCAGTGCTGCTGATTGATGAAGTGGACAAGGCTGATATTGAATTCCCCAACGACCTGCTGCTGGAGTTGGATCGTATGGAGTTTTATGTTTATGAAACCCAGCAAACCGTCAAAGCGACTCAGCGTCCGGTGGTGATCATCACCTCCAACAATGAAAAAGAACTGCCGGATGCTTTTCTGCGTCGTTGTTTTTTCCACTATATCCGCTTCCCGGACAAAGACACCATGAAGCAGATCATCGACGTGCACTTCCCAGACGTTCAGCAACAACTGGTGCAAAAGGCGCTGGAAGTCTTTTATGATCTACGCGACATTGCCGGCCTGAAGAAAAAACCCAGTACCTCGGAGTTGGTGGACTGGATCAAGCTGTTGATGGCGGATGATCTGGCGCGTGAAGTGTTGCTGGAAAAAGACTCTGCCAGTGCGGTGCCACCCCTGTGTGGTGCACTGGTAAAAAATGAACAGGATGCCAGTCTGCTGGAACGTCTGGCATTTATGATGCGTCGGCAGAGTCGTTGATATCCCATGCTGATTGATTTTTTTCAGGAAGTTCGCGCCGCAGGTGTACCGGCAACTCCGCGTGAGCTGCTGGATTTGATTCGTGCGTTGCAGTCGGATCTGGGTTTTGCTGATCAGGAAGATTTTTACCTGCTGGCACGTACCTGTCTGGTCAAGGATGAAAAATACTATGATCGTTTTGATCTAGCATTTTCCAGTTATTTTGAAGGTATCGGCAGTCTGGATGAGCTGTTGCAGAAGGTGATTCCTGATGACTGGTTGCGTCAGACCTTTGAGAAATACCTGAGTGAAGAAGATCGCCAGAAAATTCAGAGCCTCGGTAGTCTCGAAAAACTGATGGAAGAGTTCCAAAAGCGGCTGGAAGAACAGAAAGAGCGCCATGCCGGCGGTAACAAGTGGGTGGGCACTGGTGGTACGTCACCTTTTGGTCACGGTGGTTATCATCCAGAAGGCATCCGGGTGGGTGGTCAGTCCAAAAATCGTCGTGCGGTCAAGGTCTGGGAAAAACGTGAGTTCCGTAATTTTGATGATGCCCAGGGACTGAGCAACCGTAATATTCAGGTGGCACTTAAGCGACTGCGTAAGTTTGCCCGTACCGGCGCAGCGGAAGAGCTGGATCTGGATGGCACCATTCGTGCTACGGCTCGTAATGCCGGGCATCTGGATTTACAGATGGTGCGGGAAAAACACAATGCCGTGAAGGTGTTGTTGCTGTTGGACGTGGGTGGCTCAATGGATGACCACATTGAATTGGTGGAGGAGTTGTTCACCGCCTGCCGTACCGAGTTTAAGCATCTGGAACACTTTTACTTTCACAACTGCCTGTATGAATCGGTGTGGAAAGATAATAATCGACGCTTTAATGAACGAACTTCAACACTGGATCTGCTGCACAAGTATGGTTCAGATTATAAGGTGATTTTTGTCGGGGATGCGTCCATGTCGCCTTATGAAGTGGCTATGGCTGGTGGCAGTGTGGAGCATTTTAATGATGAACCGGGGCAGGTCTGGATGAAACGTGTGACGGATACCTGGAACCGGGTGGTATGGCTGAATCCGGTACCGGAAAAATACTGGGAGTACACCCAATCCACCGGTATGTTACGGCAGCTGGTGCACAACCGCATGTTTCCGCTGACGCTGGAAGGGCTGGATGCCGCCATGCGGGAGCTGGTTAAATGACACGTATCCTGAAAATTTTGACAGAAAACACCCGTGGTCGGGATTTTGTGGTGGGTGACCTGCACGGTTATTACACACCGTTGATGCAGCGATTGGATGAACTTCGTTTTGATGCAACCTGTGACCGGCTGCTGGCAGTGGGTGATCTAATTGACCGGGGGCCAGATTCGGTGCGTTGTCTGGAACTGCTTAAAGAGTCGTGGTTTTTTTCGGTGCAGGGTAATCATGAGCGTTTTCTGATTCACAGCCTAGCCGGTGATGCAGATGTCAGCATGACCTGGTTGCTGAATGGTGGTCGCTGGAGTTCGCTGTACACGGATGAAGAGTTGCAGGACATGGCACAACTGATTCTGGAAAAAATGCCCTTGGCGCTGGAAGTGCCCTGCAAGGGGCGGCAACTGGGCATCATTCATGCTGAAGTGCCACAGGATGACTGGAACTGCCTGCGTCACTGGCGTGGTGAGCTGGATAACCAGCTGCTGGAAGTCTCCACCACCAGACGTACGCGCCTGCGCAGCAGTCTGAATTATCCTATCCGCCATATTGATGCAGTCGCCTGTGGTCATACTCTAGTTCCCGAACCCACCCGTCTGGGTAATGTGCATTATCTGGAAACCGGCATCTGTGCCCCGCAAATGAAGGGTTATCTGTCTATCCGAGAAGTCAGCCAGTTATTGGCAGACCCGTCCTGATCTGCCAATAACTCTTTACACAGCCACAGCGAGGGTGACGGGTTTACCTTCGCGAAATTCCTTCAGCAGCTGTTTTTGTTGTGTTCTGGTTTTACTTGCTGCGGCTTCCCGCACCGGTCCAAAACCACGAATTTCTTCCGGCAGGCGTGCCAGTGTTATTGCCGTGGTGTAGTTCTCCGCTTTGAGTCCCTGTACTAGCTCAGTTATCAATTGCTGATAATCCGCCAATAGTTGTTGATCCAGTTTGCGGTCATGGCTGAAGCGGAAAGGATCAAGTGCTGTGTTGCGCAGGCCTTTCATTTTTGCCAGCAGGCTTAATATCGGTAGTAACCAGCGACCAAAACGGCGTTTTTTTGGGCGACCGGCAGCGTCTTTGCCGAAGTTCAGCAGGGGTGGTGCCATGTGGAAATGTAATTGCCATGAACCACTGAAGGTCTGTTTGATTTCATCCAGAAAATCGGTGCGGGTGAATAACCGTGCCACTTCGTATTCATCCTTGTAACTCATCAGTCGGAACAGCTGGGTGGCTACGGCTTCTGTCAACGGCAGAGAGGGGGATTCAGTGGCACTCGTTGTTTGCAGCAGCTGGATTTCAGCCTGACGCATGGCTTCGATCTGCTGTTGATAACCCTCAGCCCAGCGTTGATTCTGCCAGTGCGTCAGGTAACGGATGTGGTGATGGATGCGTTCATCCAGTGAGGCAGATTCCGGCAGTGGTTGGTGATCCAGTTGTTGTTCAAGCTGTTGTGGTTCGGCTGCAGCCAGACGTCCCCAGGCAAAAGCCTGTTTGTTCAGATCCACCGTGACACCATTCATCTCTATGGCACGCAGCAGCGCAGTTTCAGAGACAGGTATCAAACCCTGCTGCCAGGTATAACCCAGCATTAATACGTTGGTATAAACGCTGTCACCCATCAGGCGTTCTGCCAGACGGTTGGCATTAAAGCTGAAAAAACCCTCCTCAGCTGCAGCATGACGCAGCAGCTCCAGGCGTTGGTTTACCCCCATGCTGGCATCACGCTGTAATACATAATCAGCGGAAGGCAGTTCGGCTTCGTTACAGACCATGCGAGTTTGTCCCTGATGCAACAGTGGCAGGGCACGGGCAGAAGTGGCACCCAGCAGGTCACAGGCCAGTAATGCATGGGTCTGACCGTTTTCGATACGCACCTGATGCAGGTGTTGTGGCTGAGTTGCCAGACGGACAAAGCTGATCACACTGCCGCCTTTCTGGGCAAAACCGGTAAAATCCAGCACGCTGGAACCCTTGCCTTCCAGATGAGCAGCCATGGTGATCAGCTGGCCGATGGTGATGACACCTGTACCTCCCACACCACAGATCAACAGGTTATAGGGTTGTTGCAGCTCCACTTGCTGAGGTGCTGGCAGTGCTGCAATACGCTGTTGAAAAACGGCATCAACGGCCAGACCTTCTCCCTTGCGTAATTGCCCGCCTTCAATAGTCACAAAACTGGGACAGAAGCCCTGCACACAGGAATAATCCTTGTTGCAGGAAGATTGATCAATCTGACGTTTGCGTCCCAGCGGAGTTTCTCGTGGTACCACCGACAGGCAATTGGATTGCACCGAACAGTCACCACAACCTTCACAGACGTGAGGATTGATCATCACTCGTTTAGCCGGATCAGGAAACAAGCCACGTTTGCGGCGACGGCGTTTTTCAGCAGCGCAAGTCTGGTCATAAATCAGCACCGTGCAGCCGGGAATTTCCCGCAGTTGACGTTGCAGGCTGTCCATTTCATCGCGGTGATGCACTGTGATACCGGCAGGCAGCGGCATGTGCTGATATTTTTCCGGCTCATCCGTGACTACCACCACTTTCTTCACACCTTCATCCAGAGACTGACGGGCAATCATGGGCACACTCACTGCACCATCCACCGGCTGACCACCCGTCATGGCTACGGCATCGTTAAACAGGATCTTGTAGGTGATGTTGGTAGCCGCTGCAACGGCTTGCCGAACCGCCATGGAGCCGGAATGGAACCAAGTGCCTTCACCAAGGTTCTGGAAGATATGACCCTTGCCGGTGAAACGGCTACGCCCCACCCAGTTGACTCCCTCACCCCCCATCTGGATCAAGGATTCCGTCTGGCGACCCATCCAGGTGGCCATCACATGGCAACCGATACCAGCCAGTGCTTTGCTGCCTTCGGGTACTTTGGTGGAGATGTTATGCGGGCAGCCGGAACAGAAATAAGGCAGCCGACGGGCACCACCAGGATCTTCGGCTTGTAAGCAGGCTGCATTCAGGGTTTGCAGTTGGTCATTAAAATCCAGCCCAAAAAATCGCTGCAGGCGCTGGGCGACAAACCCGGCCAGTAACAGGGGGCTGAGCACACCGACATAAGGAATCAGGGGTTGTCCCTGTTCATCCTGTTTGCCGGTGATTAGCACTTCACCGGGATGATCCGGTTCGGACATGTATTCCTTGATCTGGCTTTCGATAATGCCGCGTTTTTCTTCGATCACCAGAATTTCCTGCTTACCGTGCACAAACTCCAGTACACCCTGACGGTTCAGCGGCCACACCATACCTACTTTGTAAATGTCGATACCCAACTGCCGTAAACGGGCTTCATCCAGTCCCAGCAGTTGCAGTGCTTCCAGCAGATCAAGATGCGCCTTGCCGGTAGTGACCAGACCAAAACGAGCTTCCGGCAGATCCAGAACACGTTGATCAATCGGATTGGCACGGGCAAAGGCCTGCACCGCTGCCAGTTTGTGTTCGATGCGTGTTTCCAGTTGCGGGCCGGGTAGATCCGGCCAGCGGTAATGCAAGCCATCGGCAGGCGGTGTGAAGTCATCCGGAATCACGAACTCCGGTAGGGGTGGCACTTCAACCGAGGCAGCACTTTCCACGGTTTCTGATACGGCTTTAAAACCCACCCAGCAGCCGGAATAACGTGACAGCGCATAACCCCACAGGCCAAAAGACTCATATTCCGCTACGCTGGCTGGATGAATGACGGGCATAAACCATGACTGGAAGGCCACATCCGACTGATGCGGCATGGAGGAAGACACACAGCCGTGATCATCACCGGCTACGACCAATACACCGCCGTGGGGTGAGCTGCCATAAGCATTGCCGTGTTTTAGTGCATCACCGGAGCGATCCACACCGGGTCCTTTGCCATACCAGAGACCAAAAACACCATCCACCTGTCGATCTGGGTCCGTTTCGACCTGCTGGGTGCCCATCAGCAGGGTGGCGGCTAGGTCTTCATTGATGGCGGGAATAAATTCAATCTGGTGTTGTTCCAGCAGGGGGCGAGCTTTCCAGAATTCCAGATCCACGGCTCCCAGCGGGGATCCTCGGTAACCACTGACCATGCCGCCGGTATTTAAGCCATTTTTGTGATCCAGCTCGGCTTGACGCAGGGCAAGACGAACCAATGCTTGAGTACCGGTCAGAAAAACACGGCCATTGTTGCGGGTGTAACGGTCTTCCAGCTGATAGTCATCAAGCTTTGTGCTCATTTTCTTCACCGGTTGTTGTATTTGTTATGCAGTGAAGTCTAGTGGTTCAGGTCAGAAAAGTGCTTGCAAATACACAGGATCAAACAGGTTGTCACACAAGAATCTTGCGTTATTCTTTATTATTGATGAATATCATTTCTTCTGTCAGAAAATAACAACAAGAGTGACTTGCCATGCCTAGTGTTGTACTGGATAAATACGATCAACACATCTTGCAATATTTGCAGCAGGATGGACGCATCAGCAATCAGGATCTGGCTGAGAAAATTGGTCTGTCACCGGCTGCTTGCTGGCGAAGGGTAAAAGCACTGGAAGAATCCGGGGTAATTCGGGGTTTTGTGGCGCTGGTGAATCCAGCGCAGGTGGGTCAGTCATTAAACGTACTGGTGATGGTGACTTTGTTGCGTCACTCCATCGACAACACCACTGAATTTGAAGCACAGATCCGAGGCTATCCTGAGGTTTTGCAGTGTTATGCCACCACCGGGCAGGCGGATTTTATTCTGCGGGTGGTAATACCGGATATGCCGGCTTATGACCGTTTTCTGAACGAGAAGATTTTTACGCTGAAGGGTATCGCACAGGTTAACTCCAACTTTGCCCTGCGCGAGATCAAGAATGAAACAGCCATTCCTTTTGTCAACTGAGGTGAACAAACGGAATGGCTTTAGACGAGATTAACCGATGGTGATGTTTGGCAGGGTCGGAGCGGTCAGTACTACTTTTTCTGACGGGGCAATCACCTTGGCGGTGCCGGTAACCACTTTTTCACCCTTCTGGTTAGTGACCAGACAATCCAGTTCCACAATCTTTTTGGCATCCTGTTTGTCTTTTACAGTCAGGGTGACGGTCAGGGTGTCATCCAGTTTTACCGGGCGGCGGAAGCTGAGTTCCTGACCCATATAAATGG
>NZ_JACUUA010000444.1 GCF_014859565.1 Marinospirillum sp. | reverse complement strand
TCCCGCTTATATCCCCGCCCGATTGGGCGAGGGTTTACGCGGATTTTGCTAAAAATCACCACCCGCGCCTGCCTGGTCAACTACCTGCTGAAAAGCCTGCAAGTACACCGACATATAGTTGAAAGTGACCCTCAAGCTCAGCAACTGGTGCTTGTCAACAAAAGCGACATACAGGAATGGCTGTTTGGCTGAAAACTTGCGTTTAACTGCCATGAACTGACAGGGATCAATAAAGACTGTCAGATCAGATGACATTGGGCTTTAGTCAGGGTTGCGAGTTTTTGTTGAAGGCGGCAAGGTAAGAAGTGCCGCCAAAAATGGAAAAGGGAATATGGATAACAAAACCTACATTGCTCATGCCAAACAGGATTCAGAAGGTCAATGGCTTGCACCACACCTCCTGGAAGACCACTTAAAAAAAGTTGCAGGAATTTGTGGCAACACTGCGAGCAGTTTTGAATCGGAAGGCTGGGGGTTTGCAGCAGGCCAGTGGCACGATCTGGGCAAGTATCGCGCTCCTTTTCAAAAATATATTCGGGATGCCTCCGGCTTTGAGCGTGAAAATGCCCATGTTGAACAGGAAAAGAACCCCGGAAGGGTAACCCACTCAACAGCCGGTGCAGTCCATGCCATTAAGCAATGGCCGGGCGTGCCAGGCTATGTACTGGCCTACCTGATCAGTGGTCACCATGCTGGTTTACCTGACTGGTTTGGTGCCCGTGGTTCACTTCAATACCGCCTGTCTGAAGCCGAGCAAGAATATTTTGAATCTCTTCAAGCCCCCATTCCCGAGCAGCTATTAACGGCGCAACAACCCGGTGTACCTTCAGCAGCACTCAGTAAAGACTCCATAGCATTATGGATGCGTGTGCTTTTTTCCTGCTTGGTTGACGCTGACTTCCTGGATACCGAAAGTTATATGTCGCCTGAAAAGCTGAGCAATCGGGGCTGTTATCCGAGTCTGAATGAACTGCATCAGGTGTTTTTTGAAAAAATGCAGAAGCTTCAGGATGAGGCTGATGCAACGGATCTGAACACAACCCGTAAAGCCATTTTTAATGCCTGCCAGCAAATGGCTGTTCAACCCTCCGGCATCTTCAGTCTAACGGTGCCAACCGGCGGCGGAAAAACATTGGCCAGTCTTGGCTTTGCCCTGGAACATGCTAAACGCCACAACAAATCCAGAATCATCTACGCCATCCCCTTTACCAGTATCATTGAACAGAATGCTGATGTGTTCAGGGCATTTCTGGGTGACGAGGTGGTGCTGGAACACCACAGCAGTCTGGATGTTGAACCCGGCTCAGAAA
>NZ_JACUUA010000161.1 GCF_014859565.1 Marinospirillum sp. | reverse complement strand
TCCAAGGGCAGAGTGCCGACGGACGCGGGTTCAACTCCCGCCGTCTCCACCAATACCGAAAAAGGCGTATATTTCTTTGCAAATCAATAGTTTAGAAGTATGCGCCTTTTCATATATATCACAGGTCTCTATCACAGGTTTCTATCACTGTCGTAGACTGTGTTTCTAACCCCCTGAAAAAAAATAAAGAAGCAGCCCCACCCCTGTATCACGATACACCCCAAGGGAAGATACACCCTGAGTGACCCCCATCCGTTCAGAGAAGGCCACCCCGTTAGTCTGCAACTCGTCATACGCACGGATAACCTTCAGGTGGAAGGCTGGACTGATCCACATTGCGTAGGCATAGACCAGTTCCTTGCAGACGTAGGTGCCAGGGGTTCGTCCCCCTCGGAAAGTGACCAAAGTGGGAAATCCCACTTTGAGTGTCTCCTCAATCAACTCTTGAGTTTTCTGATTACGAAGCCACTCAACAGGTTTATGACGAGTCTCACCACCAGCCGCCTTGTGCAGATCATTCAGGCAGAAGCGACCTTCGGCATCTTGACGGATGGAAACATCAGCTACGGTCAGGTTCATGCTGCACCCTCCATGTAGTAACGGGCATCCTTGCCCTGTATCACGATACACCCCAAGGGAAGATACACCCTGAGTGGCTACCATCGTCAGAAGTCCAGCGCGTAATCCTCCAGTGTCTCCCCGCTTTCCCTCATGTGCTCCACAATGATGAACTTCATGGCTTCCTGAATCTCTTGCATCAGCTTGGGGGAATACAGTTCAACGGCTCTCAGGAAAATGTCAGGCTGACCACTGGGTTTCTTCCCGAAAGTCTTAGCCAATCGCTGCGCCCAGTCCTGCGCCTGTTTCTCCTCCCAGTCGTCTGAGAACTGCCGCTGCTCCTTCCCGTAGTTCTGCGCTTCCTTCCATGTCAGGTCTAACGCTTCCTCTTGCCAGCCTTCAGGATCATCTTCCTTCATCCTTGCCACTACCTGCCGCATTCTGGCAACGGTAGCTGACCCCACCCCGCACATTTGAGCTATCTGCTTCTTTGATAAGCCTTTATCCATTGCCACAAACTTCCATGCCCTGTTTGCTTTGTCATCTTTGGTCATGGGTAACTTGTCTCTGGAGTTGAGGCGGGTTGCTTCTGTCATGGCCTCTATCACTGTTCCCTTGAACACCCGCACCGGAACAGCTCTAACCTTGACCTTCCCTCTCTTGTGGACATTCTGGTAAGCCTGCAGCCTGTGGTGTCCGTCTATCACATACCACCGGCAACCAGACCACCACACCACCAGCGGCTCCAGTGTGTTGCCTGAAGTCTGGTAAATGGCCTCTTCCAGCGTCCTGATATGCGCCTCTTTGGCGGCTGTATCACTTGCTAGGTCTCGTGGCTGGAACACCTCAACCTCAAGGTGAAGTGCATTCAGGGGGAGCTGGGAAGGTGTGGCTGCTTGGGGTTTGCCCTGTGTGCCTTCACCTTCCAGCCGTGTGATTACGGTTTGAAAAGTGGCTGACTCAATCGTCATAGTGTTGATACCTTGCAATTAGTTGAACAGATGGGGTTCTCCTCCAAGACTGCCCCCTAATTGCAAAGACAGTATTCATGCGGGTTTGCAAGCCCTCTTCACTGAGGCCAGCGAGATGCCAAAGTGGTCAGCAGTTGCCTTGATGCTGGCGCTATTGGCCTTCCTCCATGCAACCACCTCACCATCATCAATTTCCTTCTTCCTCCCCAGCGCCTTGCCCTGAGCCTTTGCCCTCTCGATTCCCGCCATCTGACGGGCCTTGATATTCGACCTCTCCAGTTCAGCAACAGCAGACAACATTGCCAGCATGGCGTTGCCGATAGGTGTACTCAGGTCGAACCCTTCACGCATGGATATGACCGTCACACCTTTAACCTGGAGCAGCTTCACCACCTCCAGCACATTGATGGTATCCCTCCCCAGTCGGTCAATGGCAGCCACCACCACGGTGTCACCTTCCCGCACATAGTCCAGCAGTGAGCTGAACCCTGCTCGCTCCTGTGCTCTGATTGCACCTGACGTGGCCTCATCAGTGAACCATCTATCCACCTTGAACTTGCCACCAATGGTGTGCTTCTGTGCCTCTGTTGTCTGGTCGTCTGTGCTGACTCTCAGGTATGCAACTACTGTGCTCATGATCTGCTCCTTATGGCTCGCAATCTATGGCTCATATCATAAAGGTGGCTCAGAGATAAATCAACACCTTTGAGCCAACTTGAAATGTACACCAGCAGCATGGCTCAGAAGGTGTACCTTTTGAACCGACACCAAAGCCCCAGCCAAAGCAGCCCAGTGCTTACAGAAAGGGCAATCAACCCACCAGCGGGTTTAACCCAAATACGGGTACAAGATGTTGATTTGTAAGTATTTACTTGGATTCAAGACTGGGATAAATTCAGCCTCACAACCAACAACACAAGGAGACTTGAAGTATGATCGGACTGCGTTTCTTTGGCCTGATTCTGGAAGCTGACCTGCAAGGGCGTGACCTTTACATGCGGCTGCCATGGCTGGTTGAACTCTCGTGGAACCCGAACGGTTTTGCATGGAACAGACCGTGGCCCCTGAGTGGAAGCCACCGCTTGTCTGACCATTGATGGATGAAACACAAGGACGTGTGTACCTCTGGCTGCTGGCGCTACGACCGAGGCGGGGTAATGGGGGAACCTTGCCCCGTTTCCAATCCGAGGGACTGACTCAAAAATCTGCTGAAAATTTTTCCCTGTGAGGCTCACCAAGCGCCAGCCTATGCAACCCCATAGCCCCACACCTGAAAGCCTCACCACAGGCAAATCTGAAGCCCTGAATCACCATCAAAGTGGGTACTTCAGGTGTTTGATAGCCTCTGACTTCACCTCAAGAGAAGCGCCCCCTGAGTAGACTCCGAAAGTGATCCGTGGCTTCTCGTGTCCGACAATATCAGCCGCTAGGTTCTCAAGTACCCCAGCATTTTCAAGGGTGGTGATCACTGTCTTTCTGTGTGAATGAAACACCTTAGATTCAGGAAAGCCTAATTTTTTCTTGAGTCTACCGAACCGCTTACCTATTGCGCTAGATCGCTCTCCTAATGCTGTAGTGGTGAGTCCTGAAAGCAGATATCCGTCTGTACTTTCCTGAATCATCCTCTCTACAGCTGGTTTTAAAACAGGATGCACTGGTACGTCTCTAAGCCCAGCCGCTGTTTTACTGTCAGCGATTCGGAGTATGTCGCTTGTGCAATGCTTAGTTCTGAGCTTGCATAGCTCTTCAATTCTTGCCCCTGTAAACATGCCTAGCAAAATAAGGTCACGCAGCGTTTTGTCACCCTTGGCTTCTGCTGCCCTGAGCAGGGTCACGGATTCATCAACCGTCAACAAAACGTACTTATCAGGGCTTCCCGTCTCCTTAGCTCTTTCCTCCCTTGCTCTTTTTTCGGCCATGTTGACAAAGCGGGGGAGCTTGAAAGGGTCGCTATCTGCTGGAGCCTTCCCAACTTCCTGGAGATGTCTCCAGAGGCTACGTGCGGCCTTAAAGCGGTTCTCAATTGTGGCTTTCATCATGCCCCGACCACCTTCACTTTCAGGCATCACCATCGCCTTTGCCCACTCCCTGACACGCTGTGGTGTCACGTCTGCAACCGTTGGGAAGTAGGCCACCACTTCCTGAATGTTGCGCTTCATCTGCATCACTGTTCGTGGCTTGTGGTGCAGCGTGGCTTCCCATTCGGGTAGCTCAGCCTCCAGCATGATGGCACCGGATAGGGCCACCCGGTTAATGATGGTTGCCTCCTCATGCTTGCCCTGATCAGCTAGCTTTTCAACCAGATCAACAACCGCCCCCTCTGTAGGCGTGTAGCCTCCTACAACAATTCCTGACGTCCTTTCTTCTTCAATCTGCTTACGGGTAAGGAGCGCCATTTCAAGCGGTGTCAGGTTAGGTTGCTGTTGTCCGGCTCTGGCTGCTGCTATCTGTCCCTTCCACTCAGCAACTAAAGCTAATGCCACAGTCTGCGCTTGCGCCTTATCGCTGGTGCCGGTGCTTTTGATAAGCAGCTTTTTACCGTTGAACTCGTGCTGAACATCTTGGGGAATGGCTAGAACTGCATACCATTTGTTGTATCGTCTCTGAAGGTATTTCATGGCTGATTCTACGGGGCTTCTATCACATGTTTCTATCACAGGTTTCTATCACAAAATACAGACAAATCCCTTTATTTTCAATGCCTTCATGCACTTACAATCAAATGACGTAGACTCCCGCCGTCTCCACCAACATCAAAAGGTCAACCGTTCTCGGTTGGCCTTTTTTCTTGCCTGTTTATGCCGCCTCACTCCTACTTTCAGGAATACCAGTAGAGCTCAAGCTGATAAACAAAGGCAGCCTTCCATCTTGAAGCACAAGTAGTGATAATCAACTGGAGTTGCGACTTGGATGTACTGCCAGGGTTATAGGGAAGCGTCGCAATTACTTAGCCCCACACAACCCTGCAGTCTCTATTGGTACTTACAGTGACTCCTGAAAAGTTTATTGCCACCTGGAAAAACAACTCGCTGACCGAAAAAGGTGGAGCGCAACCTCACTTTGAAGATCTTTGCAGCCTGCTGGGTGTGGAACCTCCACGACAGCATGGTGATTATTGCTACGAGCAGGATCTTAAAAAGATGCACGGAGGTAATGGCTTCGCAGACGTGTGGAAACGTGGCTGCTTTGCCTGGGAAAACAAAGGGCCTGACAAGAACCTCGGTCCGGCACTGATGCAGCTGAAGAACTACGCCGGGGCACTCGACAACCCACCAGTACTGGTGGTCTGCAACCGCGAACGTATCGAGATACACCCCTGCTTCACCGGCTACCCCAGCACTCCACGCATTATCCAGCTGGATGACATCGGCCAGCAGGAAAACTTGCAAGCCTTGCGCTGGCTGTTTTCCCCCGAAGATATCCACAAGCTGCGCCCACTCAAGTCTAACGCAGCTATAACAGCCGAAGCTGCAGGCGAGTTTGCCAAGGTCGCTAAGGCGATGCGAGACCGCAACCTTGACAGTCAGCAGGTTGCCCACTTTCTGATCCAGTGCATTTTTTGCATGTACGCTGAAGACGAAGGACTATTGCACGAAGGCATCAGCGATGACCCACAGATCTTCACTGCCATTCTGAAAAGTGCCCGTGAGGACACCGACCGGGCAGGCAAACGCATCGCCAACCTCTTCAATGCCATGCGAGATCAAGGCGGCAGTTACGGTAATGATGACATTGCCTGGTTTAACGGCGGATTGTTTAAGCTCATTGATGTGCCACCGCTGGAAATGGAAGAGCTGACAGCTTTGCGCGATGCAGCGGAAAAACTTGACTGGCGAGCTATCGATCCGACTATTTTTGGCACACTGTTTGAGCGTGGTCTCGACCCAGACGCGCGTGCACCACTGGGCGCACACTACACTGATGTTGAAACCATCACCAAGCTGATCCGACCACTGATTATTGAGCCTTTGACCGCAGAGTGGGAGCTGGTGAAACCACTGCTGCTTAAAGCACAGGGCAAGGGGATGCGTTCAGCACCCTACAAGGCTGCCATGACCGCTTTCCAAAGCTACCTTGAGCGCCTGAAAAACTTCCGAGTACTCGACCCAGCCTGCGGTTCCGGCAACTTTCTTTACCTGTCCATGCACGCCCTTAAAGATCTTGAACATGCTGCACAGGTGGATGCCGAGCTGCTTGGTTTCGGTCGCCAGCTTGGCATCGAAACCGGGCCTGCCAATATTTTTGGACTAGAGATCAACGAGTACGCCGCCGAACTTGCGCGTGTTACAGTCTGGATCGGTGATATCCAATGGAGCCAGCGCAACGGTCGACCGATTGCCCGTAACCCTATCTTACGAACCCTCGATGGAATCCAGCACCGTGATGCGCTGATGAACACCGATGGCACCGAAACCGAATGGCCGACCACTGATGTAATCATTGGCAATCCACCATTTCTCGGTGACAAAAAAATGCGCAGTGAGCTGGGCGGCGAGTACACCGAGCGCCTACGCAAGCTGTACGCAGGCAAGGTGCCGGGTGGTGCCGATCTGGTTTGCTACTGGTTCCATAAAGCTCGTGAGCAGATCCTTGCCAATAAAGCACAACGTGCTGGGCTGGTCGCTACCAATAGTATCCGTGGTGGTGCCAACCGCAAGGTTCTGGATGCCATTACCAAGGATCTGGTCATCTTCAACGCCTGGTGTGATGAGGACTGGATCAATGAGGGTGCGGCGGTGCGTGTCTCGCTGGTAGCCTTTGCCGCTGCCACATCAGAAGATGCGGTATGGCTGGATGGGCAACCGGCAGGTCGAATCAATCCAGACCTTACTGCATCAACTCCTTTGGTAGAGGGCTTTGATCTGACCAAAGCTTCGCGACTGGCACAGAATGCAGGCTGTGCGTTTATCGGCGGAATGAAAAAAGGTCAGTTCGACATCGCTGGTGACCTTGCTCGCTCTTGGCTTTCTTTACCGAATCCAAATGGCAAGCCCAATGCAAACGTACTGTTCCCTTGGGTAAACGGCCTGGACATAACTCGCCGACCCTCTGACACCTGGATTGTTGACTTCGGTCTCAACATGTTAGAGGACGATGCATCGCTCTTTGAGCAGCCTTTCAACCATGTGCTCGCAGCAGTTAAACCGGCACGAGATCAGGTCAGCAATGCGAATGAGCGTAAAAAGTGGTGGCTACATGCTCGACCGGCGCCCGATTTACGAACCGCAGTGACTGGATTGCCCCGCTTTATTGCGACCCCACGTGTTGCCAAGTACCGACTGTTTGTATGGATTGCCCCACCAGTTGTTTGTGACGGACAGTTGGTTATTACCTCTCGCGCCGACGACACCACCTTCGGCATTCTGCACTCGCGCTTCCATGAACTCTGGTCGCTACGCCTTGGCACCGCTCTGGAAGATCGCCCACGCTACACCCCCAGCAGCACCTTCGAGACTTTCCCTTTTCCTGCGAAGCTGACACCGTCCGACACCAAGGGGCAGCCAAAAGCAGAGGGCAAGTTGTTACTGCCTCCTGTCGATGCCAAACGGCTACCGGCGGCGGTAAAAATTGCCACTGCAGCCCAGCGCTTAGTCGAATTGCGTGATAACTGGCTGAATCCCGCCCAGTGGGTGGAACGCGTGCCGGAAGTAATCGAAGGCTACCCTGATCGCATCATCGCCAAACCTGAGCACGCCGCCGAACTGAAAAAGCGCACCCTGACCAACCTCTACAATGTACGCCCAGCCTGGCTCGACAATGCCCACAAGGCGCTCGACAAGGCTGTTGCCGAGGCCTACGGCTGGGCAGACTACACACCAGAGATGAGTGACGAAGACATTTTACGCCGCCTGTTGGCACTCAACCTGGAGCAGGCCATAACAACTGCAGAGTAGGTGTAGGGCTCCAGATGATTCAGATGCGTATTCTGGTGAACGTGAACAACGGGACAGAATATATGCACTTTGACCCAGCGAAATAGATATAATGGTATCCATACAGCCGATAAAGCTGGCAATAAAGATACTATAATATCTATTTAAGGCATGCTCGATGAATCGGTTTCAACTCGTGTCACCAGCAGAAGTGCAGGAAAATCTGGCTGACTTTCTGCGCC
>NZ_JACUUA010000160.1 GCF_014859565.1 Marinospirillum sp. | reverse complement strand
AAAGCAATTTAATTTTTAAAGAGCTGGCTCAAAGGAGGTTGACATGTTCCGGGTGGCGAGGTCAGGCAAAGATGGATTGGTTCGCCTAATTTTGCGAAAACACTGGTGTTATCAGCCCAGAGGCCAACACCTAGCTTGGTCGAATAAGCCAGGACGATGTGTCCGGGGAGTATTTCCTCCAGCTTTTCGCGGGATTGTTCCATAATTTTCCAGTGACCGCGCTGTACCCGCGTGATCACACCCATTTCCTTGAGCGTTTGCTGGTGCCAGCGCACCTTTCTTTTTAAAAGACTGTACTGCTCACCGGTTTGTCCTACAGGCCGTTTTTCAGCGAAGGAATCATTGGGAATGCCCGTTATATCAGAAAGCCGTTCGTACAGCTCTACGTTGGAAATAACTCTGGTGTCCTGCTGATACGCTTGCTGAACATGAAAAAGCGATAGTTGGCTCATCCGTTAAACTCCAATCCTTTGCTCGATCTGTAGTTGCAGGGTGGTATTGTCACGAAAAGTATTGCTGTCAAGTTTAAACACCAGGTGCACCTGATCACCTATACTCACCGGTGATGGTGCCTCTTCATTGGCTGCAGCCTTAAACCAAATGGCTTTGACTGAAACATTACTGCCCGGCAGCGCCAGCTGCAGTCTCAGGTGTGTTTTATCTGCACCAATACGCTGAGCATCCTGAACCTGGAACTGACCATCAAAAAGTGGAGACTCAAACTCACGACCAAAAGGGTCCAGATGCGCCAGCAGGGCGTGAGTCTCAAGAGTGATCCATTCAGGTTCAAGACTGCCATCAGTCATCACTTTAGGGTGTAGTTTTGTGGCGGTTTGATTGGCCTGCTCCTGAATCGCTTGATCAAACAATTCCTGAAAGGCATCAAGTTCGCGCTTAAGGATCGTCATTCCAGCAGCGCCAGCATGACCGCCAAACTTAACCATCACCTCCGGGCGGCGATCTGCGATGCTTTGAATCGCATCACGGATATGAATGCCGGGTACGCTGCGAGCGGATGCCACCAGATGCTCGGGATCATCGGCCTGAGTAAAAACCACTGTCGGACGACCATATTTTTCAACGATCCGTGAGGCCACAATACCCTGAACGCCTGGGTGACCATCCTCAATGAAGAAGGCAAGCCCAGAGCGACCCTCGGCAGCCTGCTGACTTGCTATGTCACGGGCAGTCACGACCATTCCCTTTTCTACTGCTTTGCGCTCCTCGTTATCGGTCGATAGCTGGGTCAGGTAGTATTGAGCTGCCTGCATGTCCTCTGAGAGCAGAAAATACAAGGCAGCATAGGGATCAGCCATGCGTGAGCGGGCATTGATGCGTGGGCCAAGCTGGAATCCTAGTGTTCCTGCATCAAATGCCTTGAAGCGATCTCCGGCCAGCTGGCGATAAGCCATCCAGCAGG
The DNA here is from genome assembly GCF_014859565.1 of Marinospirillum sp. The sequence continues at coordinate 6,273 of NZ_JACUUA010000160.1, read as the reverse complement.
GCTCGTTGGAGTTGTTCATCAGCTGAAGACCGACTTTGACAAAGGCTCGATTGATGGCACTGCCACCTAAGGAGACACAATCAGCCACGGTGCCCAGGGCAACAAAGGCCAGCAAGCCAGTCAGCTTTTGCGTTGACTGAGGCAGGTAGCCAACCTCCACAAGGCGATTACGCAGCAGACTCATAACCAGCCAGCTGACACCAACACCGGCAATTGTGCGATCCGGATAACGGCAATCATCCTGCGTAGGATTCACGACTGCATAAGCTGAAGAAGGCACGCCCTCAACAGGTATGGCGTGGTGATCAGTGACAATCACATCAATGCCAGCGGCTTTTAAGCGGGCAATCCTTGGTTCATCGGATGTGCCGCAATCCGCCGTAATAATGACAGAAGGCAAAACCTCTGCATTCAGGATACGATCAGCAAGGCTGTTGCTGAGTCCGTAGCCATCCTTCATCCGATGTCCAATCAAGCTGATCAGCTGTTGTGCAGGAACACGCAACATCTCAGTCAAGGCTTTGTAAATCACTGCATGAGAGGTAATCCCATCCACATCATAGTCGGTCAGAATGCCAATCATCTGGCCGTGCATCACTGCGTGCGCCAAGCGCTCTGCAGCACGGTCAGCATCTTTGAGTAATGAGGGATGTGCCACAGATTTGAGTGAGGGATAGGCCAGATCACTAATGCTGCACTGGGCATCTGCCAGCCTGCCAGCAAAAATGCGCGCCAGCAGTGGGTGCAAGCCCTCAGCCAGTGCGCGATCATACAGTGCCTGATTGATAGGGCGGCGCAGTAATTCGGGGGTTAGATCAATCTGTCCGGCACCGCCTAGTGAGCGGTCTGGTGTCTGAACATCCAGGGTGAGCGCGTCATTCATCGGATAATCCTCTATTTTTATATAGGTTATCCTGTATTGCCAAGTGCTGCAACCCAGTATCACCTGAAAATCCGCACTCTGCAAACGATTCAATAATTCAATTTCTTGTAGAGATTAAGTTTTATGGTTTCCTGTGGTATGGACTATCCTGCAATCAGACCTTATGTCCGCTTCAACCTCAAATAGCTTTATGGCAATTGTCTGACAAATGCTGACTATATTTGACCAGTCATGCCATAAAGGTGTCAGCTTCTTGTATTCCTAGAGCAGCAAAATCTAAATAATCTCGTGTTGCATTACGCCTCAAAATCAAAATTCCTTTTATTCGAAGAATTTCACCTTCGGTTGGTAGCAAAATCCTCTCACCAAAACAATCAATAAACTCTGTTTCAAGGGGTTTTTCTCATATCGGTTGACGCACACCTGTTTCAATGCCATCCAAACTACCGAGAATTTGCACAGGGCGTTGTATTCTCGCTGTTTTCCATCCTGCAACCGATTCAAGCTGGGCAAGAACTTGATCGAAATGTTCTCGAAGATCTGTAAGCACATGATCAGCATCCACTGATAAACGATGTGCTGCATATATCGCTGAGGCTGTACCTCCCACCAAAACAGCTTCTGGCAAAATACGCTGAAGCCGGGCAGCAGAAGAAAGAACCAGTTCCCACTCAGGGAGGATTTCGTTTTTTTTTTGACATACAAACTCCAAAAAACATATCGTTATGCATAAGGATCACTGGCTTTTGCTGTACAGATTCGCTCAATCTTATCCAGCAGCTGTGGTGATTGCGCTACTGCGTTACGCAGATCAAGCCAGTCGTTGATCTTTCCCCTGCTGATAACATCATCAATGGCTGCAAGTGTATATTCTTGATGATTAAGGTGTCGGTGTTGCATAACATTTACCTTGAATAAAAATCAGGCTTCAAATAAGCCTCATCCCGGCCATTCAAATCAAAGATCCACTGCGCAATTTTCTCATCCAATGATTTCATATTAATTCTGGGCAGATTTAAAATACTTTCGGGTGCACCACGCTCTATCAATCGATCATACAGTCCTTTAGATTTCCGCATGGTATCAAGTAGTTTTACTGTTATCAGATCAGCAGACCCCAGTCGCATCTTTTCCAGATACCCTGGTAGCAAGTGCCAATTAATCACGGCAGCCTTCTCTATTGCATCACCCCACCTTATGGTTCGATGAATGCTGCTCTCATCAGCGGCCATGGGGGCAAAATCATATACAGGTGCCAACTTGATACCCCCTTCACTTTTGACCACCGATGAATTTCGCCCATGGTTGTCACTATTGCCAAAAATCACGTTTAGCAAATCACGCCTTACCCACTCCGCTGCAAGATCATCAAAAGAAACCAGAAACTCTGAGGCATTCTGACTGAACAGCTTCTTAAATCCCATCAGGATTGATTCATGCTTATTTGATGCGTTGCCTGCTACAGCAGCATTCACTGACTCCACTCCTAAGAGCCGCCATTGTTCTTTTTGGTGATCATATTCACGATCAAATCGAGGCAGCCACAATGTAGGGTCATGCTGCCCATCCTCTAACAAATAGATATTTTTAACATCAATCGTATCAATTCCCATGGCAGCAAGCTCATGATAGAAAATAAACTCTGTGCGCAGAATATCCTTGTCACGATCCGTTGGCCGGGCATTACCATCTTGCCGCCTCGGGAATTTAACTAGATAAAAAGCATCTTTATTTCGTATGTCGGGATAAGGATCAACCCATACTGTTTTCTTGTTGGCATCCATGCGCAGCAGTATCTTTGGCGCATCGCCACCGGCTCCAGTCCCGCCGCTGATCATCATTCCATGCCGTGTGGCATGAGTAACAAAATCATCCATGCGTGACGCAGCATTTTCCCAGGAAAAATGCTCCATGGGCTTTCGATGAATGAAGCTTCCTGATTCAAAAGCTTCTCGAATTCGGACGTTGCCAATCGGTGCAATTGCACCTCGCTGCAACATGTGCGCAGCCACAATGTTTTCAGGATTGTTTTCCAGCATCAAAAAGGACTTCCAGTAGCGCTGAGCAGCACCGGTTGGAATAATATCCATCAGAAAAACCGGCCAATGATCAAAGTCAAGGCTCATTGCATATTCCAAGGGCATTTGCATCCACACCGCAGGGATACCAATAGCACCAAGATGATTTATTCGCTGTCCTTCAGTGATAAAAGAGTTGATGTAGCGACCGGTCACCCTGTCTGCCGGCCCTAGTTCAGGATTCTTAAGTTCGAGTGTCGCACAATCAACCCAGCCGCTATCAGCCAAATGAATTTGCACCGTCAGAGTCTTCCTGAGTTCATACATCTGCATCTCTCCTTTCTACAGATATGGCGCGTTGGATTTCTCTGATCTTCTTACGATTTGGCAAGACCCCAACATATAACTTCATGCCAAAAGGACGAAAGGCATTCTGGATTGACTGAAAAGAAACACTGCCAAAATCATCGCTCTCTATCTGAACCAGGGTTCTGCGACTCACTCCAATGGCTTTAGCGTAACTCTCCTGAGTAACGCCAAAAAACTTTCTGCGCATCACCTTTAGCAGCTGTCCGGCAGTTAGTTGATCCTCGCTATGATCATGGAGAATGCGAGCGATGTTTGCATCCACCTCATCCGGAGTTTGTTGGATTTGTTTTAGTCGGCGCATTAGTTGTCCCTCAATTTACTGTGCATTATACTGCACATTATACAGGGATGATTATCTTTTTGCGCGTTTTTTTGCACATTAAGCAAAACCCAGCACTTGGCTGGGTTTTGTTTTCAATTCCATTTGCCACCCCATGCCACCCCACTATGCCAAGGGTGGCTGCGACCAAAACACATCAAGGTTCGTTGCCGACCTGTTTGACCTGCCCCTGGGCATCACCGGGCGCTGAGTAGGGCGCAAGGCATTCTTTCTTCACATCGGGGCTCATGTATCGTTTCCACACAGGGTCGGTCTCCACCGCGCAGCGTTCTGCCCTTGGCCCATAGATCGTTTTCATCCATGCCTTGTGTTCTGCAATCCCTTGTTCCAACTGATCACTTCTGATTGAGGTTTCATAAAACCACGCCTTGGTTCCCGATCCTGAGCCGTCGTCCCACTTAAAGCCTGCTTCCTTCAGAGCATCCTTGACATCAAAAGGCGCTCCGAGGGCGCGAAAGGTGACCGGCACTCGCTGGTGCTCCTGAAGCATATAAGGGAAAACATCGGGGTGGCGCTTCAAAAGCTCCAGAACAGCCAAGGCGTCCACGGCAGCACGGTGCCCGCCGAAGAAAAAACCTGACTTCAGCGCCAGATACTCGAGCTTGCTGGATTCAAAGCCTTTTTGTTGCCAGGGTGCCTGCTTTAATGAGCACAGCCAGTTCATGCCGCGTAATTCTTTAAAGCGGTTTTCAAAGAATGGGCGATCAAATGGACTGTTATGTGCAATCACCAGGGGGTTGTCTTTAAAGAACGAAGCTACCAGGCTGTCATCAATGGTATAACCCGCCAGTTGATCATCCGTGAGGCCGGTGACTCGAATAATGTCTGCACTCAACGGCTCCAAAGGATCTTCCAACAAGCTGCATGCGCGCTCAATCCGTGTCACCTGCCCCGTTGAAGGACTCACCAAGGCGCGCACCATTCCGATCTCAATAATTTTGTTCTTCACAGGATCAAAGCCGGTGGTCTCAGTATCAAGCGCTACCACAGGGATTTCATCGCCTACCGGATCAGCCAGATCCAAAGGCAATTCCAGCGCACCGGCTGCCTGGTCTACACCGGCTTGAACCTCCAGGATGACATCATCCATGCGCTCCTGAATGCGAAACCGTTCCGGTTCATTCAATGCTTTTTGTAGTAGCTCCTGATCCACTTGAGATGGCGGCACAAAAGCGATCACCGGTGCAGGATTGGTGTTTTCAGGTTTTGCACCCATCTCAGTGGCGGTTTCTGCTTGATCTGGAACAGGTTGCTCTGACGGGGTTTGCGCAGCCTGCTGTTGCTGATCTTCAGCCGGCAAAGCCGCCAATGCGGATGCTTTCGGCATGTCCGATGCTGCCGGTATGTCCTGGCTGGCTTCTTGACTTGCTGCCGGTGATCCAGACTCATCCACCTTGGTATCATGAGCAGCTGCTTCTGCATCAGCGCCTACGCCATGGGTGTACCGGGCAAACAAATCAGGCGTCATCTTGTTTTCAACTCGGAGATTCAGCTGTTTTTTCTGGGCAATATCAATCATGTGTGCTGAGCCCTTGGATTGTCCGTCATAATAAACGACCGCGTGTGTTGCGATCTCAGCCATAGCCTCGTTGCGTAAATAGCCGGCACGTTTGCCATGCTTGCCCCAGTCTGCCGGCATTTCAATAACGGCCATCCCGCGTGCTTTTGCATATTCATGCCCGATCATGTCTGCGCCAGCAGCCATACCGGACACAATAGCCACCTGGGCAGGGTCAAGTTTGCTGAGCAGTGCATCCAGGTGTGAGAAAATCAGTGTGCGGTACTCCTCAAGCATCCCTTTGGCTGCTTGTGGCTCCATCTGCTTGGGTGGGCGGCTACCGGCTACAATAATTCGTACCGGATATTGATTATAGTTTTCGGATTCCATTAAGCTGACTCCTGTTGCATTGTATGAATTAATGTTTGATGCATTGCAAAAGCTTGCAGGTCAATCCATTGTACTGTATAGGTTGTCCCTTGAACCGTAAAACCCTGTCATTCATGGCAGGGATATAAGGTTTGGCATCGGCAGAAGCCTTGTCTTTCGAGTCTTGCAGGTTATCCTATTTGCTGTTAATTTGAAAGCTATGGATAACCTGCACCCCTATACCAAGGGTGCCAGTAAAGAATTGGGGTTGCACAGTCAAACGCTGCAGATGATCAGCAAGGAATATGTCACCCGGCGCAAGCAGTTCAAAAAAAGTCGTTTGAGCTGGCGCAAATCAGGTGGCATTCGCCGATCACTCGGCTGGGTGCCCTTCAATACCGGTGCCGCAGCCTGGAAGAATGGACAGATTGTCTTTAACGGCCACTACTTCAAAGTCTGGGACAGCTATGGCCTCAGCCAGTATGCATTCCGCTCCGGCAGCTTCTCAGAAGATGCCCGTGGCCGCTGGTACTTGAATATCGTGGTTCAGTTTGAACCCGAAATCAAAAATTAAGGAAATTCCCGTCAACTACCCCGCCCTGAAGGGCGGAGCTTGTGAAAACAAGCTTGGTTGACCAGGGAAAGCGGTAACCAACCCGCTGCGTTAGCAACAGGTCGTTAAGACCCACCGGCGAATGCTTCCTCAGTTCGCCGCTCTGGAAGGGCAGGATCATGCTGGCGAAAGGTAAAGCGCCGAAGGTTCTGTCCGCCATCCTGCAAAGGATGGGAGCCGGTT
>NZ_JACUUA010000159.1 GCF_014859565.1 Marinospirillum sp. | reverse complement strand
GTTATGCGCGGTTATGCGCGGTTATGCGCGGTTATGCGCTATGCCTACCACGCAAAGAAATCACAGCAGATCCTTTAATGCCTGATCCAGCTGAGGGTAGTCAAAACTAAACCCTTCCTGCATCAGGCGTTCTGGCAGCATACGATCACTGACCAGCAGCAGGTCTGCCATTTCACCAAACAACAGCTTCAATACTTTTTCCGGCATCGGCAACAGGGTTGGGCGGTGTAATGCCTTTCCCAGTAACCGAGTAAAGTCTGCATTGGTGACGGGTTCCGGTGCCGAGGCGTTATAAACACCCTGCGCGGATTCGTGGGTTAACAACCAGGTGTAAATACGCGCCATGTCCTTGCGGTGTATCCAGGGGAACCAGTGCTTACCTTCACCCAGCGGGCCACCCAGCCCAAAACGAAAAGCGGGTAGCATTTTTTTCAGCGATCCCCCTTCAGGCGCCAGTACCACTCCGGTACGCACCAGGCATACCCGTACATCCAGTGCTTCGGCTTCCAGCGCCGCAGCCTCCCAGGCTGCACATAAATCATGGGTAAAACCGGGCGTTGGCGGGGTTGCCTCGGTGATTTCTGCGTCACCCTGCTCACCGTAATAACCCACAGCAGAAGCAGACACCAGCACCTGGGGTCGTAAGGTTTGTTTTGCCATCCAAGCCACCAGCTGGCGAGTGGTATTCACCCGCGAATCCACCAGCAGCTTTTTGCGCTGCTCGTTCCAGCGCTGATCCGCTATGCCAGCACCGGCCAGATTGATGACCGCCTGAATCGAATCAGGCTCCAGCTCATCCAGTTGCTGTACGTAATCAGTAACACCCACAGGCAAGTTCGGTTTCAGCTGCCGAGTCCACAGCACCAGCTGATGACCCTGTTGAGCCAGTAAAGGACAAAGCGCCTGACCAATAAAGCCTGTTCCACCCGTTATGAGTATACGCATCACTTTCTCCCGCCTGAATTATATGTACATTATCTATACAATACTTGAACAAATCGCAAAGCGCCACTAAGCTATGCGCATGATCAACAGAAAAAACAGGATCACCTTGTGACTTCATCACCTCGCCTGGGTGGCCAGTGTTGATCAACAGCATTGCTACCCCTTGGCACGCATGAGTTCGCTGACTTTGGGGCAACAACTGAGCAGGCTTGTACAATAGCTATACCCTCACTGTTTTTAAGCCTGTATTCAGGTAAACTTGCAGCAAAATACCGGCGCAGCAACCGACCCGATGGAGATCAAAATGGCGCACGACCCCGAAGCGGAGCAAGGCAACACTAGCCCGCTGTATCCTATCCGTGAGGTTTCTCGTCTGACCGGTGTTAACACCGTCACCTTGCGTGCATGGGAAAGACGTTATGGGCTGATCACACCTCAGCGCACTCCCAAGGGTCACCGGCTTTACTCCACTACAGATATCGAGAATGTTCGCCGTATCCTGCAATGGATGGACAAGGGTGTCACCATCAGTCAGGTGGGCGATCTGCTGGATCAACCCCCTGAAGCCAACCGACCAATTGAGCCTGCCGGTGACTGGCAGGCACTGCGTGAGCAATTCCAACAGACCCTGCAACAGCTGGATGAAGATGCGCTGGATCGGCTTTTCTGTGATGCCTTCACTCGCTGGCCTGCCAGCCAGCTGGCCGATGATGTATTTAGTCCCTTGTTGCGCAGCCTGCCTACAGATTCTGCCAGCTACGGCTTGCTGATTCGTTACCTGAGAAACCGTATTGGTGAGCGACTGCAAAACCGCCGCAAACTGCTGGCCGGTCCACGCCTGTTATTGTTGCGTACTGGTGAAGATCAGCAACAGCAACTGCTGACTTTGCTGGCACTGAGTGATCTGGATTTTGAGGTTTTCTGGCTGGATCAAGCCATCCATTTTAACGAACTGCTGCAGGTTGCTGTTCGACTTAAACCCAGACTGCTGCTGCTGGGTTCCGGTGATTATTCACAACAACAATTACAACAACTCAAAGAAAAATGTTCCGCACCCTGTGTGGAAACCAGTCAACTGGAACAGATCAACTCGGTCACCCTGTATGGTCTGCTGCGTGACAAAACATGAAATCTCGCCAACTGGTCTGGTTTCGTTCAGACCTGCGTACCGAAGATAACCCTGCACTTCATCAAGCCTGTCAGCAGGGTGAAGTGGTGGCGGTATTTATCCCGACCTTGCAACAATGGCAGCAGCATGGCTGGGGCACACTCAAAACCGCCTTTGTACTCAACAACCTGCAAGCATTACAACAACGGCTGGCGCGGCTGAATATTCCCTTGTTGCTGCTGGAACAAGTCGATTTTTCCAACAATGATCAAGCCCTGTTGCAGTTGGCAAAACAACTGAATGCCAGCCACCTGCTGTTTAATGATGAATACGAATGGAATGAACAACAACGGGATATACAGGTTGAAAGCAGCTTTAAACAAGCCGGTTTGACCGTTCAACGCTTCACGGATCAAGTGGCTTTTACCCCCGGCAGTATCCGAACCGGCAAGGGTGATTATTACACCGTTTTTACTCCCTTTTATCGCAACTGGCTAAGCCAGCTGCGCACGGAACAGTGGACTCCCCTGCCTGAGCCGGCACCCCAGCAACCCACCGGGTTAAACAGTGATGCGCTTCCTACCAGCCCTGATCATCCTGCGCTGGTGTTCTGGCCTGCTGGTGAAGCCGCTGCCCACCAAAGGCTGGAAGATTTTTGTGCCTCTTCACTTCCAGACTATCAAACACAACGGGATTTTCCGGCGATTAACGGCACCAGCAGTCTGTCACCCTGGCTAGCTGCGGGTGTGATTTCTTCACGCCAGTGCCTGGCTGCCGCACATCTGGCATCACAAGGTCGTATTCAGGATAAAACCACTGGCGCCGGTTGCTGGGTGTCCGAGTTGGTGTGGCGGGAGTTTTATCGCCATCTCTTAATTGGTTTTCCGCGTGTCAGCCGTGGCAAAGCCTTCAAAAAAGATACCGAGCACCTACCCTGGCGTTCACTCGAAAACAGCAAGGCGCAGCGGGATTTACAAGCCTGGCAAACCGGGCAAACGGGGTTTCCGCTGGTGGATGCAGCCATGCGCCAGCTGCTGCACACCGGCTGGATGCACAACCGCCTGCGGATGCTGAGTGCGATGTTTTTAAGTAAACACCTGCTGATTGATTGGCGAGTGGGCGAAGCCTTTTTTATGCAGCATCTGGTGGATGCAGATCTGGCAGCCAACAACGGCGGTTGGCAGTGGGCAGCCTCGACCGGCACCGATGCAGTACCCTACTTCCGCCTGTTTAATCCTTACAGCCAGTCAAAAAAGTTTGACCACCAGGGTCTCTTTATCCGTCACTGGTTACCGGAACTGGCACACCTGGATAACAAAGCCATCCATCAACCCCCTGTGGATAAAGTGGATTTGTTTGGCAGCCCAAACTATCCACAACCCATTGTGGATTTAAAAATGGCACGAGAAAGGGTTATGCAGGCATTTTCGAGATAATACGGTTCAGGTCAGCGGGTGCAATAAACACATCCTTTTTGCCGATCTTGTGTTTACGTAATAATCGAAAGTGGTCAGACAGAGTCATCAGGTCCGTACGTGCCGTCTGGTAGACCACATCATGTGCCGTCTGATGCTCTCGGATAGTGTATTCGTGACCGGGATGCTTGAGGGCATGTTCCAGCAATGCCCGCTGCCGATGATTTAACCGACCCTGTAACGAGGAACGGTTCAGTACATTCTCAGATTCCCGTTGCTCCTGCATTTTTCTGGACAGGTACTGGTGCAGATCATTAATAGCTTCCCGGATCACCTCTAATTGATGATCAAGGAAATACGTCAGATCATTATCATCGGTTTCTGTATACAAATAGGCTTTCATATAGCGTGCCGGTGCTTTTCTGATCACCCTGGAAATGGAGATGTACTCCATCAACCAGTAATTGGCCCTGGACATGATCCAGTAAAATAACGCCCGAGCAGTACGCCCATTACCATCCACAAACGGGTGGTCGTACCCCATCATGAAATGAACAATAATGGCTCTGATAATCGGCGGAATGAACTGATCATCCGTTTCATCCAGGGCATTAGCAAAATCACACACCGCTTGCAGCCGCTGTTCCAGCTCCACAGACTTTGGCGGAACATGCAATAATACGTCATCCTGCGAAAAAACACAGATATCATCTGCTGATGTTCTGAACTGCCCCGCTTTATCCTGATCTGCCGCATCCAGGGTGCCTTCGGTCAAAATTCTGTGCAGCTCAAACACCAACAAAGGAGTCAGCTGCTCATACCGATATTCCCGAATGAACTGCATCGCCCGGTAGTTGTTGACGATCATCTGTTCAGAGTGATCCATTGGCTTGCGCCCACTGCGCAGCAACTCCTTCGCAACCCTTCGAGTTGTTGATGCTCCCTCCAGTTGACTGGAGCTGATGGACTCCTCCATCAAACTGCTGATCAGATATTGTTGCCGGATTTTTGTATCACGAACGACTCCATCTGCCTCGATGGATCCTGTTGCCTGCTCACTGATCCAGAGCAGATGCCGCATCAAAGTATCAGGAATACAATAGCTGAATGCCTGCTGATTTTTGTTATACAGCGGCACACTTCTGGACAGTTTTTTCCTGGCCATTTTGATGGCGGCCCAGTGAAGTTCCGGTGTCATGCCCGCAGGTGGATTCAAGTGACGCAGCTTATCCCAGTGCAGATATTGTCCCTTGGCATCACAAGGGCCAATACCGGTCATTAAAAGTTGGGCAAGCTGCTCCGGCTGCTGCGATAACAATCGCTGCAGGAAGGTATTTTGATCGGGGGGGGTTAACGGAAGCTTCATGGCACACACCTACTAAAATAATTAAAATTAGTATAAATAGCTTTTTACGAGCAATCTACTAATTTTTCAAATTTTAGTATAAACAAGAGGCGGCGCAATAAATCACAAGATATGCTGGCAAACCTGATGACTCGACACAAGATAGCCTGTGACGAGCCAGCAGATTTAAAAGAGGATCACACCTTTTTGACAAATTCGGACTTTAGTTTCATGGCACCAATACCATCAATTTTGCAGTCGATGTCATGATCACCATCCACCAGGCGGATGTTTTTGACCTTGGTGCCCACTTTCACCACCAGTGAAGAACCCTTCACTTTCAGGTCTTTGATAACGGTCACCGTGTCACCATCCACCAGCGGATTGCCATTGGCATCCTTGATGATTTTTACGTCTTCAGTGGCAGCATCGCCATCCTTTGACCATTCGTGGGCGCATTCCGGGCAGACATATTGAATGCCATCATCATAGGTGTATTCAGAACCGCAGGCAGGGCAGGGGGGTAGATTAGTCATCATGCAGGTAGATCCGGTTGGTTATGCTGGAATAACGAGCGCCAGTACTGGTTTTCATTAGACAGGATGCCGGATGCCGCACCCACCAGCTCTCGTAGCTGCTGGGTACGTTGCCAGCTGGAAGCGCGTCCTGCCAAATGTTCGTGCAGCTCAAAAGCTTCTTTTAAAGTGGTTAATTCTCGCCACACTTGTGCCGCCATGGACGACACCCGTACCACCTCGTTCTGGCTAAGGATACCATGAATGGCTGCACCCCAGGCCGGAAAAAAACCGGTAAAAATCAGAATTGCCGGCAGGGTAAAAAAGAAGTGAATGGTCACTGCAAGAAAAGTCAGGGTGAACAAACCAAAAGCCAGCCGGTGCAGGTAGGTATGCTCCCGGTGCAGGTGATGGTAACTATTCAGGTAATAGTGGCGATGTTCCTCAAGTACTGCGCGGATGTATTGCAGTGTTTCAGTGTTGTGTTCAGTCATGCCATAAATTGGCTGGCCGGAAGCACAGCGCGGCAAACCCTCTGCAATCAATAACCGCTGCAGAATCCAGGCCTCTGCTGATTTTAATCGCAACTCAATACGACCCCGTTCCACCACCGGCTCCCAGACTGGCACCGAATAACTGTTCGGTAATACCAGCAGCGGATAACCCAGCCGCAGATAACGCACCTGTTCAGCAATAAAACGAAAACTCATCCAGCGACCATGAAAATTAAGGAAGCGGGATTGCAACACCCGCCGCACAATAAAATGCAGCAGGATAAATTCCAGAAACACCCAGATAAACGGGACGCCGGTACTCGGTGCAGGCCAGAGATGAATGGCACCTGCGACCGCACAAAAAACTGCAAAAGCCGCTGCATAATAAATCAGCCAGGTGTCATCCCGGTAACGGGTGGCAAATACCCGCGCCTGAGTATCCGACCAGTTAAATACCTGCTCCAGCTTTGGCTCCTGAATTGGATTGGGCACATCCGCCATGGCATCGGCACTGATATTGCCATAACCCTGATAACAAGGTGGCCGGAACAAGGCCTGAATGGCAGAGCCAAGATCCAGCTTGGCCAAACCGGAAAAAAAACCGTGCGCCCGACTAATCATGCGCTCCTGACGAGTGTACTGACGCACCTCGGTATGCAGTATCTCCATCACCCGCAGTGGCTGACTCTTCTGGGGTGGGTTGAGCATGATGTTCAGCCATAACCAACTGCCCTTGATCCACTCTATTAACGGCAGTGGGCGTTCTGTGATTTGCTTGCGCCAACCCCTGCCGTGCAACCACCAGAACAGCCATTGCAGCAGATACCGACTGACCGAGCGCTGTTGCTCAATACGTTTTAGCAGAGTTCGTTCGGCATTGTCTGGTTGTAAGGCCGGACGAAAAGGCACCAGCAGGATATCCATCCACTGACGTAAACGCTGGTCAGTTACAGGGGCATCCAGCGGTAATTCATCAAAAACCTGCAGCAATAGGTCAGCGTTACAGCCCAGCACCTCCACCTCAGTTAACCAGGCATCTGTCAGCTTTTGTAAATCCAGCCAAAGCAGTTGTGGTGCATCGGCATTTGGGGGCAACAGCAGAATGCAGGTTGGTGTCCGTCGTAACAGGGCTTCACGAATCATCAACGATGTACCGCTGCTCAGGTTCTGCGGTTCCTGACCATCCCAGACTGCCACCAGTAGATCACTGAAACTTAATGCCAGACGATCCCGTAAGCGATAATCCGCTTCTGAAAGATCGACGGCACCATCAACCGGCTGCATCTGCATTGCCACCCCGCGAGCCGCAGTGGGCGCATCCACCGCCTGCTGACTGGCGCGAGGCAACAGATAATCCAGCTCATAACCACACTCAACAGCCAGCTGGGCACCCAGTGCATCAGCACCATTGCCCGATCCAGTGATCATACGGGTCAGGGGCGGAACATCGGCATAAACTTCCTGTACTTGCTCAAAGGTATCCGTAGCAGCCAGCCTGATACGATCCAGCAGGCCTTTCATATCACTCTGCAGGTCGCACTGCCGCTGCTCCAGCAAGTCAGCATCGACTCCATCCGGCTGCAAGCGCTGCTGCCGATGACCAGCGACCAGCACACTGAACACCGGTTGCAAGCGGGGTGCATGATTCTGGGTTTGTATTACATCGCTGGTTAAAGACATCTGTGACTCCTTCACCTGAAAAAAATACCCCGAAGCCGAGGCCTCGGGGTATTGATCATAACAACTTGTCGCCGAAACACTAGGCGGCAATATTTTTACGAATTATTACAGCCCAGCATCTGCTTTTAATGCTGCTGCCTTGTCGGTCTGCTCCCAGGGGAAAGCCGTGAAGGTGTCATTACCCACGGTCATTTCAACCGGCTGA
>NZ_JACUUA010000015.1 GCF_014859565.1 Marinospirillum sp. | reverse complement strand
GAAGTTGGAAGCCTCGCCCGTGGCGCTTTAGCGCTTAGGGCGGGGAGCAGTCACTGAAAGAGATTCCGTCATTTTCAGAACCGCCGTGTGGACATTGCTTTGGTTTCACTGGCTGAATAGTTTAGTATTGCGTTAGGGCATTTTTCTGAAGGAGCAGCCGGTCTGCTCCTTTTTTATTGGTTTTTTTGAAACAGCTTTCCCGAGGTTTTTTATGTCTGCAGCACCTTTGCATGCTTCTGCTTTCCGCTTTATCCGTTCTCAGTCTGTGGCTTCTCTGAATCTTGAGGTGCAGGAGTTTGAGCATATCCAGACTGGGGCGAAGCATTTTCATCTGGCGGCAGAGCAGGAGGAGAAGGTGTTTCTGGTGGCGTTTCGTACCATGCCGCAGGATTCCACCGGGGTAGCACATATTCTGGAGCATACGGCACTGTGTGGCAGTGAGCGTTATCCAGTGCGTGATCCCTTTTTTATGATGACACGCCGTTCGCTGAATACTTTTATGAATGCTTTCACCAGCAGCGACTCGACGGCTTATCCCTTTGCCAGTTTGAATCAGAAGGATTTTGACAACCTGCTGGATGTGTATCTGGATGCTGCTTTCTTTTCACGCCTGGATCCGCTGGATTTTGCTCAGGAAGGTCATCGGGTGGAGTTTGCCGAGCCAAATAATCCTGAATCGGATCTGGTGTACAAGGGTGTGGTCTACAACGAGATGAAAGGGGCGATGAGTGCACCGACTTCGGTGTTGTGGCAAACCCTGAGTAAATACCTCTTCCCGGAAACCACCTACCATCACAATTCCGGTGGTGAACCTGCGGCGATTCCTGATCTGACTTATGAGCAGTTACTGGATTTTTACAAGAGCCATTATCACCCATCTAATGCCGTGTTCATGACGTTTGGTGAACTGGATGTAGCTGCTCTGCAGCAGAAGATGCATGAGCAGGCGCTGTGCCGTTTTGAGCGCAATCCTTTGCAGTTAAGTGTGCCGGATGAAAAGCGCTATTTTGCTCCGGTTCGGGTGGAAGAAGCTTATGCCCTGGATCAACCGGATTTGGCAGAGCAGACCCATCACGTTTTAGCTTGGCTGTTGCCAAAATCCATTGATATTGAATCCCTGATGAAAGCTCATTTGTTGTCGCGGGTGCTGCTGGATAATTCCAGTTCACCGCTGCTGGCTGCGCTGGAATCCAGTGGTCTGGGTAGTGGGCCTTCACCTCTGTGTGGGTTGGAAGATTCCAACCGTGAGATGAGTTTTGTCTGTGGTCTGGAAGGCAGTGAGCCGGAGCAAGCGGCGGCGTTTGAACAGCTGGTGTTGGATACCTTGCAGAAGGTTGCCGATGAAGGGGTTGATCCACGCAGTGTGGAAGCCCAGTTGCATCAGCTGGAGCTGAGCCAGCGTGAGATTACCGGTGACGGTATGCCTTTTGGTTTGCAGCTGATTCTGGCCGGTATGTCAGCTGCGGTGCATCGCGGTGATCCGGTGTCGGTGCTGAATATTGATCCAGCGCTGGAGCAGTTACGTGAAGCGGTGAAAGATCCGCAGTTTATTCCGAATCTGGTGCGTGAATGGCTGCTGGATAACCCGCACCGGGTGCGTGTCACCCTGCGTCCAGATAATCAACTGGCTCAACATCGTGATGCCGCAGAAGCGGCTCGTCTTGCCAGCATCAAGGCGCGTCTGGTTGATGAAGAAAAGCAGGCCATTATTGCACAGGCTAAAGCGCTGGAAGCCCGGCAGCAGCAGGTGGATGATGATTCAATTCTGCCTAAAGTGACCCTGCAGGATGTGCCACTGGATTTGCATTTGCCGCAGTCAGAAAACCTGCAAGCGGGTGTATTATCCACCACCTGGTTTACTGCGGGCACCAATGGCCTGGTGTATGTGCAGGCGATTCTGGATTTGCCGCCACTGGATGAAGAAGAGCAGCAGTTATTGCCTCTGTTCACCCATTGCCTGACCGAGCTGGGTTGTGGTGAGCGGGATTACCGTGCCAATCAGGCGTTACAGAGTGAAGTGACGGGTGGTTTGAGTGCCTCAGCTTCTGTGCGCGGTAATGTGGATGATGAGCAGCAGGTTAAAGGGTATCTGGTGTTGTCCAGCAAGGCGCTGGCTGTTAATCAGCAGGCCATGCAGCAGTTGATGGCAGAGACCCTGGAGAAAGCACGTTTTGATGAGCTGCCGCGTATCCGCGAGATAGTGGCGCAAAAGGCTTCACGCCAGCAGCAGTCCATCACTGGTCGTGGGCATGGCCTGGCCATGCAGGCGGCCACATCCGAGTTCAGCCCGGCAGGTCGGTTTACTCATTTGACGCGAGGTTTACAGGCTATACGTGCCACCAAGGCACTGGATGAGTCGCTGGATGATGCTACGCAGCTGGAGCTGCTGGGTCAGCGTTTGCAGGCACTACACTTAAAAATCAAGCAGGCGCCGCGTCAGTTCCTGCTGGTGGCAGAAGCCGATCATCAAAAGGCCTTGCTGGATGCTCTGGAGATGAACTGGTTGGATCTGCCGGTTGTCAGCGATTATGCCGCTTTTGTATTACCTGCTACCCGTCAGCCGGTTAAACAGTTGTGGTTAACCAGTACTCAGGTGAACTTCTGTGCACTGGCATTTCCGACAGTGCCCAGCGCCCATGCTGATGCACCTGCACTGAGTGTGTTGGGTGATTACCTGCGTAATGGTTTTTTACACCGTGCCATCCGTGAACAGGGTGGTGCCTATGGTGCCGGTGCCGGTCAGGATAGTGGTGATGCGGTATTCCGTTTCTTCTCTTACCGCGATCCACGCATTGAAGGTACCCTGGCTGATTTTTATGCCTCGCTGGAATGGTTAAAAACCACCCCGGTGGATGCCACCAAGCTGGAAGAAGCGCTGTTGGGTGTGGTGTCCTCCATCGACAAACCCGGCTCACCGGCGGGTGATGCACGCCAGACTTTTCACTCCACCCTGTTTGGGCGCACCCCAGAGCAACGCCGTGCCTTTCGTAGCCAGATTCTGGCCGTGACTGGAGACGACCTGCTGCGTGTAGCCACAACCTACCTCAAGCCGGAGTATGCCAGCGTGGCAATTGTCACCAGCAGCAAAATGGCAGAAGGCTTGGATGCGGCTTACACTCGGATAGAGATCTGATGCCAACACTTTTGAATGAGCAGGGTTACAAGTTTTTCTTTTATCAAAGACTTCCGGCAAAGCTGGAAAGTTGAACACAGGCTGACATCACACCACTCGCATGCCGGGCTGAGCACCGTCATGCGGCTCCAGCAGATAGATGCCTTTGCCGTCTCCGGCAGCCAGTACCATGCCTTCCGACAGGCCAAATTTCATCTGACGCGGTGCCAGGTTGGCGACCATCACCGTTAGTTTGCCTTCCAGATCTTCCGGCTGATAAGCGCTTTTGATGCCAGAGAACACGGTACGGGTTTCTCCACCCAGATCCAGTGTCAGCTTCAGCAGCTTGTTGGCCTTGGGTACGGCTTCACACTTCACAATACGGGCAATACGCAGATCCACCTTGATGAAGTCATCAAAGGTAATCTCTGCCGCCAATGGCTCTTTTTGCAGTGGGCCATCCGCAGCCGGTGTAGTGGCTCCGGCTTTTAATGTCATTTCTTTTTCAACATCTTCACTGCTGGCAGCCAGCAGGGCTTCAATTTGGCTGGTTTCCACACGCGTCATCATGGGCTTGAAGGCTTCAATGCTGTGGTTTTCCAGCGGTTGGCTGCGGCTGTTCCAGTCCAGCGTGGCAATTTTCAGGAATTCAGCGGTTTGTCCGGCCATACCCGGCAGTACCGGTGCCAGATAAACCATCAATACTCGGAACAGGTTAATGCCGGTGGAACAGATAGCCTGCACCTCTGCATCCTTGCCTTCTTGTTTTGCCAGCACCCAAGGGGCTTGATCGTTAATCCAGGTGTTGGCTTCATCCGCCAGTTCCATAATCTGACGCAGGGCACGGCCAAATTCGCGGCGCTCGTAATCCGCAGCAATGGCATCACCGGCAGCAACAAAACGCTGATACAGCGCCGGATCACCCATCGGAGCCAGTACACCACCACCTTTTTTCACAAAACCGGCACAGCGGCTGGCGATGTTGACCAGCTTGCCGACCAGATCAGAATTAACGCGGAATACAAAGTCTTCCAGATTTAAGTCCAGATCATCCACACGACTGGTCAGCTTGGCGGCAAAATAATAACGCAGGTATTCCGGGTTCAGGTGATCCAGGTAGGTACGTGCCTTGATGAAGGTGCCGCGCGATTTGGACATCTTGGCACCGTTAACGGTGACAAAACCGTGACAGTTGATGCTGTTGGGGGTGCGGAAACCGGCACCTTCCAGCATCGCAGGCCAGAACAGGGCGTGGAAATAAACAATATCCTTGCCGATAAAATGGTACACCTCGGCATCAGAACCCGGTGCCCAGTAGTCATCAAAGTTCAGGTCTTCACGCTGGTCGCAGAGGTTCTTGAAGCTGGCCAGATAACCAATGGGAGCATCCAGCCAGACATAAAAATACTTACCCGGTGCATCAGGGATTTCAAAACCAAAATAGGGTGCATCACGGGAGATATCCCATTCCTGCAGGCCGGATTCAAACCACTCCTTGAGTTTGTTGGCAATCTGTTCCTGCAGGCGGCCATCTTGCGTCCAGCTTTGCAGGAAATCAGCAAAATCCGGCAGTTTAAAGAAAAAATGCTGAGATGTTTTCATTACCGGAGTGGCACCGGAAATCGCTGAACGCGGGTTGATCAGCTCAGCTGGGGTGTAGGTGGCCGAGCATTTTTCGCAGTTATCGCCGTACTGGTCTTCAGCGCCACACTTCGGACAAGTGCCCTTGATAAAGCGATCCGCCAGAAACAGCCCTTTTTCCGGGTCATACATCTGCTCAATTTCGCGGGTGGCAATGTGACCCTTGTCGCGCAGGCGGGTGTAAATCAGTTCAGAGAAATAACGGTTTTCTTCTGAATGGGTGGAGTGGTAGTTATCAAAATGGATCTGGAAGCTCTTAAAATCTTCATGGTGTTCCAGCCGTACCCGATCAATCAGTTGCTGAGCGGTCACGCCTTCCTGTTCGGCGCGTAGCATGATGGCGGTGCCGTGGGCATCATCAGCACACACGTAGGTACACTGATTGCCGATACTATTCTGGAAACGGGTCCAGATGTCGGTCTGAATGTATTCCAGCAGGTGACCCAGATGGATCGGGCCGTTGGCATAGGGCAGGGCGCTGGTGACCAGAATTTTGCGTTGAGTGGGCATGGAAGTCCTGAATCTTGAAAGCAATGAATGTAGAAAAAAGGAATCCCGCTATCTTAGCGATTTTCAGGCATCCGTGCATCTGCTCAAGGGGTTTCGTGCGTTTTGCCTGCCGCCGATCTGTGATAGAGCGGCGGTTTTTTCAGTTCAGAATGCGTAATTCAGTGAGTGTTAAACCGCACCCTGCTGAATCATGGCATCAGCCACCTTGCGGAAACCGGCAATGTTGGCACCCAGCACCAGGTTGGTGGGTTGATCAAACTCTTTGGCGGTTTCATGGCTACGCTCAAAGATACCCTGCATGATACCTTGCAGGCGGCTATCCACCTCCTCAAAGTTCCAGCGGGTCATGCTGGCATTCTGAGCCATTTCCAGCTGGCTGGTGGCAACACCACCGGCATTGGCTGCTTTACCTGGGCCATAAGCAATTTTTGCCGCCAGGAACAGATCCACCGCTTCTGCTGTGGAGGGCATGTTGGCACCTTCACTAACACAAATCACACCGTTAGCCAGCATGGCTTTGGCATCTGCAGCAGTCAGCTCGTTCTGGGTAGCAGAAGGGAAGGCAGCCTGGGCTTCAAAACGCCATACCGCGTGACCATCTTTTGGATAGTCGGCAACTGGGATATAACGGGCTTGGGGGTGGGTCTTGAGGTATTCTTCCAGTGAAGTACGACGTACTTCCTTAAGGTCTTTCAGTCGTTCCAGATCAATACCATCCGCGTGATAAATGGTGCCCTGGGAGTCAGAACAGGTCACGGGCAGAGCACCCATTTGGTAGAGTTTTTCAATGGTGTAGATGGCAACGTTACCGGCACCGGATACCAGGCAGGTTTTGCCATCCAGGCTATCACTGCGGCTTTTTAACATATTCTCGGCAAAATATACCGCGCCGTAACCTGTGGCTTCGGTACGCACCAATGAGCCACCCCAGTTCAGACCCTTGCCGGTCAGAACACCTTCATAACTGCCAGTCAGGCGCTTGTACTGACCAAACATGTAACCGATTTCACGACCACCTACACCGATATCACCGGCAGGTACGTCCATGGTGTCACCAATATGGCGATAGAGTTCACTCATGAATGCCTGACAGAAACGCATGATTTCGTTATCAGAGCGACCCTTGGGGTTAAAGTCGGAACCGCCCTTGCCGCCGCCAATAGCCAGACCGGTCAATGAGTTCTTGAAAATCTGTTCAAAGCCCAGAAACTTGATGATGCCGGCATTCACGCTGGGGTGGAAACGCAGACCACCCTTGTAGGGGCCAATAGCGGAGTTGAACTGAACACGGAAACCCTTGTTGACCTGGATTTTGCCCTGGTCATCCAGCCAGGTGACACGGAAAAAAATCTGACGTTCGGGTTCAACAATACGTTCAATGATGCTGGCTTCACGGTAGCGCTTGTCACTGTCCAGCAATGGACGGATGGACTCAAGAACTTCTTCAGTCGCCTGATAAAATTCGGTCTGGGCGGGGCTGCTTTTTTGCAGGCGGGCAAGGGTATCGTGAACGTAAGGCATGGAGTTTCCTTGATTGATTAAAAGAAGGTTGCTGGCGTGTTTTATGAGCGAACACTCTTTTTTTGTGCAATTTTTATTAGGATTACTGGCTGCGGAGGCAGTAAACATCTGCCTTTCAGCGACCGAAAAAGCAGCGCGTTGGAAGCTTGCTGTTTTTAAGGTGCATTAATATAGCGCATTCAGGCGTTATGCGTCTAGAGCATGCACTATGCTGGTGCGGTATGGGGCGAGTGATGCGAGTGCGTTGGCCGGAGCTTGCCCACCGGACCCGTTCAACAATCAAAATTTTTTCCGTGCTGGTTCTGGCTTTGCGGATCCTGAGTATTTCCGTTGATTTGGGTAGTGATGCGCGGTGATCGGAAAGCGGCTGTTGCCCTATCTTGATGCTTACCCTAGTATGCGGTTCCTTTTGTTGACCGGTGTAACACAATGAGCCGCCTTTTCACTAAACCCCGCAAGAATGCTGTTGCCTTCACCTCGGTGTACAGTCCCGGCTTGCTCACATTATGCCGCTTGTGGTGGTTGTAATTTGCAGCATCTGGATGGCAAAAAACATCTGGGGCATATCTCCTTATTGCTGATGGAGAGTAGAAATGATCGATGCATAATGGCCTCACCGGTTGGGTTTTTCATGTCGCCTGTTTGTTGCTTGTTATACCATAACAAACCTATGGCTTTGGGTAACTTTATTTTTTATGGGTTCGTTTCCGTTAGAATCCTGATGCTTTTTTACAGGGATCACGTTTTTTTATGTTTAAACCTTCACGTCGCCAATTTTTGACCGCCGGGGCTGCTTCCCTGGCTCTTGCCGGTTTGTCGG
The DNA here is from genome assembly GCF_014859565.1 of Marinospirillum sp. Next base: position 30,594 of record NZ_JACUUA010000015.1, on the reverse strand, counting down.
GCTGCGCTACTCAGGGTGCAGCAGGAACATCCGCGGCGGATGTGGTGCGGCGTACTCCGGCAGCTTCCTCCTCCGCAGTGCAGTTGCTGTTTTATGCCGATACCCATGCCCAGTGGCTGCCGGTTATCTCCCATTCTGTTGCCAATCATCTTGGCCCCATGTCTTTGCTGGGGCAGGCGCCTTATTTCACGGAATACAACCGGCTGGCAGAGTTGGGTATTACTTCGGGTGATTCCCGCGTGGCCTGGTTAACGGCCAGCGGAGCACGTCAGGCTGGTGGAGTTCGGATGGGTGGTTATGCCGCCTTGGCAAAAGCACTGGAGCAGCAGCGAGTACAGTGGGGTGCGGATGCCTGTTTAACCCTGGAAGGTGGTCAGTGCTGGAATGGCAGTGGTCTGGCAGAGTTAACTGCCGGGCGTTATGCCCCGTTATCCAGTCATTGGCTGGGTGCCGAGGTGCGGATTGCCAGTGAAGAACAACAGATCTGGCCGCAGGGTTACCCGCGTTTGTATAGCGAGTTTGCCCGTCCGGTGCTGGATACAGGCAACCCCGTGGCTTTTTTTGATAAAGCAGGTATGAAGATTGCGGTGGTGGGTGTACCAAACCAACCACTGAACTTGTCGCGTATTCAATATTTATCCCATATTCAACAACAGGTGTTACAGGCCGGTAGTCAGGCAGACTGGGTGGTGGTGTTGAGTGATGCCGGAACCAACTCTGACTTGTGGCTGGCAAAAGAGTTACAGGGTGTGGATCTGATTTTATCCAGCCGTGGGCAGGATTTGTGGCCTCAGGCGGTACAAGCACCCATTCCAGTGTGTTTTGCCGGTAGTCAGGGGCAGGGCTATTTTGCCATTACGCTGGAATCTAAAAATTCCAAGCGAGTGGTGAATGCTCGTTTTCACCCGGTGCTGACGGATCAATCCGAGGTAATGCCCGCTGTAGCTGAGCAGATTCAGCGTTTGCGCTCGGCTCATGCCGGTTGGCTGGATCTGCCACTGGCTGAAGCTCCCGGTTGGTTGTATCGCCGGGATGCACTGGCAGGCAGCTGGGATCAGCTGATTGCTGAAGCCTTAAAAACCACCCGCGCTGAATTAACACTGGCACCGGGACTGCGCCATGGTTTGGCGGTAGCACCGGGTCAAGTCATCACGCGGGATCATCTGCTGAGCCTGACCGCCGGTTATAACAGCCGAGTGTTTCAGGTGACCGCTGACCCCCAGCAATTACAGGCACGGCTGGAAGCGGGTGCAGATCAGCTGTTGAGTGATGACTGGTATTTGCATTCCAGCGAAGATATGCCACGTTTGACCGGCAGTGCTTATGTTTTGCGCTATCAGGCAGTGGCAGGCCAACGGATTTCCGAGTTGCAATGGCCTGCTTCCAGTACCCGTAATCGTGCGCGGGTGGCTGGCTGGTCAACCCATTACCGGGGTGAAGGTCAGCCGTTGTGGCAACTGATGGAAAGCTGGTTGCGTCAGCGTTCATCAGCATGGCATTTACCGCCGTTGGAACTGCCCAGTCTGGCATTTGTGGAAGGGCATCCCGGCTGGCATCCCGAGGCTGTGCAGTGATAACAGCCAATCAAGTGTTGCGCGGGCTGCAACCAGTGGGTTGGTTGCTGCTGCCGCTGGTGCTGGCTTCCTTGTTTTGGAGTGGGGTGCAGTGGTTTGACCCCCAGCCACAAGTACAAGTATCTACAGCGGAGAATAAACAGCAGAAGGTGTTATGGATCAACCAGCTGGGGCATTATTGGCAACCAGCAGAGGCAACTTCTGCGCCAGTTCGTCAGGTCACTCAGGTCAGTCGTCTGGCGGTGCAGGTGCAGGGTGTGTTTTTATCGGATCAGGCCGGTCGTTCGGTGGTGTTGCTGAAATACCGCAACAAGGATCGCACCCTGTCAGAAGGTGATGAGCTGGAACAGGGTATCCGGTTGGTATCGATTCGCAAGGATGCTCTGGTGTTTGATCGTAACGGTCAGTTGGAGCAGGTGACGCTCAACCTGGATAACAAACCTGCACGTCAGCAGGGCATCACCGAGCAGCAGCGTGCAGCTGAATCAAGTAATGCAAGGCAGCCAGCACAGCCAACGCAGCAGCAACAGTCATCTGCGGCAGTGCAGGAGCGAGTGGGAACACGGGTACTGGAAGATACCTTTGGTGCTGATTTTCGTGCCAGCCTATTGCGTGATCCTTTGCAGTTAATGCGTTATATCACCCTGGCTCCTCATAATGAGGGTGGGCAGTTGCAGGGGTTCCGTATTAATCCAGGTTCAGATGCCAGTCTTTTTAATGCGCTGGGTCTGCAACCGGGTGATCTGCTGGTGGCAGTGGATGGTGTAGCGGTCAGTGATACCGCACAGATGATGGCTCTGACCACACGTTTACAATCAGCCAGCGCAGTGGATGTGGAATTGCTGCGTGGTAATGAGCGTTTAATGATCAGTCTGGAAATGGAGTAGCGCGTGAAATATCCCGGTTTATTGGTTTTTTTACTCTTGTGGCTGCTGGCTTTGCCAGTTCAGGCACAAGGACAGGCGCAGCAGGAGCGCTTTTCCGTCAATGTACAGGATGTGGATCTGGCCGAGTTTATTGACAGTGTTGGCCGCATCACCAACCGAACCTTTCTGGTCGACCCACGGGTGCGCGGGCGAGTCACCATTCGCAGCCAGCGGCAGTTAAGTGCTGAAGAGGTGTATCAGGTTTTTCTTTCTCAGTTGCGAGTGAATGGTTTTGCGGTGGTGGAGCTGGATGAACATAATGCCAGAATTGTTCCTGAGCAGACTGCCAGACTGGAACCCATCCCGGTGGAAGGGCATTTACCCCCCAACTCTGATGGCAAGGATTTGCTGGCCACCCGTGTGATTCCCTTGCGTAACTCGGATGCCGCACAGTTGGTGAATATTCTGACTCCACTGATGGATCGTCGGATTGGGGTGATTACTCACTACGCACCCACCAACCTTTTAATTTTGACTGACTGGGGCACCAACCTTGAGCGTTTACATGCACTGGTGCAGAGGATTGATCAGCAAAGCAGTGACAACCTGTTGTTGTTACCTCTGACTCATGCATCAGCAACAGAAATGGAAAAACTGCTGACCCAGTTGCTGCGCCGAGAAGGACGTGGTGGTCAGCCACCTCAGATTATGTCTGATAACCGCTTAAATCTGTTGGTTATTCGTGCTGATGCTGCCACCCGCCGAGAGCTGGAGCGGTTAGTAGCCGATCTGGATCAGCCAGTGGAGCGTTCTGCCAACACCCAGGTGTTTTATCTGCGCCATGCCAAAGCCAGCGAAATGGTGCCCCTGTTGCAAGGGTTGCAATCGGAGGATAAACCGGCAGAGGGTACAGTATCCCGTCGTATGACTTTGCAGGCTCATGAAGCCACCAATGCACTGGTGGCTTCCGGCAGCCCTGATCAGTTGCGGGAAATACGTCTGGTGATTGATCAACTGGATATCCGCCGGGCACAGGTGCTGGTGGAAGCCATTATTGTGGAAATGTCCGACACCCGTGCGCGTGAGCTGGGTGTGCAGTGGTTGATGCTGGATCAGAATGCCGGTTCCGTACCGCTGGTGGGTGGTAATTTTTCCGGCAATACCGGGTTAAGTGGTGTGGCTGCCGGAGGTGCTACCGGCGGGTCTATCGGAGCCTTGTCTGCATTGGCCGGTGTGCAGGGTATTACTGCCGGTGTGGGTCGCATTAATGATTCAGGCATCAGTTTTGGCCTGCTGTTGAATGCCATCCAGAGTGAATCAGATTTTAATATCCTCTCCACACCCAGCATCCTGACGCTGGATAATGCCGAAGCCACGATTCTGGTGGGTCAGGAGGTGCCCTTTATCACTGGCTCCACTGTTGGTGACAACAACACCAACCCGTTCCAGACCATTCAAAGGCGCGAGGTAGGTGTACGTCTGCAGATTACCCCACAGATTAATGATGGGGATTCGGTGCGGCTGGAGATATTGCAAGAGGTATCCAATATTGAGGATTCCGCCCGTGCCAGCGACATCATCACCAATAAACGCGAAATCAAAACCACGGTAATGGCGGATAATAACGACATTATTGTGCTGGGTGGATTGATTGGTGAAGACGTGCGTGAAGTCAGGCGCAAGGTGCCACTGCTGGGTGATATTCCGCTGCTGGGGGTATTGTTTCGTTCGACCAGTATCAGCCGTGAAAAACGTAATCTGATGGTGTTTATCCAACCGCGTATTCTGCATGATCGGGACTCACTGGCCAGTGTCAGTGCTGAAAAATACCGTTATATGCACGCTGCCCATCTGTTGCGGGATGGTGACCAGCAGCGCTTGTTATCCTGGGAAGCACGTACCGGAGCTGCTGACCGACAAACTTTGAGTGAGCTGTTCCCATCCCCTCGGGAGCAGCAAGCCAGACTGGCAACAGAGGCCGTGAATGACTGAGCAGCTGCCTTATCGTTTTGCCAAGCGTTATGGCTTGCTGGCAGAACCCTGCCCAGTTGCTCTGGCGGATGATGCTTATCGCCTGGTTTGTCGTGCGGGTATGAGTGACAGCAATACAAATGACACCCATGCAAGTGATCAGCAGGCAAGCCAGTTGCAGCAAATGCAAGAGGTTTTGCGGGTACTGGGAGAACCGCAAACCATGGAATGGCTGGATGAAGCCGCATTTGAGGCACGTCTGGCAAGAGCTTATGATGCCAGCCGCGCCAGTACCTCTGAATTAATTGAGGGTATTTCCGATCAGGTGAATCTGGACAGCCTGATGGAAGAGTTACCTGCAATTGAAGACCTGCTGGAAAGTGAAGGTGAAGCCCCGATCATTCGGCTGATTAACGGCCTGTTTGCCGAGGCGTTAAAACTCCATGCCTCGGATATCCATATCGAAACCTTCGAACAACAACTGGTGGTGCGCTTTCGTGTGGATGGTGTGCTGCTGGAGGTATTACGTCCGCCTCGCAAGTTGGCACCCATGCTGGTGTCACGCATCAAGGTCATGGCACGGCTGGATATTGCTGAAAAACGCCACCCACAGGATGGACGTATTACGGTGCGTGCTGCTGGGCGGGAAGTGGATATTCGTGTGTCCACCTTGCCCTCCATTTATGGTGAACGGGTGGTGATGCGTCTGCTGGATAAAACCTCGGCGCTGCTGGGTATTGATGAGCTGGGAATGCCACAACAGGTGGCGGAGCGTTATCGTGAACTGCTACTCCAGCCCAACGGTATCCTGTTGATTACCGGCCCGACCGGCTCGGGTAAAACCACCACCCTGTATGCCAGCCTGACCCAGTTGAATGATTCCAGCCGTAATATCCTGACGGTGGAAGATCCGGTGGAATATGCCATTCCCGGTATTGGTCAGACTGCGGTCAACATCAAGGCCGGAATGAGTTTTGCCAAGGGTTTGCGTGCCATTTTGCGCCAGGACCCGGATGTGGTGATGATTGGTGAAATCCGCGATCTGGAAACAGCAGGTATAGCGGTGCAGGCCAGTTTGACCGGGCATTTGGTGTTATCCACCTTGCACACCAACTCGGCTCTGGGTGCCATCACTCGTTTGCGGGATATGGGCATCGAGCCTTTTTTGCTGGCTTCCAGTTTAAAAGGTGTGATGGCACAACGTCTGGTACGGCGTTTGTGTGAACATTGCCGCAGTAGTCGTCCGATCAGGGACAGTGAGCGGCGTTTGCTGGGTGACAGTGCAGCGGATTTGCAGCAATTATGGAGTGCCAGCGGTTGTGAGCATTGCAAACACACCGGCTACAGCGGGCGTGTGGGTTTGTATGAGTTTGTGCCCATCTTTGCAGATCTGGCCGACATGATCCATGAAGGTGCCGCCGAAGCCGAGATGGCGCGGGAAGTTTTTGCGCAGTGGCCGAACCTGCTGGCCGCTGGTGTTGAGCGGCTGCGGCGCGGTGAAACCTCGCTGGAAGATGTGCTGCGTGTCACGCGGAGCGGATGATGGACAGTTTTCAATATCAGGCACTGGATGCCAGCGGCAAAATCAAAAAAGGCGTGCTGGAGGCAGAATCCGAGCGTCATGCCCGTCAGTTGTTGCGTGATCAGGGCTTGTTTCCCCGCCGGGTGATGCTGGGAGCAGGACAAAACCCGTCGGGTGTCGGGCGCAGCGAAAAAAAACGCTCCGCCGGACAACTCAGTCATGAACAAAAAACTCTGTTTACCCGCCAGCTGGCGACCTTGGTGGCTGCAGGTTTACCGCTGGAAACGGCACTGGAAACCTTGGGTCGTCAGGCCGAAACAGATCGTCAGCGCCATCTGATTCAGGGCTTGCGCACCCGAGTCAGGGAAGGGCACAGTCTGGCAGAAACCTTAAAACACTGGCCGGGTAGTTTTGAAGACCTGTATGTGGCACTGGTGGCTGCCGGTGAAAAAGCCGGTCGGCTGGATCAGGTGCTGATGCGTCTGGCGGATTATCTGGAAACCAGCCAGAAACAGCGGCAAAAGGCCAAAATGGCACTGGTGTATCCAGTGTTGTTGACCTTGGTATCTTTGGCAATTGTGGTGGCGTTGATGAGTTTTGTGGTGCCACGAATTGTCAGTCAGTTTGATCATGCCGGGCAAACCTTACCCACCATCACCCGTGGGCTGATCTGGGTCAGTGATGCCATCCGGGACTGGGGACTGGTCATGGCACTGGTGATGGTACTGGTGGTTGTCGGGTTGCATTGGCTGTTAAAAAAGCCGGTCTGGCGTATGGCTTGGCATCAGAGACAACTACGCACGCCTTTTCTGGGTCGACTGATCCGGGCACTGAATACCGCACGACTGGCGCGTACCGTCGCCATCCTCACCGGCAGTGGCATTCCACTGCTGGATGCCTTGCGGGTGGCACGAGATACCCTGAGTAATGTGTATCTGCGGCAGGTGGTGGATGGGGTGGTGGATCAGGTGCGTGAAGGGGTCAGCCTGCATCGGGCGCTGGAGCGCAGCGGGCATTTTCCGCCGATGATGACTTATATGGTGGCCAGTGGTGAGGCCAGCGGTGAGCTGGATCAGATGCTGACCCGAGTGGCGGACTTGCAAGACAGTGAGTTTCAGCAGAAGGTGGATGTGACTTTAACCCTGTTTGAACCTTTGATGATTTTATTTATGGGGGGTGTGGTGCTGACCATCGTGCTGGCTATACTGCTGCCCATTATGCAATTGAATGATGTACTGAATTTTTAAGAGGGAAAAGTGATGCATAAAACAAAACGGCAACAGGGTTTTACTCTGCTGGAAGTGATGGTGGTGCTGGTGATTATTGGCCTGCTGGTGGCGATTGTGGCTCCCAATGTGCTGGATAATCAGGACAAGGCCATGGTGCAGAAAGCTCGTGCAGATATTTCCAGTCTGGAGCAATCGCTGGAAATGTATCGGCTGGATAACTTCACCTATCCCAGCAGTGAGCAGGGTTTAAATGCACTGGTCACCAAACCCTCCATTGCCCCGGAGCCACGTAATTATCGTGACAATGGTTATATCCGCCGCCTGCCAACCGATCCTTGGGGCAATGCCTATCAGTACCGTTTTCCCGGTGAAAAAGGCCGTGTGGATGTCTTCTCCTTTGGGGCAGATGGACGCATCGGTGGTGAGGGTCTGAATGCAGATATCGGCAACTGGGATCTCTGATTCCCGCCAGCACCAAAGCCAGCGTGGTTTTACACTGCTGGAAGTGCTGGTGGTGCTGTTTATCATCGGGCTGACCACCTCACTGGCGGTGATCAGTATGACGCGTGATGATCAATCTCAGGTGGATCAACAGGCACGCCAGCTGCTGGAGGATTTTACCTTTGCACGGGATCTGGCACTGAATCGCCATCGGCTGGTGGGCTGGCAGGTGAATCAACAGGGTTATCAGTTTGCTTTACGGGACTCTCTCGGGCTCTGGCAGGTTCATGTCAGCCGGGGTTTGCCCCAGCGTGAATGGGCATCCGGGTTACAACTGCAAGGCATGGATGTGACGACTGAACCACGAGACAAGAATCTGGCTCCTGCGGTGGTGTTTTTTCCTGCCGGTGAGGTGACACCCCTGACCCTGACCTTAAAAATTGGTGATGCCCAACGGCGTATCCGTATTCATGCCAGCCATTTTGAGCTGCTGGATCTTGCTGATGAATCCTGATCTTCACCGTCAACAGGGCTTAACCCTGGTGGAAGTGCTGGTGGCGCTGATGATTCTGGCGATGATGGCGGGTGTGTCTGCAGAGGTGATCAGCCGTGCGGTTGATATTCGGCTGGTGGCGGAAGAGCGGGCGCTGGGGCAGTTGTGTGCGGATAATTTACTGACCAGCCGGATGCTTGATGAAAGCTGGCCGGAATTAGGTTCACAGGAAGGTCAAAGTGAAGCTGGACGTCTGCAGTGTTATTGGCGTGTGAATGTACAGGCGACACCTCTGCCCACCATGCGGCGGCTGGATATACAAGTTTATGCCGATGCTACACGTCAACAACTGCTGACGCAGGTTTCTGGTTTTGTGGGGCAGCGATGAAACACCGGCAGAGCGGATTTACCCTGCTGGAGGTGATGGTTGCTCTGGCGATTATGGCGGCCATTGCGGTGGCGCTGACTTTGCTGGTCAGCCAGGTACTGGATGCCCGCAGGCAGCTGAGTGAGGTGCGGGAGCAGAGTGCTGAACAACTGGTGGTGTTTCTGAGCCGTGTGGATCAACAGCTGACCCAACTGGTGGTACGCCAACCCCAAGAACGGGGGCAAGCCATCGGCAGCAGCCCACTGATGTTATTGAATGACAACCAAGAACTCTACTGGGTGGCCGCCGGGCAGTGGGTGTTGCCAACCCAGGATTATGCCAGTCGTTTGCGCCTGTGGCGTTTGCAGTGGCACCCGCAGCAGCAGCGCCTGACGCTGGCTTCCTCCGGTCTGCTGGATGCTGCCGGAGAACAACAATGGACCCAGGTTGATGAGCTGACCGGGGTGACATCATTAAACTGGAGTTATTACCGGCAGGGCAGTTGGCAAACAACACTGGGGGGTGACTTCCCGCGTGGATTACGTTTGCGGATTGTCTGGCAAGATCAGCAGTATGAACGCCTGGTTTTGTTGCCGGAGGTGATGTTGATTCAGCCCGCAACCCCAGCAGCACCTGCAGGGCAACAGAGTGGAGCTGCCGATGAATAACAGTCCGCAGCAGAAGTTGCAAAAGAAACAACAGGGTGTAGCACTGTTGTCGGTGCTGCTGATTCTGGTGGTGGTGACCCTGGCACTGACCCAGATCCAGAATGCCAGCCGTCAGGACTTAGAGCGGATAGAAGGCCGCTACCTGCAACAGCAGGGATGGGCGTATCTGCTGGGTGCAGAAACTCTGGGTCGGCAGGTGCTCACGGATGGACGTATACGTGAACAACCCCGCTGGTGGGCCAGTCTGCGAGGCGAGCCGGTCAGTTATCCGGTGGATGAAGGGATATTAAGCCTGCGAGTCATGGATCTGCGCAGTTGTTTTAACCTTAATCATCTGGCGGGCATCAGCAGTCAGGATGCCAGCCATTCTTTGCCGGAGTTGTTACCCTGGCGCTTGTATCTAAACCAGTTGCAGGAAGAAGAGCGCTGGTTGCCAGATCTTGAGCCGGATGCTTTTATGGATCTGGCACGCGACTGGATGGATCGTGACAATGAGGCCTTGCCACAGGGTGCAGAAACCGGTCAGTACCTACTGGAAGACCCACCAAGGGTGGCCGCCAATCAGCCGATGGCTGATCTGTCCGAGGTAAACTGGTTACAACCGCAGCAGCGCCAGCGTTTTCGGCAGTTACCCAGCAGCCTGTGTCTGCTGCCGGACAGCCGTTTACGACTGAACATCAACACCCTGAATTTTGAGAACCTGGGTTTGTTGTGGGCTTTGATGGAAGGGCAGGTGAGCAGACAGGCGCTGGAGGATTGGTGGTCGCAGCGACCGGAAGTGGGTTACCAGCAGCTGGACGATTTCTGGGCTGAACTGGGTGAACATCAGCTGCCGGATGATCCGGCCTGGAAACAGCGGGTGGGAGCACAACTGATGTTTGTCAGTGATTATTATCGGATGACTATTGAAATGCGCCTGAATGATCTGGAACTGGTTTTTGAGTCGGACATTTATCTGAGTCCTCAGGGGCAGACCCGTGTGTATGCCCGGCGACGGGGGCCGGTGGATGGTCATACCAGCCTGATTGATGCCGGGAGCAGGGAAGAATGAAACGCAGGAATAACAAAGACCGTCTGGTGGTGCGTCTGGATATCCATTCAAAACTGGATGAATGCTGGTGGCTACCGGATACCTCAGCACCACAACAAATTACTCTGGAATCAGCGGCAGAGCTGAGTCAGCAGGTGCCTGCTCTGGTTTTGCTGGACAGTCGTGCCATACGACTGGACTGGCTGGAGCGACCACCGGGTGTAAAAAATACTGAAGCTGGATTACTGCTGGAAGATCAACTCTGCCAGTCACTGGAAGAGGTGGAAATCTGTGTGCTGCAAAGCCAGGGACGCAGGTTACGGACGGCGGTGCTGGATCAGCAGCAGGCACAGGATTGGCAACAACGTCTGCAGGATGCCGGTATCCGGGTAGATTGCTGGTTGCCCGAAGCCCTGTGTTTTGAGCAGGCCTGGCAACAACCCAGCATGTTACTGCTGCAGGATCAACAACAACACTGGTTGTACCACCCTCAGACACTCAGCCTGCTGAACCTGCGAGTTGGTTTGCTGGATGCCGGTAACCTGTCTCGGTTGGCTGGTGATTTACCCATCCAGACACTGGATGTTGTTGATCTGCCCGATGCCTCACGGGTTGTCTGGCTGGCAAGGCATCAACCAGCAGGAGTCACCCTCTGGAAAGCACCGGCCTGGTGGAAAGCTCCCGCTTGGCGCTGGCTGGAAATCTGCAAAAAAATCAAACTGCGTCCGGCACAAGTGTTAATGCTGGCTCCCTGGATGGTGATACTGCTGGCGCTGATGTTGCAACTGGTTATGAATAGCTGGGGTAAAAGCAGTCATGATGATGTTAAAACCCGGTTAACACAGGCTTTTGCAGAAGTGATGGGTGCTGATGTGTCACTGCAGAATGCCCGCTCACTGCTGGATGCACGCCTGGAGCGATCCATTCAGCAGCGCCATTGGCAGCAACAACGACTGGATGCCTGGGCTGAACTGGAGACCTACCTTCGAGATGCCAGACATATCAAAGTGCAACAGCTGAGTTTAAATCGTCAGGGGGTTCGTGCTGAACTGCTGGGTGTGACCGCAGCGGATCAACGGGTTTTACAGCGTCTGGCCGGACGCTGGCAGTTTTCTGATAAGCATGCGGTTTGGGAGCGGGAGTTATGATAACAGCCTTAAAACAGCGCTGGTCTGCCCTGCAACCCAGTGAGCAGCGGTTATTAAAACTGGCCTCTCCAATAGTGATGTTGATGCTGCTGTATCTGCTGGCCTGGCAGCCTCTGCAATCGGTGTTAGAGCAGAGTTCCCAGCAGGCTGAGCGTGATGAGCTATTGCTGCAACGCCTTGAGGCAGTCAGAGAGCAACTGCAACCGGTGCAGCCGATGGATACACGTCGTTGGCAAGCCCTGGCAGCCAGTAATGGTTTGCAACAGGTGGTGGTGGAGGAACAGGCGGGAATCTGGTTGTTACAGGCACAAGTACCACGCATCGAGCATCTGGAAAGGTTTTTACAGCGTGCAGCAGATCAAGGATGGCACTGGGGTGAACTGACCCTGCAGGGTCAGCCGTTGCAACTAACCGTGGAGTTATTGCCCTTATGAGACTGCTGTGGCCTTTATTAAAATACCTGTTATTTCCTTTGTTACTTTGCTGGCTGTTTATAGTGACCCTGGTGGTGCAGGCACCCATTGGCTGGCTGGCCTGGAAAGCTCAGCAACACCAGTTGTTACCTGCTGGAATCAGCTGGCAGCAGTTGGAAGGGCGTATCGGAAAGGGACAGGTAACGGGTTTGAGGATGCAGGGCGTAGAGCTGGACAGCCTGCGCTGGTCTATCTCGGGCTGGCGGCTGTTGCTGGTGATACCCCGTCTGGATGTGCAATTGGTTAGCCAGCAGCAGGACTGGTTATTACAGCTGAAAGTTTCACCACTGGGCAGCATCAAAGGTCACTTGCAGCCGGGTGGTATGGATGTATTACGTGGGCAACCTCTGCCCATCAGTCTGCAAGGGCAGTTACAAGGACAACTGGATTTTGCCATGCAGCTGCAGCAAGGGCAGCTGACGTGTTCAGACCTACAGGGTGAGTTGTCTGGTGAAGTGCAGGTGTTACAGCCGATGGCTGTAGAGTTGGGGCAAGTCAGCTTCAAACCTGTTTGTCGCACAGAACAACAGCTGGAGTGGCTATTCAGCTCAGAGTTAAAAGATCAACACCAACTGCAGATTAATGGGCAAATAGCACCTAACACCTGGTCTTTTACTGCTCTGGCAGACACTCAGGAAAATGCAGCCATTACCCCGATTCTGCAACTGCTGCAATGGCGCGCTCAGCCGGGTGGGCGTTATTCAGCTCAGGGTAATGGGCGTTTCTGATCAGGTTTTATTGATTAACCTCTTCCCATCCATCCGGGTTATTGCTTGCTGCTTGAGTCACACCTGTCACACGAACCTTGACCCATAAACCCTTGGAATTCGGGAAGGCAAACTGACCATCTGGATTCAGAATCTTCCAATAAGAAATCACCGTGCAGGGTGTGGAAGGAGCGGTGAAATCCACTGATAACTCAACGGTTTCACCCGGTTGGGTATCCGGGATGGGAAGGATGCTGTGATCGGGGAGGAGTTTCTCGGCAACATCCAATAAACCACCACTACGCCCATAAAGGATCATCAGATCATCATCCTGACAGGCCAGGTGGCGGTTGATCCAGGGTACAGAACCCACATTCTGCAGGCACCAGGTTTTGCGAAAACGCTCCCCTGTTAATACCTGCTCACCATCCGGATAGGTCACATCAGCTACAAACGCACTCTGGTCACCGAGCATTGCCTGAGGCAGATTGGACGTTGTGTGCTGTTGAAAAACCAGCTGTAACAGGCGTAAAGGATGGACTTTTAACACATGGGAAATGGCCACAAGTGTGCTAAGGCTGGGGTACTTATGATCCTTACTCCAGCACTCGTAGAGTGTCTGGCGGCTGATGTCTGCCTGACGGCAGACTTCAGAAAGTGAGATTTTAAGGCTGTTACAACGCTGTCGAATGTACTGTTCCAGATTCTGTTCCATGCGTATAAATCACTCCCTGTATTAAAAATGCAATTTTAATACTTTTTCCAGACAGACTCCATTAACCAAACTTTATCCTGTTGCAAGTTAGCCATCAGGTGTTTACCCATCTGCAAAAAACGGGGTCCAAAAATCAGTTGAGGCGTCAGGATACCGATCTGGCCTCGTGCTTCTTTTTCGGTGTGTTTTTTCCGCCAGTTGAGAGCATCCTCAGTGACATTCTGCTGGAACATGGGAGTAAAACCGGCAAGCCGTAGTTGTTGTTCCAGTTCGGTTGGGGTGTGCAGGTGGCTGGTGCTGGCATCATCGGCCCAGGGAACAGGAAATACCAATGGCTCCAGGTTGCCACCCTGCAATACTTCATGCAGTAACAGACGACCATCGGGCTTGAGTACCCGATGAATTTCCCTTAGTCCCTGATCCAGGTCAGGCAGGTTCATCAGGGTGTGCTGGCACCAAACGGCATCAAAGCTGGCTGTTTCCAAGGGTAACTGCTGGGCATCAGCACAAGTATAATGACAGCGAGCAGTCAGTCCAGTGGCTTCGGTCAGCCAGCGGGCAACATCAACAAACGGCTGGGTGATATCCACCCCCACCACTTGTACACCATATTCTGCCACCAGCAAACGGCTGCTGCCCCCGGTGCCGCAGCCCAGATCCAGTACCTGCTGGCCAGGCAGGAACTCAGCCAGATCAGCCAGTTGCCGACTGGAGCGCCGCCCACCCACATGCAACTGGTCAATGGCTGCAATATCATCCAAGGTTAATTGATCCGGGTTCAGCCCTTCGGCCAGCAGCGCTTCACGCAGTCGAGTGGCCAGGTGTTCATCCGCATAACGCTGGCTGAGTTGTTGATTGTAGGAGTCCATACTTAAACACTCATGCAGAGGTATTTCATTTCTATATATTCCTCGATGCCATGACGGGAACCTTCCCGACCCAGCCCGGAGGATTTGATGCCACCAAAAGGAGCCACTTCAGTGGAGATGATGCCGGTGTTAATACCCACCATGCCGTATTCCAGCGCTTCAGCCACCTTCCAGACCCGACTGAGGTCTTTAGCATAAAAATAAGCAGCCAGCCCGAATTCAGTGTCATTGGCTTGAGTGATCACTTCGTCTTCATCTCGGAAACGGAACAGTGGCGCCAGTGGGCCGAAGGTTTCTTCTCTTGCCAGCAGCATATCGGCGGTGGCATCCGTGATGATGGTGGGAGTGACAAAGGTGCCACCACGTGGGTGATCCTGACCACCTGTCAGCAGTTTGGCACCCTTGCTGACAGCATCCTGCAAATGACGCTGGACTTTTTCCACCGCTCGCTGGTCAATCAATGGGCCGATAGTGACCCCTTCTTCAAATCCATCTCCGACCTTGAGCTGACTGACGGCAGCCTGAAGCTTGGCAGCAAAGGCATCATAAACACTGTCCTGGACATAAATGCGGTTGGCACAGACACAGGTTTGCCCGGCGTTGCGATATTTGGATAACATGGCTCCTTCCACCGCAGCATCCAGATCGGCATCATCAAACACAATAAAAGGTGCGTTACCACCCAGCTCCAATGAGAGTTTTTTGATGCTGGGGGCGCACTGCTCCATCAGTTTGACACCCACCGCAGTGGAACCGGTGAAGGAGAGTTTACGCACAATAGGATTGGCACACATCTCTGCACCCACCTCGATGGAGTTATTCACATCAGCAGGCAGGATATTTAATACCCCCGCCGGAATACCTGCACGATCAGCCAGTTCCGCCAGTGCCAGTGCCGAGAAGGGTGTCTGGGGTGCGGGTTTAACAACCACTGTACAACCTGCAGCTAAAGCCGGTGCTACCTTGCGGGTAATCATGGCGGCAGGGAAGTTCCAGGGTGTGATGGCAGCAGCTACACCGATGGGTTGTTTGATCACCAGAATACGTTTGTCAGCCTGATGACCGGGCAGGGTTTCGCCATAAATACGTTTGGCTTCTTCTGCGAACCATTCCACAAACGAGGCGGCGTAGGCAATTTCGCCCTTGGCTTCAGCCAGGGGTTTGCCTTGTTCCAGAGTCATGATACGACCCAGATCATCCTGGTGCTGCATCATCAGGTTAAACCAGCTGCGTAGTCTCTGGCTGCGCTCTTTTGCTGTTAAAGCTCTCCAGGCGGGTAGAGCGGCGTTGGCGGCAGCAATTGCACGATGGGTTTCTTCCCGTCCCAGATTGGGCACTTTGCCCAGCAGTTCACCGGAGGAGGGGTTGTGGATGGCTGTTACTGCACCTGAGTCTGCATTCACCCATGCGCCGTTGATTCTGGCTTGCTGGCGAAACAGTAGGGGGTCTTGTAGTTGCATAAACAAATTATCCTCTTTAGGTGTTCTTGTGCAGGAATATATCAGCAGGATAACAGTCTGGTTCAGGGGTTTCCAGAAGACTTATCGCTGTCAAGTGTCCACAGGCAGAAATTCTGAAAAAGATGTTAACGATTCTGGGCTGCTAGAGAAGAGTCAGAGATGCTGGAACCCAACATACAGGGCTGGCAACTGTCAATAGCCTTGTGGGTTATATATTATAAAGCCCTTTTAAATCATTGTGTTATGAATGTTTGTGGGTTCTTGCAAGAGGGGTGGTGACAGAGCTGGTTCCTTTTTAGCCAATCTGTAGGCAGGCTAGTTTTTACGGTAAACCGGGAGCTTTACCATAAGCTTGTTCACAGATTTATCCACAGTAATTGTGAATAACTAGGGTTAGGAGGCAGGCAAATTTCAGGCAAAAAAAAGGACAGCTAATCCAGCTGCCCTTTAGTGCAAATAATGTGCACTCAGTCAATCGACGAAGGAAAAATATAAAAGCTTTTACCAGCCACTGACCAATGGCAGGGGTTGTTGATAGCGCGCTGTGGCTTCACGTACAGCTTCATCAGGGTCATTCAGCAGCTGCATAACGAACTGCTGATCCAGGTCTTCTCTTTTGGCAACAGCCAGACGAATGGCTGCTTCTTCATCCTCTGCCAGATTTTGCAGAGCTTCAAATCCGGGGTTGCCACGCCGAGCCACCATCAGCCGAACACTGGGTTTGGCGTGGGCAGCGAGTTCACTGGACAGATCTTCTGGCAGGCTGGGGTTTTGTGCCAGTAAAAATGCCAGTTCAGGATGGTTCCGGTAAATATGCCTCCAGGTTTCTGCGCGGGCAGGCAAGCTGAGTACCAGCTGCTGCTCCAGATGCTGTTGGCTGAACAATAAAATCTCTAGCTGTTGGGCGCTGATCATATTTACCTCCCGAAGGAAAATGCTGCACCTGCGTTTAATACCAAAGTATAACCATTTACAACCTATGAAGCAAGACAAAAGCCGTGCTTTAAAAGAAAGACGCTATCTTGTCCAGTTTTTCTGACATCGTTGGCAAAACTCTCTGTTAGCATCTTTCAAGATTAACTAAAGGACGTTTTTTTATGCAGACACAAGGTCAGTATCGTGTTTTGGTTGCAGCAGAGAATTTGGTTTTTTTGGCTCAGGTAGTCAAAGCGTTTCAGGCACTGGCGATTTATGTTGATCAGACCAACTGCTGTAAACACCTACATAGTTTAGTCGAGGCGCAGCGTTATGATCTGCTGTTGCTGGATCGCGACCTGGGTGATGAAGACGGATTGGTAACGTTGCGTCGTTTACGACAGCATCGAAATCTACCGGTTTTTATCCTGTCTTCGGATCTGGATCAGTGTGATCAACTGGTAGCGCTGGAAATGGGAGCCGATGATTGTATCCAGAGAAATACGGATGTCACATTTCTGGCATTAAGATCCCAGAAGTATATGGAGCGTTTAGCTACAGTTAAGCAGGGTACCAGTGAAAAAACCGAGTGGAATTTTTCTGGCTGGACGTTGAACACCCTGTCTCGCTTGTTGCTCAGCAGCGAAGGGAAAGAACTGAAGTTAACCCGTGCCGAGTTTGATCTGCTTCATGCCTTATTACATGCCAAGGGTCAGCCCCTGTCAAGAATGCAACTGGCGGATGCGGTCAGTAAAGGCTCTAATCAGGCCAGTGTGGAAACCATTGCGGTACTGGTGCATCGCCTGCGTCAAAAACTGGGTGACAAGCATATTATTCAGACTTTTTCTGGCGTGGGTTATCGGATTTGTGCGGAGTAACAGAAATTCATTGGTTTTGAGAGGGTGGATGCGTTAGATTGCGCTCTTTAACCACCCTTGACTTCCGGCAGGCCAAAACGCATGAAATTTCGCTTTCCCGTTGTTGTTGTTGATGAAGACTTTCGCTCCGAAAACATCTCCGGTTCCGGTATCCGGGATCTTGCGGAGGCCATTGGCAAGGAAGGCATGGAGGTGGTGGGTTATACCAGTTACGGTGACCTGACCGCTTTTGCCCAGCAAGCCAGCCGTGCATCCTGTTTTATTGTTTCCATCGACGATGAAGAGTTCGGAGACGGCTCAGAAGAAGGTGTGGATCGTGCGCTGGAAATGATCAGCAACTTTATTCGTGAAGTTCGCAAGCGTAACCACGATATTCCGATTTTCCTTTATGGTGAAACACGCACCTCGCGCCATATCCCTAATGAAATCCTGCGTGAGCTGCATGGCTTTATTCACATGTTTGAAGACACGCCGGAGTTTGTGGCGCGTCACATCATCCGCGAAGCCAGAAAATATCTGGATGCACTGGCACCACCCTTTTTCACCGCACTGATGGATTATGCCAGTGACTCTTCTTATTCCTGGCACTGCCCCGGTCATTCCGGTGGTGTGGCGTTTCTGAAAAGCCCTGTTGGGCAGATGTTCCACCAGTTTTTTGGTGAAAACATGCTGCGTGCCGACGTGTGTAATGCGGTGGATGAGCTGGGTCAGTTGCTGGATCACACCGGCCCGGTAGCAGCCAGTGAGCAGAATGCCGCGCGTATTTTTGGCAGTGATCACCTGTTTTTTGTCACCAACGGCACGTCCACCTCTAACAAGGTGGTGTGGCACTCCACCGTGGCACCCGGTGATATTGTGGTGGTGGATCGTAACTGCCACAAATCCATTCTGCACTCCATCATCATGACCGGTGCCATTCCGGTGTTTCTGATGCCGACTCGCAATCATTACGGCATCATCGGACCAATCCCGAAAAGTGAGTTTGATCCCGAAACCATTCGTCAGAAGATTGAGGCCAACCCTTTTGCTCGTGCTGCAGAAAACAAAAAGCCGCGTATTCTGACCATTACCCAGTCCACCTATGATGGCATCCTCTACAACGTGGAGGAGATTAAACAGATCCTGGGCAGCACCATTGATACCCTGCATTTTGATGAAGCCTGGTTGCCCCATGCGGCCTTCCACGAGTTTTATCGCAACATGCACGCCATAGGTGCTGATCGTCCGCGTTCTGAAGAAACCCTGGTGTTTGCCACCCAGTCCACCCATAAACTACTGGCCGGTTTGTCGCAGGCTTCGCAGATTCTGGTGCAGGACAGTCAGACCCGTAAGCTGGATCGTTACCGCTTTAACGAATCCTATCTGATGCACTCATCCACCAGCCCACAGTACGCCATTATTGCCTCCTGTGACGTGGCGGCAGCGATGATGGAAGAACCCGGTGGACATGCACTGGTGGAAGAATCCATTCATGAAGCCATCGATTTCCGTCGTGCCATGCGTAAGGTGGATGATGAGTTTGGTGATGATGACTGGTGGTTCAAGGTCTGGGGGCCGGACAATCTGACGGTGAATGAAGGTATCGGTGACCGGGACGACTGGGTGATTCACTCCGGTGACAGCTGGCATGGTTTTGGGGATATTAAAACCGGCTTTAATATGCTGGATCCGATCAAAGCCACCATCATCACTCCCGGCCTGGATGTGGATGGCAACTTTGATGAGCAGGGTATTCCGGCTGTTATTGTCAGTAAATACCTGGCAGAACACGGCATCATCATTGAAAAAACCGGCCTGTATTCTTTCTTTATCATGTTCACCATCGGTATCACCAAAGGCCGTTGGAACTCCATGGTGACCGAGTTGCAGCAGTTCAAGGATGATTATGATCGCAACCAGCCTTTATGGCGCGTGATGCCGGAGTTTGCTGCCCGTAATCCGCGTTACGAACGTACCGGCTTGCGTGATCTGTGTAATGCCATCCACCAGGTCTACAAGGAATACAATCTGGCACGTATCACCACCGATATGTACCTGTCGAAGATTGAACCGGCGATGTTGCCTGCGGATGCCTGGGCAAAAATGGCACACCGTCTGGTTGAGCGCTGCCCGATTGATGATCTGGAAGGACGCATCACCGCTATTCTGGTTACACCCTATCCGCCGGGTATCCCACTGTTGATCCCCGGTGAGCGTTTTAACAACACCATTGTGCGTTACCTGAAGTTTGTACGTGACTTCAACGAGCGCTTCCCCGGTTTTGAAACCGATGTGCATGGACTGGCACGAGAAGTGGTGGAGGGTGTGGAAGGCTACTACGTGGATGTAGTCAAAGAGGGCTGAGGATTAGCTGGAGTAACCTGCTTCTTTCTGGTGACGAAAAGCCAGTAACCAGTAAAAGGAGCAGGTTCTTTAATGAAGTCATTTTTCATTTTTTGGAGCTTTTCCTGCTCATCCGATATACAGGTGTTCAGCTGGGGAAGTGCCATGATGCTTACCTACATGTTTCTGTTGCTCATTACTCTAGCTCAGGGTTGGGTAAGAATCTATAGGCTGGGAAGTGGGTTCATCCTTGAACCCTGTGGTTCTCAGGTGATGCCGGACTGACGGAGGTGTTGCAGAATCAAACCGATGGCCTGCTCCGGAGCGGTCAGCGGCAGTTGCTGCTGGTGTTGCTGATGGCTGATTTCGGCCAGCAGTTCAACCTGGTCTCCAGCGCTGGCAGTAAGCAACAAGAGTCCTTTGTTCAAAAGCCAGTGCTCCAGAGCACTTTGCTGACGAGCCAGTTCAGCAGGCAGTTCCCCTTCATTCAGCAGCAGCGGCAGGCGTCCGGCATCAAACAGGGCGCGTTCCAGTTGTTGCAGCAGCTCGCGGCGGGTGACTGCATCACCACCTCGCAGTTCGATACGAGCCGGTTGCTGACCCAGACGATTTGCCCGTTCTTCTGCCGATACTGGCTCCAAATGGCTGTTCTGCGACTGCCCGTCACTGCTCTGCACCATACCGGCTGCCACGGTGTTTTTATTCAGGCGGTCAATCAGGATAAAACTGCCGGTGGATCGGTTGATACGGTAGGCATCGGCCACCACTGGTTGTTCCAGCTGAATTTCTACCCGAGCAATTTCATTCAGCTCCAGTCCAGAAGCAGGGTGATGCTCCAGTGAATTAACATCCGTTTTGTGCTGGATGGCATGAATGCGGGCATTCACCTTGCGGGTACCAATTTTTAACAGATAGGTTTTGCCTTGCACCAAGGGTTGCTCAGCCATCCATACCAGTTCGGCTTCCAGTCGGTCACTGGCCGGTGGCTGTTCACTGGCAGATACCAGCAGATCACCACGGGAGATATCAATTTCATCGTCCAGTGTCAGGGTGATAGCCATGGGTGCAAAGGCTGAAGCCAGTTCACCTTCCCAAGTGACAATGGATTTCACCCGGCTGGTCTGGCCGGAAGGCAGTACCCGGATTTCATCACCCACCTGCACCTTGCCTGATGCCAGAGTGCCACAGTAACCGCGGAAGTTGAGGTGAGGGCGGTTAACATACTGCACCGGAAAACGCAGCGGTTGTGTATCAACGGCGGGTTCCACATCAACACTTTCCAGCAGCTCCATCAAGGGCAGACCCTGATACCAGTTCAGCTCGGTGGATGGGCTGACCACATTGTCACCCTTCAAAGCCGAGAGAGGTACAAAATGCACCTCTGGCAGATCCAGTTGCCGGGCAAAAGCCAGATAATCTGCTTTGATTTGTTCAAACACTTCTTCGCTGTAATCCACCAGATCCATCTTGTTGATAGCCACTACCACATGGCGAATACCCAGCAGTGACACAATAAAACTATGGCGACGTGTCTGGGTCAGCACACCCTTGCGGGCGTCAATCAGAATGATCGCCAGTTCGCAGTTGGAGGCGCCAGTAGCCATGTTGCGGGTGTACTGCTCATGGCCGGGAGTGTCAGCAATGATGAATTTGCGCCGTGCTGTGGAGAAGTAACGGTAGGCCACATCAATAGTGATGCCCTGTTCCCGCTCGGCCTGTAAACCATCCACCAGCAGCGCCAGATCAATGGCTTCACCGGTGGTGCCCTGAGTTTTGCTGTCACGGTGCAGGGCTTCCAACTGGTCTTCATAAATCATCTTGCTGTCGTGCAGCAGGCGACCAATCAGGGTGGACTTGCCGTCATCCACACTGCCGCAGGTGAGCAGGCGCAGCAGTTGTTTGTCTTCATGCTGTTTCAGATAAGCATGAATGTCTTCAGCAATCAGTTCGGCGCCTTGTTGTTGATAAGTCTGACTCATCAGAAGTAACCCTCCATTTTTTTCTGTTCCATCGAACCGCGGGCGTCCTTGTCGATCATGCGGCCCTGACGTTCGGATGTGGTGGTTAGCAGCATTTCCTGAATGATGTCAGTCAGGGTAGCGGCAGTGGATTCAATCGCACCGGTCAGGGGGTAACAACCCAGGGTGCGGAAGCGTACCTGTTTCATCTGGGGTACTTCACCCGGCTCCAGCGGCAGGCGTTCATCATCCACCATAATCCAGGTGCCATCCCGCTCCACTACCGGGCGCTCAGCAGCAAAATACAGAGGCACTATCTGGATCTGTTCCAGCCAGATGTATTGCCAGATATCCAGTTCTGTCCAGTTGGATAAGGGAAATACACGGATGCTTTCACCCTTTTCCACTTCAGTGTTGTAGAGGTTCCACAGCTCCGGGCGCTGGTTTTTTGGGTCCCAGCGGTGGTTTTTGTCGCGGAAGGAAAAAATGCGTTCCTTGGCGCGGGACTTTTCTTCATCCCGACGGGCACCCCCAAAAGCAGCATCAAAGCCGTATTTGTTCAGCGCCTGCTTGAGCGACTGGGTTTTCATGATGTCGGTGTGTTTGTTCGAACCATGAATCATCGGATTGATGTCCATGTCCACCCCTTCCTGATTGATGTGCACCAGCAGTTCCATGCCCGCCTCTTTGGCCATGTGATCACGGAACTCAATCATCTCGCGGAATTTCCAGGTGGTGTCCACATGCAGCAGCGGGAAGGGGGGTGTGCCGGGATAAAAAGCCTTGCGAGCCAGATGCAGCATCACCGAAGAATCTTTACCGATGGAATAAAGCATCACCGGGTTGGCAAAACTGGCGGCCACTTCGCGTATGATGTGGATGCTTTCGGCTTCCAGCTGTTTCAAGTGGGTCAGCCGATCAGGTGTAATGGCCGGATCTGTGACCGGGTGAGTGGAAAGCGTTGCGGCAGTGGTGGGCATGTCTGCTCCTGTACATTCAAGCCTTAAAATACTGAATGCGGGGGATTATGCCCTTGTGTTGATAAAACCAAAAAGAATATCTAGGAATTTTGTAATGTCATTTTACGATATATGAGCTTCTGGTGTTTGGTTATATCAAAATGATTATTCAGTATTTTATGTTATAAACGGATACGGGTAGTCTGGCAAAAAATTTTCTGTGATGAGGTGGCAACACAATGTACGTCTACAAACAGGTGGATCAGCAACTGGTCGATCAACGGGTGGAACAGTTCCGTGACCAGACACGTCGTTTTCTGGCTGGTGAATTGCCGGAAGAGGAGTTTCTGGCGCTGCGTCTGATGAATGGCTTGTACATTCAGCGTTTGGCTCCGATGTTGCGAGTGGCGATTCCCTATGGAACCTTTTCTGCGCAGCAGATGCGTACCCTGGCTCACATCGCCCGCACCTGGGATCGGGGTTATGGTCATTTCACCACCCGTACCAATATTCAGTTCAACTGGCCGAAGCTGGAAGAAGTGCCGGATATTCTGGCAGAGCTGGCAAAGGTCCAGATGCACGCTATTCAGACCTCTGGCAACTGCATTCGTAATACCACCACCGATCCGCTGGCGGGTGTGGCGGCGGATGAAATTGAAGATCCACGCCCCTGGTGTGAGCTGATTCGCCAGTGGTCCACCCTGCATCCCGAATTTGCTTACCTGCCTCGCAAGTTCAAGATTGCGGTCAGTGGTGGTCCCAATGATCGTGCATCCAGCCGAGTACACGATATCGGTCTGGAGCTGGTGCGTAATGAAGCGGGAGAGACAGGTTTTAAGGTGTTGGTCGGTGGTGGGTTGGGTCGTACACCCTTTATCGGTAAGGTAATTTGTGAGTATCTAGACCCGAAAGAACTTTTTACCTATTTAGAAGCAATCCTGCGTATTTATAACCTGAAAGGGCGGCGGGATAACAAATACAAGGCACGTATCAAGATTCTGGTGGCGGCACTGGGCATTGATGAGTTCCGTCGTCTGGTTGAGGACGAATGGCAACATCTGAAAGGTGGTGAGTTACGTCTGACTGAAACAAAAATTCAGGCCATGAAAGATCACTTTCAGCCTTTTGCTTATGATGTTGGCGCAGCCAGTGACACCACCTTGCAGCAGGCGCTGAGCAGCCATGAAGATTTCCGGGTCTGGTATGAACGTAATACCCAGCCACATCGGATTACTGGATACCGCATTGTGCATCTTTCACTGAAACCCTTGCTGGGTGCGCCTGGTGACATCACCGATTTGCAGATGGATGTCGTAGCAGATCTGGCTGAGGCGTTCAGTTTTGGTGAAATTCGCGCCACTCAGGATCAGAACCTAGTATTGACCGATGTGCAGCAGAAAGACCTGTTTGCTGTCTGGCAGCGGCTGCGTGATAACAATCTGGCGCGCGCCAATATCAACACCCTGACCGACATGATTGTCTGCCCAGGTTTTGATTTTTGTGCGCTGGCTAATGCCAAAACCCTGAACATTGCGGATCAAATCAATCAGTTGTTTGATGATCTGGATTACCTGCATGATCTGGGGGATGTCCAGTTGAACATGTCAGGTTGTATCAACGCCTGTGCTCACCACCATATCGGCCACATCGGTATTCTCGGCGTGGATAAAAAGGGGGAAGACTGGTACCAGATCACTCTAGGTGGTTCGGCTACAGAAAATGCCCGCCTTGGTAAAGTGCTCGGCAAAGCGGTGCCCGCAGATGAAGTGGCAAACACACTGAAAGTAATTCTGGATACTTATCTGTCACTGCGGCAGGAAGGTGAACGTTTTATTGAGGCGCTGGATCGGGTAGGTATCGAACCTTTTAAAACAGCGGTTTATGAGCCGGTTTGAACGACTGTTCAGCTTTTGTTATACCATTCAGGCTCGCTCTGTCACCCTGGTTGTCCAGTGGTGCTTTTGCCGAAATTCACACCAGAGCGGGCGGTTTGAGGACCTCTCCTCATCGTTATGATGGTTTGTAGTCTGCTCACCATTTTGGCACATCGATGCCGGTTAAGTGAGGAGGAGTCCATCCCATTGCTTACTTTGAAACATCAGGATTAGAGCTGTTTTTTTGTGTTGTTTTACTGTTAGTCTTCTCCCTTGAACAACAATAAGGGAGAAGCTTATGTTTGAAGCTGCCGAGCTGGGAAGAACGCTGGACAAGGATGTTTTTAAAAAGGAATTGCCGGACTTACGTGCCGATTTGCTGCAGATACAGCAAGAGCTGCTGGGTTGTGATTTCCCTGTGCTGGTGTTGATCTCCGGTGTTGATGGAGCAGGTAAGGGTGAAATGGTCAACCAGTTGCACGAGTGGATGGATCCGCGTCACCTTGAAACCACCGCTTTTGATATTCCCACTGATGAAGAAAAAGAACGCCCGCACTTCTGGCGTTACTGGCGCGCCTTGCCACCCAAAGGCAAGATAGGTATTCACTTCAGCTCCTGGTATAGCGATCCAATTTCCAGTCGTGTGAAGGGTGAAATGACGGATAATGATCTTGAAGCTTCGTTATCGCGTATTAATACCCTTGAAAAAATGCTGGTGGATGATGGTGTGTTGCTCATCAAACTATGGCTGCATCTGAGTAAAAAACACTACAAGGATCGTATTAAATCACTGGCCGCAGATCCCAAAACTGCCTGGCGTGTCAGCCAGAAAAACCTCGATAACATCAAGGTGTACGATACCTTCCGGCAAGTGGCTGAAACCACCTTGCAGCAGACCAGCACCGGCCAGGCTCCCTGGATTATTGTGGAGGGTTATGATGCCAACTACCGCAGTCTGACAGTCGGTCGCCTGTTGCGTGACATGATTCGTAAACGTATGGATATTGATCCCAAGGTATTGATATCTCCAGCAATCAACTGGAGCAGTCAGTCCAGTGACAAAACCACACTGCTGGATTATGTTGATCTGAAAAAATCGCTGGAGAAAAAGGAATACAACGAACAGCTGGTAGAGCATCAGGCTCACCTGAATGAACTGGCGCGCAAGGCACACAAGAACAAAGTCAGTGTGGTGATGGCGCTGGAAGGCTGGGATGCTGGTGGCAAAGGCGGCATGATACGGCGCATCATCCACCCTCTGGATGCACGGCATTATCGAGTCATCCCTGTGGCAGCACCCACGGATGAAGAAAAAGCTCGGCATTATCTCTGGCGCTTCTGGCGGCATTTACAACGCGCCGGACACATGACCATTTTTGATCGTACCTGGTACGGACGAGTGCTGGTGGAGCGGGTTGAAGGTTATGCGCGTGATGATGAATGGATTCGTGCTTATCAGGAGATCAACGAGTTTGAGGAAGAACTCACTGAACATGGCATCGTACTGCTGAAATACTGGCTGCACATTGACAAGGAAGAACAGCTGGCGCGTTTTAAAGCACGGGAACAGATCAGTTATAAACAGCACAAAATCACCGATGAAGACTACCGCAATCGTGAGCGCTGGGATGATTATGCGTTGGCTGTGGCTGATATGGTGGAACGCACCAGTACCCTGCATGCACCCTGGTACATCATTGAAGGCAATGATAAAAAATGGGCGCGGGTCAGGGCACTGCAGATCCTGTGTGAACGGCTGGAAAAAGCACTTTGATGGTTAATCCCTGAACCCTGCAGCAGCAGATTATGCTGCTGCAGTTGTTAAGGAGGGATTGGATTTTCGATACAACAAATGCTGCCGTAATGGATGCCCTTGGGGTAACGCTGGGTGTTCAAAGGCTCCATCAGGTTGCATATCCAGGCGCTGCATCACCGCCCAGAAACCCCAGCCAAACATTCCAATCAGTTGTTGGCACAGTTGTGCCACTGCATCACTCTGTTCTGTTGTCAGAGGGGCAGGAAAATAACGCATCACCTCCGGATCAGTATTCAAGGCGGCAAAGGCCGGGTAGTCTTTTGATTGCCACTGGCGCAGCAGTAGGCGTGGTGTTTCAGGCTGAAGCAAATGGCTCATGGACTGTTATCCTTCTCTCTGTGCCTCAGTATCTGGATTGTCATTTACTCAGTCAACACCCTGCCTTTGCTGATACAATTCACAACAAATAAGACTGATCTGGTTAAAAAAAGCACTTTTATAACCCGGGCAATAGCAGGTTAACTGGATTAAAGGTGGATTATGTGGGGTTTGTTGCTTTTGGTGTTGTTTCAGATGTTGGGTACTTTAATTGCTTATCTGGGGGTGGCTTTACCCGGCCCGGTAATTGGAATGATGTTACTGCTGGTGGCTTTGTTGCTGCTGCGCCGTGTGCCTGAGCCTTTAAAAGTGACCAGTACCCAGTTACTGAAATACCTGCCGCTGATGCTGATTCCACCGGCAGTGGGCATCATGTCCCAGTGGCAGGTTATTCTCTCCAGTTATGTTGCTATCAGTGTTGCCTTGCTGGGTTCACTGTTGATCAGCATTCCACTGACCGCCTGGATTCTGCAACGAATGGTGCAGAAAAAATCTGGGGAGAAGGTGGCATGATTCAGGTGCTGGTGACTCATCCACTCTTTGGTCTGCTGGTGACCCTGATCGGTTATCAACTGGCAATGGAGCTGAACCAGCGAACCCGTTCAATGCTGGCACAGCCGGTATTGGTAGCCACCCTGCTTGTGGTGGGTATGTTGTTGTTGCTGGATGTGGATTTTGAGACCTACTACGCCTCTGCTGATCTGATCTGGCTGATACTGGGGCCAACCACCGTGGCTTTAGCGGTACCGCTTTATACTCATTTGCGCCGTATCCGTGATTATTTCTGGCCGCTGCTGACTGCTTTGTTGGTGGGTGGTTTTTGTACTGTGCTGCTGACACTCGGTTTTGCCTGGTTGCTGGGGGCAGATCAAGCCCTGCTGGCCTCACTGGCTCCCAAATCGGTGACATCACCCATTGCCATCCTGCTGGCCGAAGATCTGGGTGGTTCACCAGCACTGGCAGCAGTTTTTGTGATGATCACCGGAGTGGCCGGGGCGGTGATGGCTCTGCCATTATTGAAACTGGCGGGAATAAATCTGCCTGCGGCGCGGGGTTTTACCCTTGGGTTAAATGCCCATGCAGCAGGAACTGCCGTGGCGCTGGAAGAAGGTGAAGAAACTGGAGCCTTTGCCGCACTGGCGATGAGCCTGACTGGTGCAGTGACCGCCATCCTACTGCCGCTGTTTTACAACCTGGCAGGTTGATCAGCTGCAGGGCTTATTGGTCGAAAAACCACTGGGATGTGAGCCAGGGGAGGAGAGCTATAGCGATCATCAAACTGCCCAAGCACATCGCCGATGCCAGTTGATCAGGATTTTAAACCGTTACTGCTGCTGATCGTGCTGTTTTTATTCTGCAGCTTAAAAAGTGGCAGTATTCGGCAAGCGCTCCACTAACCAGTCGATCAGCACTCGCACGGCAGGTAACATGCCGCGCCGGTGCTGATACACCAGATGCAGGTGGTTAACCGGCAACTGCCAATCCGGCAACACTTGTACCAGACGGCCATCCGCCAGATAGTTACGGCACAAATCCCGAGGCAAAGCAGCCAGCCCTTGTTTGCAGGCTGCTGCTTCACGCAGTAACCACAGGTCGTCACTCAGCAGTCTTGGCTGGTGACTGAATGTAATCCGTTCACCTTGGGGTGAAGTCAGTTCATACATGTAGCGCCCACTGGAATAGGGCATCGACAAGCTGGCCCAAGTAATCAGATCGGATGGATGGTGTGGTTCACCCTGCGCCGCCACATAATCTGGATGAGCCACCAGAATCTGGATCGATGGAGCCAGAGGTCGCACAATCAACGAAGAATCCTCCAGCGTGGCACGTACTCGCAAGGCAATATCCACCTGGTCTTCCAGCATATTAATCGGTTTGTTGGTGACCATCAGATCCACCAGCACCTCTGGGTACTCAGCCATAAAATCAGGAATATGCTTGATCAGCATGTGCTGACTAACGGCATAAGGGCAGCTCACCCGCACCCTCCCGCGTGGCCTTTCCTGCACCATCTGCGTGACCTGTTCCGCAGCCTGTGCCGCCGTCAGCAGTGCTCGGCAGTGCACCAGAAATTCCCGGCCTATTTCAGTCAGCATCAGTTTACGAGTGGTGCGATTTAAAAGTCGCACCCCTTGTTCTTCTTCCAGATCAGCAATACGGCGGCTCAGGGTGGATTTTGGAATACCCAGCACCCGTGCGGCCTGACTGAAACTGCCGTGTTCAATCACCTGTGCAAACAGTGCCAGATTGGTGATGTCTTTCATGACTGCTCCCGAAGCCTTTTGATGCAGCTGATTATGCACATTGTTCCAGATATGGGACAGCTATTCTCACTTTACCCATCTAATACTTTTCATCAATCAACCGTAGAATGGCTTCATCGTAAACAAAGCAACCTTCAACCCCTTCTCATGAGGTGTTTTTATGAATATTCTTCAGATTGATGCAGGACTCTTTGCTGAACAATCCGTTAGCCGTAACCTGAGCAAAAAAATTGTCACTCGCCTGCAAGAGCAAAACCCCGGCGCACAAGTCATCTTGCGTGACCTGATTGCCAGCCCGATCAACCACCTGGATGGTGAAATTCTTATGGCTGGCGGCACTGAAGCCGCTCAGCGCAGTGAGCGCCAGCAAGCCGAACTGGCCATCACCGAAACTCTGCTGGATGAAGTATTCAAGGCCGATGTACTGGTGATTGGTGCGCCCCTGTATAACTTCAGCATTCCATCACAACTGAAAGCCTGGGTGGATCGTATTGCACAGGCAGGACGCACTTTCCGTTACACCGAAAACGGCCCGGAAGGTCTGTTAAAAGGCAAACGTGTTGTTATTGCCTCTGCGCGTGGTGGTGTTTATTCCGAAGGTGCCGCAACCAGCATGGAGCATCAGGAAAGTTACCTGAAAACCCTGCTGGGCTTTATTGGCATTACCGACATCACCATCATTCGTGCCGAGGGTGTAAACATGGGTGATGAAAAACGCGCCCAGGCCATCAGTGCTGCCGATGTGGAAATTGCCGAACTGACAGAAGCTTAACTGCCAGAATAAAGCCACGGTACACAAGTACCGTGGCTTGATTTTATACCTGCCCCCCTACCCCTTTGAACTTCTCCACAAAGGCCTCAGCTTTACAGGGGTGGCCGAAGGTGCCGAATCCAATTCCACCCTTCTGTCAGTCGCCCATGCCGCTTCCTGTCACGCAACAAAAGCCGCAAATGATGAAGACGACTGGGTGTTTGCCAATCCCAGAACGGGCAAGCCTTTTAACACCATTTACAATAGCTGGAACAGCGCCCGCATCAAAGCCGGTCTGGCGGATGTACGGATCCATGACCTGCGCCATAACTTTGCCAGCCAGCTTGTAAACGCCGGTCGCTCCCTTTACGAAGTGCAAAAGATTCTCGGCCATGCCGACGCGATCACCACGCAGCGTTATGCCCATTTATCACAGGAGCGGCTGAAAGAGGCAGCCAACAGCGTCCAGCTACCGGAAGTACCTTGCATGGATTTGCAACAACGCAAAACCCCAGCAGCCAATGATGCGAGTATCGGTATTGAGAAACTGCTGGAGATCATCGCGTCTGAAAAAGACTGGACAGCTGAAGAAGTGCTACAGCTCAAAGCCCTGCTGGCGGCCAGTGCCTAAACGCCAACACCAACACGATCTGCTCGGCTAGGGATGGCCGGGATGGATCAAAACGGGGTGCAGGCAGTATGCCGCGACCCCCGCAACCTACCCGTCCGACCCGCAGTGGAGAGTGAGGTTGCTATAAAAATCGAGCGGACGACAAACAGAGACCACAAGCTTTGTTGTGCAACTCGCTTGGATGCTTAATCAGTGTTGCGTGATGGCCTGACGCAGGGTGTTGATTTCAGCAGCATCCAGTCCCGTTGCCTGAGCAATCTGGGCATCGGCCATGACGTTCATGGCCAGCAGGTTTTTGGCCACTTTACGTTTTTCTTCCAGCATGCCTTGTTGCATGCCTTGTTGCATGCCTTGTTGCATGCCTTGTTGCATGCC